>JAQYVW010000078.1 GCA_030145325.1 Desulfurivibrionaceae bacterium
TCTCCACCACCTTTGCCAACAAGATTAATGCAACTCTCTTGCTCCAGGCCTCTCAAAAAATTAAGGCAGGCAGAACAGCCAGAAAAACGCTGGCCCAAAAATATTACCAGCTTGGTCTGGTCGGCGAAATCACTCGCTTACTGCCGACCAGGGTCAAACTGGTGCGGCTGGCCATTGAGCCTGTCTCCCGTAACCCACGACAGTCAGTAACAAAGAAAAACAGGCAGGTGGTTCTGGAAGGGGTGGTTTTTGGTGATGAGCGGAGCCGTGAATTTGTCATGAGTGGTCTTCTCCAGCAACTGGCAGGTTCGCCACTGGTTGAAAACGCCTCTTTTATCAAGAAACAGCTTGCTACCACTGGCGGTGAAACTGTTCTCCACTTCTCTGCCGCCATCATTCCGGCCCCCGAACCAATGGATCTGGTTTCGCACCCATCGGCAAGGATGAAGCCATGATTACCCTGCCTCATTTCTCCAAACTGGCCCGCCAGAATATTATCGTTATCGCTGCCTGTTTGGGAACCCTATTACTCTTTGCCGCTGTCGCCCTGATACCAGACATATTCAAACATCGCCATCAGGTCAGATCCATCAAGGAACTACAAGCACAACTGAAAGACCAGAATGAAATGAACTCCTTATACCAGCAACTCACAGCACAACTTGCTATCCAGACCAAACTAGATACCCAGCCACCCGTAAAACCTGCTCCTCTTCCGGCGCAGGACATGAGCAACCTTGTCAATACCATGCATGAGTTGGCGGCCAAGGAAGGAGTCATCATTGAGGAAGTACGACCAACAATTAAAAAAGGCAGTCAGCCATTACATCGGGTCCGAATCCAGGCAATTCTGCATGGTCATCTTGAGCAACATCGTGCCCTGCTCCTCGATCTTCTGCGTGAACCCTATGTCCATGAACTTGAACAGCTAACTTTTGAAGCAAATGGCAGCGATATAACCCTCCGGATAATCATGGCGATCAATATTGCCTGAAGTACGGAGTCTGGAAGCCAAGCGGAGTAACCAATCGTGACCACTCGGGAAAAAGTAATTATCAGCATGGCGGGAGCAGCCCTTCTCTACGGGCTCTACACCTTGTTTAGCAAACCAGAGGTGCTTGATGCCCCCCCCACCGGCAGCTCCACCGCCGCCGTGGTCATGGCTAAAACTGTATTAACGGATAAACCGGCAGATGCCACAGCAATCAACCAGGTCCTTGTCAATGCGCAACTGCCGTGGCAGGACAACTCTTTCCTGATTGTCGGCCTTGATCATAAAAAAGAAACCGACTCTAGCACCATTGCCGATATTCCAGTGGAGACAAAAAACATTTCCTACTCCGGATATCTGGAAATGGCAGGAGAACGCATTGCCATCATCAATAACAGTGAGTATCGAGAGGGTGAGACGGTGGAGGGATTTATTATCGAAAAGATCACTTCGGCGCAAATCCGGCTTACTCGCGAGAAAAAAGGTTATGCAATAGCTTTTAGTGACCAAAAATGAATTATACAACCCAACGTAACATTGCCACTGGAGCAGGTACATCTATGAAAACTCTCCTTGCCACCGTTCGTTATCTACTGCTGGCAACCGCTCTCCTTGCCACCCTGGGCTGTGCGGCCCAAAAGCCGCCAGAGAAAGACCTGTTCATGGAGGGATGGCGGGCCAAGGCGGAAACTGCCAAACCTTACCTACCGCAACGCCAGGAGATGCAGAAATCCCCGAAAAAAGCAGCCTCGGTACAACCAACAAAGAAACCGGTGATGCCGACCATTGCCGAACTTAGCAAAACCCTGCCAAACAAATCCATTTCGGTTGATTTTGTCGATACCGATATTGGCACGGTCCTCAGGGCGCTGGGTAAGCTTGCGGGGCAGAATATCCTGATCAGTCCAGACGTCAAAGGGCCCATCAACACCCACATCAAGGAAGCGCCTTGGAATCAGGTGTTCATGGGGATAGTCAACAGTTACAATCTAATCGTCACCAAAGAAGGCAACCTGTTGCGGGTGTTGTCCATGGACGATTTGAAACGGCAACTGGAACGCAAAGCTCTACAGCTTGAAAAAGAACAGGTGGCACCCCTTGAAACCAGAATAGTCACCATCGAGTTTTCTGACCCGACAGAGATGGTTAAATCCATCCTGCCGCTACTCACCAAAGATAAAGAGGGCAAGTCCAGAGGCGCGGTGTCTGTGGACAAACACTCTCGCTCCCTGGTGATCCGCGATGTTGCCGAAAACATGGATAACCTACTTGAATATATCTGGAAATTGGATAGACCGACTCCTCAGACCCTCATCGTGGCCCACATCGTTGAAACAACCCAGGACACAGCTCGGGAACTTGGTGTCCAGTGGGGCTGGGGATGGGCGAACAACACTTCACAAAATCGTGGTCTGGCGATTACCTCCGGTGCTGCCACCACCCTTAATACCGCAACGGCATCGGTGGCAGTGAACGGCTTTGGAATTAATTTACCTGCCAATAAAATTGGCGGTGTTTCGCCTGCCACCATCGGCTTTGCCCACTTCAGCTTGGGCGGGGACATTCTCGACCTGCAACTATCAGCGCTACAGAAGGCTGGTAAGGTTAATATCCTTTCCCGTCCCTCCATTGCCACCCTGGACAACAACCAGGCCGTAATCGAATCAGGAGTGCAGGTACCCTTTCAAACGGTGGAAGACAATGATGTCAAGGTGGAGTACAAGGACGCGGTCTTGCGGCTCACCGTCACCCCACATGTTATTTCCGATGAGTTGATTCGGCTGGATATCGAGGCCAAGAAGGATGAGGTTGACACCATTAATAATGTTAACGGCAATCCATTCATTTATAAAAAACTGGCCCAGACTCAGCTAATCGTAAAAAACGGCGAGACAGTGGTCATCGCTGGCCTTTCCAAGGAAAAAAATACCGACGGCAACTCTGGCGTTCCCGGCCTCAAGGACGTGCCCGGTCTGGGCTGGCTGTTTAAGAATGACGCCCACGCCCGTGATTTTGAGGAATTGTTGATCTTTATCACCCCGCAAATCCTTGCCGCCAGGCAGGAAGCAGTCGCCACAGAACCACAGTCCGGCACCCAAGGCAGCAACTGACGCCGTGCCCCGGCCCGGCAACAACGACAGGGAATAAAACTCGTGCGAAGAGTCAGAAAAAGACTTGGTGAAATGCTGGTTGATGCCTTTCTCATCACCGATGAGCAGCTCGGTGAGTTGTTGGCCAAGCAGAAAGAATCCGGGATGAAACTCGGCGATTTCCTCATCGATCAAGGGGTCGTGACCCGCGAGGTGATCATCGAATTGCTTTGCGATCAATTGCAGATTAACCGCTATACGCCGGAGGAGTACGAAGTTGGCCCGGAACTGGCCGGAATAATGTCCCACGAGCTAGCCACCAAGCATCAAATTGTGCCGCTCAAACGCGACCCCTTCGTTCTCAAGATCGCCATGGTTGATCCCCTGGATATCAACGCTCTGGATATGGTGGAGCGGCTGGCCGACATTGAGGTTGAACCCCTGATCTGCACAGAAACCGAACTGAGCCTGTTGATGAACGGCATCTACGGAGTCAGATCCGCGGTTAGTGAGGTGATGGGCGATCTGCAAGAGCCGGAGTTTGAGCCCCTTGTCGCCGCAGAACAATTCAGCAATATCCAGGATATCGCCGACGCCGCGCCGGTTATTCGCTTGGTCAACTCCATCCTCCGTCAGGCGGTACAGGAAAAGGCCAGCGATATTCATCTCAGCCCCCAGCAACGCTCATCCCAGCTCCGGCTGCGCATCGACGGCAAACTGCATGAAATGCCGCCACCGCCGCAGAATTTATTCACCGGCATCATCTCGCGGATCAAAATCCTTGCCGGGATGGATATCGCCAACACTCGTATCCCCCAGGATGGCCGTTTTAACATCAAGGTGGATAATCAGGAAATAAGTTTCCGGGCCTCAACCCTGCCCACCATCTACGGCGAGAATATGGTGCTGCGCCTTCTCTATGTCAGCGCTGGTGCCCTGCCGCTGGGCAAACTGGGCCTCGACCATCAGGACATGACGAAACTGCGAAAAATGGCAAGCCAACCTTATGGAATGCTCTTGAGCGTCGGCCCCACCGGTAGTGGCAAATCCAGCTCGCTGTACGCCATTTTAAATGAGATCAGTAGTCCCGAAATTAATGTTATCACCCTGGAAGATCCGGTGGAATTCAGGATGAATAACGTTCGCCAAGTACAGCTTAACGAACGAGCCGGGATGACCTTTGCCTCAGGATTGCGCTCTATCCTCCGCCAGGATCCCAATGTGATTATGGTCGGCGAGATTCGTGATGAAGAAACCGCAAAAATCGCCACCCAGGCTGCCCTGACCGGCCATCTGGTTTTAAGTACGCTGCATACCAATTATTCTGCCGGGGCAATCACCAGACTCCAGGATATGGGTATTCAACCATATCTGATCGCCTCCTCATTGCTTGGGGTTTGTGCGCAACGGCTGCTACGACGAATCTGTCCCCACTGCGCGGTACCATTTAAACCCACACCCGAACAGATCACCTTCTGGGGGCTTGATGATTACCCAAACCCGAATTTCCAGGTCGGCAAAGGTTGTGCTCTCTGCATGGCCACCGGCTACAAAGGAAGAGTGGGAATCTTCGAGATTCTTACCATTGATGGCGAGGTGGAGGAGATGATCATCCGCCAAACCTCTTCAGCAGAAATTGCCGCAACCCTGCAACAGCAAGGGAAGATTCGCCTTCTCAAAGAGGCCGCAGCGCTCAAGATTGCTGAGGGGCTGACCACCTTTGAGGAAGCTAACCAGAGCGTTCTTACCTGACAGGAATAATGGATGCCCACCTTTACCTATAAAGCCATCGACCAGACGGGTGCCTTCGTTGTCGGCAACCTTGAGGCTGAATCAATGGTCGCGGCCCAGGAACTTCTCTCTCAAGGGGATCTGATTCCCACCGAGGTCAAGGAAGGGGTAACGGTAAAAAGCAACAAAGCAAATCTTTGGCATAACCTGACCACCTCTATGCGCCAGGAGGAGCTAATCCTTTTCACCAAACAGATGCGCAGTATGCTGCGGGCGGGGATTTCCATTGTCAAGGTGTTCGATATCATCAGTCAACAGAGTGAAAATCCTCTCCTGCGCGACACCCTGGCCGAAATGTCTGAAGATGTTCAGGCCGGTAGCAATCTTTTTGACGCTTTTCGTAAGCATCCCCGGGTGTTTCCGAACCTCTACTGTAGTCTGGTCAATGCCGGTGAGAGCAGTGGCAACCTGCCCGAAATTCTTGATCGGGTGGTCTACATCATGGAGCATGAACACAAGGTGAAGGGGGACATTAAGGGGGCGCTCGCCTATCCCAAGATAGTAGTTATTGCTCTGGTCTTTGCCTTCTTTTTCCTGCTCACCTTTGTGATCCCCAAATTTGTCACCGTCTTTGAAAAAGCCAACCTGGATCTACCTTTGCCCACTAAAATTTGTATTGCCATGTACACCGGCCTCACCGTTTATTGGCCGGTATTGATTGGTGGAGCTGCGGCAATCTTTTTTGGGCTTACTGCCTTTATCAAGACTCCAGGCGGGAATCTGCTCAAGGACCAGCTGCTGTTAAAGATGCCCATTATTGGCAACCTCTTTCTGAAAACTGCCATGTCCCGTTTCTCAAGCATCCTGACCATTCTCCTCTCCAGTGGAGTTACTATCCTTAATGCCATTATTATTATCTCCGAAACCATCGGTAACGCGGCGATAATAAAGGAGTTTGACCGCCTCCGGGACCAGATGGCTGAAGGACACGGTATTGCCAAACCATTGCGCACAGCAAAATATTTTCCGCCCATGGTGGTGAATATGGTCGCTATTGGTGAGGAGTCGGGGCGACTTGAAGAGATGCTTCAAGAGATCGCCAAACATTACGACGAAGAGGTTGAGTACGCTGCCAAAGGGTTGGCAGAAGCGGTGGGGCCGATTCTGATCGTTGCCCTTACCGTGGTGGTCGGCTTCTTTGCCATGGCCATCTTCTTGCCCATCTGGGATCTGACCAAGATGGTGAAATAAGCGAGGTAGACGGCAGGCTAATCTCTGCCGATAATTGCAACCCAAGATAAGAGGCATTACTGTTTTAGGAAATGCCCGAATTCAACACTCCCAAAGGAGGTTACGCCATGAACCACACAAAACGTATTCTGAAGAATCAACACGGTTTTACCCTGATTGAGATCATTGCCGTTCTGGTCTTGCTTGGCATTTTAGCGGCGGTGGCAGTGCCCAAGTATGTCAACCTGCAAGCAGATGCTAAGAACAAAGCCGCCGAAGGCGCAGTGGCGGAAGGTGTTTCACAGATCAATCAGTATGCAGCCAAGCATATTCTCGCCAATTCGACAGTACCCACCACCTTGGCTGAGCTGGTTACTACCGGCCTGGCCAACCCTTATGCAGGAGGGGACTTCTCCATCGCTTTTGCTCAGGCCGCAGCAGGTGATCCCATTACGGTGACCGCCAGCGGTGTTGTTGGGACCTCGGTGGAGGGTGCAACTGCATCCAGAACCGTGCCATTACCGCAGTAACATTATTAACGCGGTTGATGGTGGAACCGCCGTTGCTTAAGTTCAGCGGCGGTTTTCCATCCTCAGTCAGGGTCTTGTCTTTATAGTTTAAGGCATGGGTGCTCTGAGGAAATTTCTTAACGGTGACGGTGCGCCTTGTGCAAAAATCAGCTCCCCCCCACATCTTCTCACGGGATGGGTTTACCACCATCGAAGTGATCGCCGCTCTGCTCTTGATTGCGGTGCTGGCGGCCGTGGTTGTTAGCCGGATGGTTGATACTTCGGCGGACCTGGCGGCGGAGAGCGAGGTTGTCAAAGCGCATCTGCGTTTTGTGCAGTCGCGGGCGATGAATGCCGATGTGTCCTGGGGAGTTCGTTTTGATGGCAACTCCTACACCATGCTCACCGATGGGTTGACCAGCTCAGGTTTGCTGCCCAACGAAAATTCATCGACTCATACCTTGGCTGTCGGCTCTGTTTCCGCCTCCACAAACCCTGTGCTTTTCGATGAGTGGGGCAGCCCCGGCATTACCAATATTAACGTAACCGTCGCCGACGGCTCCGGTTCTAAAAGTTTTTTGATCAGCAAAAACACGGGGTTTATACCATGAGAGTATCGCCCCAGGCCGGATTCACCCTGATTGAACTCATTATTACTCTAACCATGGGGGCAATCCTTGGCGCGATGCTGGTACCTTTTTTAAGCACCGCCCTCACCAAGAGTGGGATGCCCGCTGTCCGCTTGAATGAAACTCTAAACCTGCAAACCACCATGGAAAACATCACTGCCGATTACCGAAATCGGGTGGTCGGTAAGATGATCACCCTTGTTGATCTACAAACGGCCATCGGCCCGGAGGGGAGTGACCAGAACAACAGTTATGGAAGTTATCGGGTGGTGAATAATACGTTCATCGATTTCAGCAACGAGATGGAAATTGCCGACACCCTCGGCACCGCTCCTCAGGATACCCTGAAAGTAACGATCCGTGATCCTTCGGGAGTTACATTTACCACCCTTTTCAGCACGGAGTTGTAAGGTGGCGGCCCGACAGGAATACAAAGATAAAGGCTTTACCCTGCTGGAGGTCATTATGGTTTTGGCTTTGGTCGGAATCATTGGCACGGTTGCCATGTTTGGCCTTCTCAACCTGACCCGCAGTTTCACCTTTGTAAAGGACAGCGGGGTTGTGGTGGGCAAGGCGCAACTTGCCATGTTACGACTGGGCAAGGAATTTCAGTTAATTAAAAGCGCCACCGGCACCAGCACCAACATTACCTATACAGCATCACGACCAGGCGGAGATGTGACCCATACGGTCTCCCTTACCGGCAACACCTTGCTCTTAAATGGTGATCTTCTCGCCGACCAGGTGAACAATTTCAGCTTAAGCTATTACGACACTTATGACGGCACGCCCACCACAACCTGGAGTGCTGCCAGCAAAATAATTGGGATCAACTTAACCGTAGATGGCCCGGAAGGTATCAATCCATCCTTCCAGACTAGAATCACCACCCGGAATACGCCTTGAGCGCTACAATGAGGTTCGTAATGCGCCTGTTTAAATCAGCTGCCATAGTTGCCCAGCGTTCTTTTCGCGCGGTGGTTTGCAATCAGCACGGCTCGATTCTCATCGGCGTCATTATCACTCTGGTCGTAGTGGCGACCCTGGGCACGGCGATGGTGACTTTGACCACCACCTCAACTTACACTCAAGTCGGCGCTTTTGATGCTACCAAGGCGTATTATCTGGCCGAAGCGGGCGGTCGCTACGCAGTACCCATTATCCGCCAGGAAGCGTTGAGCGGCGGTGACCCCTTGGATCCAGCCACTGGCACCATTGCCCGGCTCAACAATAAAACCTTTACCATGAGCAACGGCGACAAGTTTCGCCTTACTCTTTCTTACCTTGCGCCAACCTATACCCTTGAATCATTTGGCGTCTTGCGCCAGGGAGCCAATACTTTTGAGGCTACTCGCAAGGTAACCTTTGTTATCAATGGCTCCGGTTCTCAAGGAGTACCGGTTGCCCCGCTTATCTTTGACAGCAAGAGTGAACTGCAAGACAACCTGACCACGGTTGCCGGTGGGGCCAAGGTTGCCGGCAATAAATTGAAGGTTGACAAGAAGTTGACTGAACTCGGTCTCAATTGGGACGGCAGCAGTACCTTGCCGGATCTGACTGAAATCTGGGCCAATGGCGACGGCTTGCTTGGTTATTCCGTGCAGCTCAAGGCCAACTTGAACGCGGGGATCAAGGAGTTTGTCGCCGGATTGTCGTTCCGGATGAGCAGCAGTACCGACAGCAGTTACGGTTTTTCATTCATGAAAAGATCCAGTAAGGACAAGGATTGTGGCACCGCAATCCCGTTAGCGTTCTGCGCCAAGGACGCTAACGGGGATTTTCTTCTTGAAGGCGGGGCCATCTATGTCGTGTTGTGGAAAAAGGTCGCTGGCAGTTACATCATGCTTGACTACCGTAAGGTGCAGATCGGTGACGGGGCGGTGGACAATAAGGGCAAGCTGAAAGATTGGTCAACACTTGTGGTCAGGGTTGCCGAGCAGTACATCTCCGACAGTAATGGCAATTATCTCGACATCAACGGCCAGATCACCACCGATCCTGCGGCTCGGGTGCGGGAAAATTTCATTACCGCTTATGTGCAGGGTGAAGATGATACCGATGCCAAGGGCTACCAGTACCAACGGGTAACCGACAACTGTACCTGCGCCACCACTAATTGCAGTTGCACGATCCACTGGGATTTCACCGCCTTCAACCAGGTCAACTGGCATGCTGCTGGCAGCAACCCAATTTTTGATAATTCTCTGACTTCCTCAGGGTTTGCAACCATCCGACCTGAAGAGATCGGCATTCATTATCTGGGCGATAAAGGTGAACGCTTCTTTGATGATTTTGCGGTGACCCTGGATGGCGGGGGCGGTACGGGATCAGGAGGCGGCAGCGGTATCTTACGTTATTAACAACCAGTGGTACAGGCAATGAATTATCTCAATCTCCTCGACCTTGAAAAAGAGCCATTTTCCAACTCGCCCGATCCTGATTTTTTCTTTGCCTCGGATCAGCATATGCGTTCCCTGCAGCGGCTGGAGTTGACGATCAGGCTCCGCAAGGGATTGAGTGTGGTGCTTGGTGAGGTCGGCACTGGCAAGACCACCCTCTGCCGCCGTCTGATTCGCAGGCTGGACAAGGATGGCGGGCAGGTGGTTGTCCGCCTCTTCCTTGATCCTGAGTTCGTTTCTGGCGGTGATTTCTTGCGGGCGATTGCCGATGCGTTCGGAATAGGCGGAATTGAGGATGATGGTTCCGAGCGTGAGATCAAGGAGACGATCAAGCAGCATCTCTTTTCTCAGGGAGTCGATGATGACAAGATCACCGTTCTGATTATCGACGAGGGTCAGAAACTGCCCGGTTTCTGCCTGGAAATCTTGCGCGAATTCCTCAACTTTGAGACCAATAACCACAAACTGTTGCAGATTGTGATCTTTGCGCAGCTTGAGTTCAGACAAGCCTTGGCGGAACGGGATAATTTCAGCGACCGGATTGCAGAATTCTGCACCTTGACGCCGCTCAATTTTGCCGACACCAGGCGACTGATTCTCTTTCGGCTCCGGCAAGCGCATGGTCGGTCGGCGGCCCCCAAACTCTTCAACTTCTGGGCGTTGCTGGCGGTCTATCGGCAGAGCGGGGGGTATCCGCGCAAGATCGTGCAGCTCTGTTCGCAATCGCTGCTCAGTCTGATCATCCAGAACAAAACCATGGTCTCTGCCTCTCTGGTTCGGGCTTGCAGCGGCCGCTTGGCTAGGCAAATCCCCCGGACCATGCCGTTGCGGCCTGCCTTGATGGTGTTGCTGCTGGCGGCGATCCTCTTTTGGCAATGGCAGGCGAATCCGGCCGCAAAGGTCAGGATGGCGCAGGTGCTTGATGCCACGTTCTATCCTCAGCAGGAGGTCGTTCCGGCCGGGCCGCCGCTGTCTGTTGTTGAGCCGGAGAACACTCCGCAGGCTGTTCATGAGTCAGTCGTGGGCGAAGAGCCGACCGTTGCCGTGGCGATGGTGGACCCTGGTCAGGCTCCTGCTTTTACTGGTATTGAGTCTGGGATGGAGCCCGCTTCTGAGCTGAATGAAGATTTGTCGTCGACTTCCGAAGGGGTTGTCCCGGCTATCGAAGCTGCGGTTGCGGAAGAATCCGCTTCCGACAAACAGAGCCCCGGAGATGAGAACCCCTTCAGCCGGATTCTCGCCGACCCGACGCTCTTTCCGGAAAACCCGCTGCTCGGTGAACTCAAGATTAAACAAGGCGACTCGCTGAGCCGGATGATCAAGCGCGTGTACGGTGATTTTAACAGTGAGTTGTTGCAGAAGGTGACGGCAGCCAATCAGCATCTTCGTGATACCGACCTGATACCGGTGGGTACCGTGATTCGTTTTCCGGCGGCCTCCCGTCCTTATCGGGCGGTGAACCAGCCTGGTTATCGGTTGCTGCTCGATACTGAGACGACTCTTGTTGACGCGGATCTCTTTCTGAAAGGGTGTTTTGCGGCGGCGTTTGATGTGCGGTTGGCACCGGTCTGGTCTCCGCAACACGGCCTGACTTTTATGATTATCAGCGTGGATGACTATCGAGGGGAGGAAGCGGCGATGGCGGTTCTGCGCAAGTTGCCGACGAATCTTGCTTCTACTGCAACCGTCGTGCATGGCTGGGAAGATGCCTATCTGCATCTGGCGAATCATTTACAACCTGAATGATAAGGTCGAAAATTATGGAAAAAATTCTCATCGTTGATGATCAGCCCGCCAACCTACTGAGTCTGGAAGCGGTGCTTGATGATATGGAGATCGAAATCCTCCGCGCCAACTCCGGCAAGGAGGCGCTGGAGGTGGCCTATCGGGAGGAGCTGGCCCTGATCCTGCTCGATGTGCAGATGCCGGAGATGGACGGCTTCGAGGTCGCCCAATATCTCAAACAGGTCAAGAAAACCCGGGATATCCCGATCATCTTCGTCACCGCCATCTCCAAGGAAGAGAAGCATGTCTTTAAGGGGTACACAGCCGGGGCGGTTGATTATCTCTTCAAACCATTCGATCCCTATCTGCTCACCGGCAAGGTCAAGGTGTTCCTGCAACTAGCCAAAAATAATAAAGAGATCGTCCAGAAAGCCGCTCAGCTGGAGGATGCGGTTACCTCTCTCAAGCGGACCCAGAAAGACCTAGAAAAGAATCGCCAGACCCTGGATCATGCCCAGAAGATCGCCAAGCTCGGCAACTGGGTACTTGATCTGAAGAGCAACGAGTTCTCCTGCTCGGCAGAGGTTTTTCGTCTCTTCGGTTTGGATTCCGATTCGCCGCCGACCGATTATCAACAGCTCCTTGTCCTTGTCCCGGAGGCCGAACGTGAGAACTTGGCGGCACTGATCGATAAGGCCGTTTCCACCGGTTCACCTTACACTCTTGAGCATCGGATTATCCGCAGTGACAATCTGGAACTGCTGGTTCTGGAAAACGGCGAGATATTCCTCGACAGTGACAATCATCCCGAATTTTTGATCAGCACCATTCATGATATCACCCAGTGGCGGCAGGCCGAAGATCGGCTGCAGCTGATCGAAAATGTTCTGGATACCGCCCACGAGGGAGTGGTGGTTACTGACGGTGACTCGGTGATCGAGTCGATTAATCCCGCCTTTACCGAAATCACCGGCTACACCGTTGAAGATGCCATCGGCAAGAAGCCGAACATCCTCAAGTCCGATCACCATGACAAGTGGTTTTATGAGAAGATGTGGAAGGATCTCTTCGACACCGGCTTCTGGCATGGCGAGATCTGGAACCGTCGTAAAAACGGTGATGCTTACCCGCAGAGCTTGTCGATCACCGCTGTCAAGGGACGTGACAACAAGGTGAAGAATTATATCGGCATCTTTGCCGACATCTCCGATGTGAAAAGTGGTGAGGAGGCGCTGCGGTATCAGGCAGACCATGACGCGCTCACCGGTCTGCCCAATAGAGATCTGTTCATGGATCGCCTCAGACAGACGACCATCGCGGAGGGCGAGGATCTGGCGCCATTTGCGGTGGTGCTCTTCAGTCTTGACCGTTTTAAGAATGTCAACGACAGCCTTGGCCCCAGCGCCGGCGATCAGTTATTGCAGGAAGTCGCCGAGCGAGGAAACAAGCTGATGAGTGAAAAATACAGCTTCAGTCGGCTGGGTGGTGATGAATACGCCATGATCCTCAATGACAAGAATCAGGCGGCGGAGATTGTCCGTTTTATCAACGCCCTCAATAAGATCATGTTTGCCCCTTTTATGATTCATGACCATGAGTTGCATGTGACCGCCAGCATGGGAATCTCCACCGCCCCTGATGATTCCTCCGATCCGGAAGAATTGTTCCGCAATGCCAATCTTGCCATGCACCGCGCCAAGAAAAAGGGGCGGGACCAATATCAATTTTTCACCTCATCTATGGATGAGGAAGCGGCGAAGCGCTTGCAGCTTGAGGGGGAGATGCGCAAGGGCATCGAAGAGGAGCAGTTCTATCTGGTCTATCAGCCCAAAATCAGTACCCAAACCGGTCGGGTGGTGGGCATGGAGGCGTTG
>JAQYVW010000079.1 GCA_030145325.1 Desulfurivibrionaceae bacterium
TAGATTGTCCATGATTGAGGTGACTTTACAACGGTAACACATTGTAGCATCAGCGTTTGCTGAAATAAAATATAAAAATAGCCCCTGGGGTTTTTTTGTTGGTTGAAGTTGGTTCTAAGTGGAGAAAAGATGCGAAGGAATAGTCAGTTGGCAGCAGGAAAAAGACAAGAACGTTGGGGGGGATTAGGAAGGATCGTGGCGGAGAATTATAATCGTAACGGAAAATTGAGGAGTCGAGAACAAAATTTCAGGACTTTGATGCGAATAGTAACGCTATTTAACGAAAAGTCCTGAGTATTGGGTCGCTCACTGCTTTACCTCCGAAGATTCTATCTTCGGAGGTAATAACTACTAACAGGGTCGCGACCTTATTTTTTCAATACTCCATAGCTGTAACTGTTTACTGGGTGCCGAAGATGCAGGGCATGGTCCTGCGAACAGGTAATCGACCGAAGTTGAGACTTCGATATTCTAATAATTGCCCCCCAGGGGGCATTCCCTGCGGGCTCCTTCGGTAAAATTTTGCGCGGGCCGAGGAGTATTTTCACCTCGTTTACCTGATCTCGAACAAAAATCCGAATTTTTCAAGACACCTTTTAGTGTTTTTCAAGCCATTGCTTGGCGGTTTTTGCCTGTTCGCTGTTGGGAAAATCGTCCAGTAGTTTTTTGTAGACCAGCTTAGCGGTTTCCTGATCTTTTAATCTCTCAAAGGCTAGTCCCTGTTTAAGCAGAGCCGCCGGAGCCTTACCATGTTTGGGGTAGTCGGCGATCACCTTTTGGTATTCAAGGATTGCCAGCTCATATTCCCTTTGCTTGAATAGGCTGTCGCCCACCCAGAAGCGGGCGTTGGGGATCATCTCACCCTTGGGTTCCTTGTCGATGTAGTCAAGGAAGGTGTTGTACGCTTCTTTGTATTTATGGTCTCGGTAGAGGGCAAGTCCTTTTTCATACTGTGACCCATAGCTTTTTTTGGTCTTAGGGGCGGTTGTTGGTGTTTCTTTTGGCACCATCTTTTTCTTGGTTTGGGCCGGGCTTATCTCCCGCATCCCTGATGCTTTTGCGGATTCCTTGGTTGCCGCTGCCGCTGCTGCCCGTTCTTGTTGTTGCCGAGCTTGTTCCATGGCCTCTTGCGCCGCTTGGGCTGCAGCCATGGCTCTTTCCGTGGCTTCTTTGCTGCGCGCTTTTTTTATGGTGTCGATATCTTCCATGGTCGAGCTGAGTAGTTCGGCAAGTTTCGTCATGTTCTCTTGCATGGCGGTAAGATTAGCTTCCAGCTGTTTTTTCAGGCTGGCATTGTTTTCCTTAATCCGTTGTTGTGTCTGCTGGTCAAGGGTGGTGTAGCCTTCCTTGGTTGTTTTTTGGGTCTCACGTAGTTGCTGGTTGTTTGCTTCAAGGTGGCCCTTGACTTGGAGCATCTGGGCCGCGATGCTATCCACGGTGAGCCCCATCTCGGCTTGGCCCTGGTTTTGAGCGTTGATGGCTTTGGTGTCTCGCTCCAGGGTTGTCATCCTGGTTTCGAGATTGCGAAAGCGCAGGTCGGTGGGGCTTCCCTGGCTGGTTGAGGCGCATTGCACGAGAAAAGGGCAAAAAGCCAGAATCAGGATTGTGTTCCATAGTGTTTTTTTCATATCCTCATCCTTTTGTGATGATAGGTGGGTTGGCTATTTTGAGGGTTCGGGCGACCATTGAGGGAAACTCTGATTGCCGTTCATTTTAAACAGTTCCCGCATCCACTTGCCGTTTTTAAAAATGGCGCAGATTTTTTTTTCATCGTTGCGGGTACGGGTGTAAACCAGTTGGTTTCCGTCCGGGGACCAACTGGGGGCTTCGTGACTACCCCAACTTCTGGTGATTCTGGTGGAAGGGCCCCCCTGGGGCGAAATCATAAAGATATTGTAGTTCCCTTGGTAATCACCGGTATAGGCGATTTTGTCGCCTTGGGGTGACCAGCTTGGCGAGGTGTTGTAGATGCCCTCGTAGGTGAGTCGGCGGACATGTTTGTTTTTCATCTCCATCACGTAGATCTGTGGCTTGCCGCTGCGGTCAGAGACAAAGGCCAGCTGTTTGCCGTCCGGCGACCAGTTGGGTGAAACATTGATCCCGGCATTGGCGGTGATGCGGCGCAGGATCACGCCTCGGGTGTTTATTTGGTAGAGGTCGGGAGAGCCATCTTTGCTCAAAGTCAGGACCATGGATTTGCCGTCAGGAGCCCACGCCGGGGCCATGTTAAGTCCTTTGCGGCGCGAAATAGGGCGAGTGGTAAGTTTTTGGGTCAGGTTGGTGATATAAAGGTCGGCGTTGCCATGATGGTAGGAGGTGTAGGCAAGGCGTTTGCCATTGGGTGAAAAACGGGGCGAGACTGCCAGGTCGTGATGATGGGTGACCTGGCGAATATTGTCACCCAGGACATCGGCAAGGTAGATTTCCTTTTTCCCCGACTGGTCGGAGACGAATGAGATTTGGGTTCTGCTGATGCCGCGCTGGCCGGTGAGGCTGAGGATGATCTCGTCACAAAACTTTAAGATCATCTCCCTGTTTTTGCTGATTTTTCCACGGTAGCGGCGACCTAGCAGCATCCGTCCTTCAGCCAGGTTGATCAGTCGCAGTTCCAGAACAATATCATTGGCGGTTATTTTGTATTGGCCGAGAACGGTGAAGTCAACTCCCAACCCTTGCCAGTCTGAATCTTGCCGTCCTTGATAGCGGTCGGGCGGTTCAACCTTGATGAAGCCATGGAAACTGAGGCCACGACTCATGATGTCGGCCATCTCCTTGCCTGCTGGCAGGGGGTTGCTCGAGGCGGTCTTGTCGATAAAATAAGGCACCGCCATGGGTACCTTGCGTAATTCGGTGGCGGTAATATCCAGGTAGACGCGGCCCAAGGCTGGCCCGGCCCAGAAGAGGGCAACCAGGAAAAATGCGCCAATGATAGTGTAAGTGCGGAGTAATTTTGTAGAGGGCATGTTTAGTAAATTTATAACAGATCTCCGGGGCGAAAACGTAAACCGAATTCGAGCCGTGATTCTTTTAGTTCTGGTGGGAAAGGAGGCATGGGCGCGGCTTCGCTCAAGGCCCTCTCCACAGCCTGGTTGAAAAATATGTTTTCCGACTTTTGTTCAAAAAAATTCTTGCTGACGATTCCGTCCTTGCGCACCACAATGACCATGATGGATTGCAGGTCAGGTTTCCAGGTCTTTAGGTCAGGCAGGATGAAATGTTCTTTGATCTTTTCATAAACAGCAGCAAAGTACTTTCTTTTTGCTTCAGCCACAACCTGTTCGCCGGTGGAGCCGCTGGTGGGGTTGGCTACAGCGGCCGGGTTTGTGGATGCCGTAATATCGATGGTTGGCCGTGGTTCCGTATGCAGGGACTGGCGGAGGGCGGAAACGGCGTTAGCAACAGCTTTTTTTGCTTCTTTGTCAGCTTCTTCAGACTTTTGCTCGGCATGGAACTGGCGGCGCAGTGATTCCACCGCTTTTTGGTCGCGCACTGTTTTTCTTCTAATTGGTCGGGTTGAGATCGCCGTTTTCGGCGGCACGCTTACCGGTGCTGGTTTGATCACCGCCGGGGCTGGTTTGGTTTTTATGGTCGGTGGTACTGGTGCTGCTTTTTTAATAACCTTTGGCTTCGGAGCCGGGCTGGGCGCGGGTTCGCTTACGGCCACGAGGTTAACGGTGTAAACCTCGGGCAGGGTTTGGGGTTGGGTCAACAGGTAGGGCGAAAAGATACCGACCAAAAACGTGCCCAGATGTACGGCCACCGCCAGAACCATGGCGATTTTGGCCTGTTTTGAGGTGACTTCCCGATCCGGGAGCGGGGCAAGGTATTCCGATCCGATCATTTGCCGCCTATCTCACTTCTGGAGGCTGGGTAATCATGCCGAGTTTGTCGAAGCCGGAATCCTTGATATCGGCCATCACCTCCACCACCAGTCCGTATGGCACCTTGCGATCGGCTTTAAGGAAAATGGGCCGCTCTTTGTTGGTGGTGGCCATTTTGCTCAACTGTTGTCTGAGTAGATCCCGATCACCCTTAATTTTATTGATAAAGATGACACCCTTCTTGGTGACGGTGATGGTGACCGGTTTTTCTTTCTGTGGTAGTGGTTTGGCGGTGGTTTCCGGCAAATCCACATCAACCCCCTGGGTCATCATTGGCGCGGTGATCATGAAGATGATCAACAACACCAGCATGACATCAACCAGTGGGGTGACATTTATTTCCGCTACCAGTCGGCGGCGACCTTTTCCGTTGCCCAGCATTGCGCCCATTTTAAAAGCCTCAGGGGGTACGTGAGATCAGATCACGTTCGACCAGGTTAAGGAAGTCGGCAGCAAAACTATGCATGTCGTTTTCAATGTTGTCCAGTTTGTTGGAGTAGAAATTGTAAAAGACCACCGCCGGGATTGCCACCGCTAAGCCAGCGGCGGTAGCGACTAAGGCCTCGGAAATGCCGGGGGCGACCACGGCCAGGGTGGCGGAACCACGCATGCCGATATCCTGAAAGGCGGCCATGATTCCCCAGACCGTACCGAACAGGCCGATAAACGGGGCGGCGCTGCCGGTGGTGGCGAGAAATGAAAGTGATTTGCCGAATCGGTGCATCTCTTGAGTGGTGGCTTTGGCCAAGGTTCTCTGTAGGTTATCCATGTGCGCCAGGCGCATTTTTAAGGTCTCAGTGCCAGCGGAGTCGGCTTGGCTGCGGCTTAGCTTTTGCAGTTCGGTGTAGCCGTGTTTGAAGATGGATGCCTCCGGGCAGATATCAATTTCTTGCGCGGTGTTATTGGCGGCAGCCAAATTTTTTGATTGCCAGAAGGTCTCAAGGAATTCAGCCGAGTGTAGCCGGGCTGCTTTGAAGAGGAGATGTTTCTTGAAAATGATGAACCAGGAGAAAAAAGAGAAGGCCAGCAAGAGGAGCATGACAAATTTAACCACCAGGCCAGCGGTTAAAAACATTTGGAAAAAGTTAACTTGTTCCACGAAGCATATCCCTTATATATAGCGGGTTGATTTTTTTGACGGGTGAGGGGTTGCGGCCAGCCTGAGTTGTGTGATGATGAATAGACAAAGAAGGCTGCGCAAATGTCTTTTAGTTTTTAAATACTTTTCTTCCATATGTCAATGTGCCTTTCGTTGCGAAAGGGGAGTTTGCCGGTTTAGTCATCGTCAAGGTGGTGGGTTGGTTTTCTAGCTGTTTTTTTTGACATCAAGGGGCAAAGAGGGTATCTCTTTGGTGCCGCTGGCTGGGGAGTATTTTGGCGGCAAAAATGATGTATCCTACAACCAGAAATTAGGAAGAAGGTTATGAAGACTATCCATATAGGTTTGATTGGTTTCGGCACGGTGGGCAGCGGTACCGCCGAGGTTTTATTGCAACAGCTGAGTCGTCTGCAAAAACGGGCCGGTTGCACCTTTGCCTTGAAGACGGTGGTCGATAAAAGTCGCTCGGCCTTACCGGCGCAGTTCAAGGGGGTTAAGCTCAGCAAGGATGTTGAGGAGATCTTTAATGATCCTGAAATTGATATCGTCGTTGAGTTGATTGGTGGCATTGAGCCCGCCAAGACCTTTTTGCTGAAGGCCATTGCCTGCGGTAAACATGTGGTTACCGCCAATAAAGCGTTGGTTTCTCAGCACGGCAAGGAGATTTTTGATGCGGCGGTGGAGAAAAATGTCGAGGTTGGTTTTGAGGCCAGCGTTGGTGGTGGTATCCCGCTGATCAAGGCTCTCAAGGAGGGGTTGGTTGCTAACCGCATCGAGTCGGTGATGGGGATCATGAATGGCACTGCCAACTATATCCTCAGCCAGATGACCGATTACGGTAAGGAATTTGCCGAGGTCTTGCAGGACGCTCAAGCCAAGGGCTATGCTGAGGCTGATCCCACCTATGATGTTGAGGGAATCGATACTGCTCATAAGTTGGCGATCATCATGACCATGGCCTACGGGATGACCATCAGTATTGATGACATCAGTATTGAAGGGATTTCCTCCATTGAACCCATTGACATCGATTTTGCCAAGGAGTTCGGTTACCGGATTAAGCTCCTGGCCATTACCCGTAATCATGGTGAGCATGTTGAGGCACGGGTGCACCCGACCCTGGTGCCGGAAAGTCATCTCCTCGCCAGTGTCAACGGAGCCTTTAACGCTGTTCATTTCCATGGTGACATGGTGGGAGATGTGCTCCTCTATGGTCAGGGCGCAGGTCAGATGCCCACCGGCAGCGCCGTGGTGGCTGATATTGTTGATATTGGCCGTAATATCATTAATGGAGCGGTGAATCGGGTGCCAGCCATGGGTTATCAACCGGACCAGGTCCACTCTCGGGATATCACTCCTCTCGAAAAACTGCACGGCTCATATTATTTTCGGATGTCGGTGCGTGATCAACCTGGGGTGCTTGCAGCCATTGCCGGGACCTTGGGTAAGTACGGGATCAGCATCGAGTCGGTGATTCAGAAGCAGCGCAATGATTCCGGCACTGTGCCGGTGGTGATGCGAACCCATGAAACCGATGAGTCGGCGGTGCTCCGGGCATTGGCTGAAATTGATGCCTTGGATTTCTGCACCGCCAAGACGGTGAAGGTGCGCATCATGGAAGATGAGCACGAAGGGTAGGCTATGAAGTATCTAATTTTGGTGGGTGATGGGATGGGTGATCTGCCCATCGCTGAATTGGGTAATCGCACTCCGTTGGCGGCGGCCAACACTCCGGCCATGGATCATCTGGCTGAGAACGGTGAAATTTATCAGTTGCGCACTGTTCCCGAAGGCTACCCGCCCGGCAGCGATGTCGCTAACCTGTCGTTGGCAGGCTACCTGCCCAGCCAATGTTACACTGGCCGTGCTCCTTTGGAGGCCGCCAGTATGGGGGTTGAACTTGCCCCAGGCGAGATTGCTTTTCGTTGTAATCTGGTCACCATTGCCCAGCTTGATGATGGGGGGGTGACCATGGTTGATTATAGCGGTGGTCATATCTCCACCGATGAGGCCCGGCAACTCATCGAGACCCTGGAGCGGGAACTGGGCAATGAGTTGATTTGTTTGTATCCGGGGATCAGTTATCGGCATCTGTTAATTTATCGCGGTGAGGTTGGTGGTTTGGTTACCGTTCCTCCCCATGATCACACTGGTGGCGAGGTTGGTAAGTACCGAGATCGCTATCAGGAGGCCGCGCCCTTGGCTGAGTTGATGGCCAAGGCGGCGGTGATTCTTGCCGATCATCCGGTGAACCTGGCAAGAGTTGCCAAAGGGCTCAATCCTGCCAACGGGATCTGGCTGTGGGGCGAGGGGAAAGCGCCCAGCATGCAAACCTTGCAGGAGCAATACGGGGTTAGCGGAGCCTTGATCTCGGCGGTTGATCTCTTGAAAGGGATCGGGGTCTATGCGGGGATGGAGATCATTGATGTCCCCGGCGCCACCGGGTACCTTGATACCAACTATCAGGGCAAGGTTGATGGCGCTTTGGCTGCGCTCAAGAACAAGGATTTGGTTTTTGTCCATGTCGAGGCTCCGGACGAGGCTGGACATCAAGGGCTGCTGGCTGAGAAGATGCAGGCCATCGAGGACTTTGATCAGCGGATTGTGCAGCCGATTATTGCTGCTTTGGCCGGTACTGATTTCCGGCTGGCGGTGGCTATGGATCATTTTACCCCCCTTGCCACTCGCACCCATTCGGCGCAAGCGGTGCCGGTGATTATCTACGACTCGCGGCAGCAGGGCCAAGGGTGTGGGATGCCCTATACCGAGGAGTCTGGGGTGAAGAGTGGTAAAGAGCTTGCCGACGGCAAGCGTTTCTGTGAACTGTTGCTGGCCCCTTGAGGCGGTTGTTGCAGGAGGTAATATGAGCGAGCCATTTATCCACCGTTGTCCTTATCGGGTCCTTTACGGTGATACCGATGCGGGAGGGGTTGTTTATTACGCCAATTACCTCCGTTATTTTGAGCAGGGTCGCACCGAGTTGATGCGGGATCAGGTCATGCCTTACAGCGATCTTGAAGGGCAGGGGATAATCATGCCGGTGGTCGAGTGTCAGGCGCGTTATAAAGCCTCGGCCAGATATGATGATCTGCTGCGCATCGAAACCACGGTGGGGTTAGTGAAACCGGTTTCTTGCCGCTTTGATTATCGAATTATCCGGGAGGCGGACAATAAGCTGTTGGTTCTGGGGCATACGGTGAATGCGGCCGTGGATCGGAACGGAAAACTGGTGCGGTTTCCTAAGGAGCTTCGCGACGGTTTACTGTCTCTGTGAGTTGCTGACCGTTGAGGTCTGTTCCCTCTCTCTGTCAGGGGTTGGCCCTGAGGGAAATTATTATTTAAATGTTACCTTTAATCCCTTAAAACTCTTGACTTTAAAAGTGAAAGTGTTAAGTTGTGCGGACCGTGACGCGGGGTGGAGCAGTCCGGTAGCTCGTCGGGCTCATAACCCGAAGGTCAGAGGTTCGAATCCTCTCCCCGCTACCATGTAATACCAAGGGATTCAGGCTTTTTGCTTGAATCCCTTTTTTTTTATTCTTGGGGGTAATTTGGCAGTAAATCTGCTCATGGTTATTCCTGTAGCGCGCCGCCCGATTTCCTTGAAGGGTATCTTATGGCAGGTTCTGTTCAATTCATCTCCGAGGGCAGAAATACACCCTTATTGCCACTGCTCGATATATTGTGCAAACCCCGTGCAATAATCCCCCCTCTGGAGTAAAAAGTTTCATAAGTTGTTTTCCCCTCCATGCCTATAACTTCATGGATAAAACAAGCCAAACCATCTTCTTGCCATGTTGCGACTTACAGAAATCAGACTCCCGTTGGATCACAGCGAAGCCGATCTTAAGGCGGCGATCATCGCCCGCCTTGGTATCCCAGCCCAGGATCTCATTGGTTTAACCATCTTTAAACGCGGGGTTGACGCCAGAAAATCCCATGCCATTGTCTTTATCTACACCCTGGAGATTGAGGTGGCCGATGAAGCTGGGTTGCTGGCGCGTTTCATCGGCCACCAGCAGCTGAGAATCGCCCCTGACACCTCCTACCATATTGTTGCCCGAGCTCCTGCTTCCCTGCGGTTTGATCGACCAGTGATCATCGGTATGGGTCCTTCTGGTCTTTTTGCCGGGTTGATTCTGGCTCAGGCCGGGTTCCGGCCCTTGATCTTGGAGCGTGGCAAGGCGGTGCGGGAGCGGACCAAGGACACCTTTGATTTGTGGCGCAAGGGCATCCTCGACCCGGAATCCAATGTCCAGTTCGGCGAGGGCGGGGCTGGCACTTTTTCGGACGGCAAACTGCACACCCAGATCAAGGATCCCAAGCATTATGGTCGCAAGGTCCTGAAAGAATTCGTCAAGGCCGGGGCGCCGCCGGAAATCCTCTACGTCAGTAAACCACATATCGGCACCTACCGGCTGGTGGGGATGGTGGAGAAAATGCGTGCAGAGATCCAGGCGTTGGGGGGCGAGATTCGCTTCCAGAGTCGGGTGGATGATATCGAGATTGAAAACGGTGAAGTCTGCGGGGTGGTGCTGGCCAGCGGTGAACGCATCGCCACCCGCCAACTAGTGGTCGCCATCGGCCACAGCGCCCGCGACACCTTTACGATGCTGCACCGCCGTGGTGTGCACATGGATGCGAAGCCTTTTTCCATCGGCTTTCGCATCGAGCATCCCCAATCGCTTATTGACCGCAGTCGCCATGGCAAAAACGCTGGCAATCCGCTGCTGGGCGCTGCCGACTATAAGCTGATCCATCATGCCAGCAACGGCCGTTCGGTGTATAGCTTCTGCATGTGTCCCGGCGGCACCGTGGTTGCCGCCACCTCGGAACCGGGTCGGGTTGTGACCAACGGCATGAGCCAGTATTCACGTAAGGAGCGGAACGCTAACAGTGGTATCGTGGTGGGGATTTCGCCAGCAGATTATCCCGGCGATCCTTTGGCTGGGATGGAGTTTCAACGTTTCTGGGAGACGCGTGCTTTCGAGCTGGGCGGCGGCAACTATCAAGCGCCGGGGCAACTGGTGGGAGATTTTCTGGCCGGTCGTCCCTCCACCGCCCTGGGCTCAGTGCAGCCTTCGTACACCCCCGGAGTCCACCTCTGCGATTTAAGCAAAGCGTTACCGGATTACGTCATCACCGCCATTCGTGAGGCGCTGCCCGCTTTTGCGAAACAGATCAACGGCTTTGATCTGGACGATGCCGTACTCACCGGCGTGGAATCCCGTACCTCGTCGCCGGTTCGCATTACTCGCCACGACACAGACCTGCAGAGCATCAACACCAAGGGTTTGTTCCCCACCGGCGAAGGCGCGGGCTACGCGGGCGGTATCCTCTCTTCGGCGGTGGATGGTATCAAGGTTGCCGAGGCTCTGGCGGTCAATATGTTGGCGGCGGAGAGCAAGAGCACGGGCGACGAGTAAATCGAGCAATTGAAGGGAGAAGGTTTTGCAATATAACTATATCGGCAAAAGCGGTCTGAGGGTTTCCAATATCTGTATGGGGACGATGACCTTCGGGAAAAAATGCGATAAAAAAAACTCTTTTGAGATCCTTGATAAAGCGTACGCGAAAGGTATCAACTTTTTTGATATGGCTGAAGTCTATCCAGTTCCTCCCTCCGCAGAAACTGCTGGTATCACAGAGGAAATATTCGGTGAGTGGATGGCTGATAAGCCAAGAGATTCAATTATTCTTGCCACTAAAGTTGCAGGGGCGGCCAATGGCTGGTTTGTGCCCCCGGTGCGGCATGGTCTCACTGCCATTGATGCGTTTCATATCACCACGGCGGTGGAAGGAAGTTTGAGAAGGCTCAAAACCGATTATATTGATCTCTATCAGGTTCATTGGCCAGATACCGTGGTGCCAATTGAAGAGAGTCTTGAAGCCCTCGATCAACTAATCCGCAGCGGGAAAGTCCGCTATCTCGGAACCTCAAACGATAATGCCTACGGATTGAGCAAAGCCTTGATGACCAGCCACTTCCGGAAGTTGAAGCGCTTTGAAAGCATCCAGAACAATTTTTCCATGCTCAATCGACGCTTTCTTGATGAAATTGCGCTGGTCTGTGAAAAAGAGCAGGTGGGCTTGCTCCCTTATTCGCCGTTGGCCGGAGGGGTCTTGAGCGGAAAGTATCTGCCCGGTGAGAATTGGCAAGGCTTTCGCTTTGGGGATTATCTTCGCAATCCTGATGCCAGGATCAAGGCCCAGGCTGGCCGATTTGCCAATGACCGAGCATTGGCTGCGGCACAAAAATATGCTGAGATCGCAAGAAAATATGGGCTTGCCCCAGTAACCATGGCTACCGCCTGGACGCTCAGTTTTGATTTTGTCCCAAGCACGATAGTTGGGGCCACTCATCCAGACCAACTTGACGACATCTTCAAAGGATCTGCAACTCTTCTTGCCAAAGAGCTAATGGCCGAGTGTGATAGTGTCAATCAAGAAATTCTGTACCCAATGGGATAAAACAACAGCTGCTCATTATGTTAATAAGCCGGAATGGGGCTGAACAAAGTTGCTCAACACCTATTTTTAAGATAAAAGGCCAACCGTAAGGTGTGTCTTGCCTTTCCCCCGTTGCTTATTTTTCACAACTATCGTCTACACCGAGATAAAACCTTTTATTTAACGGTGTCACGAATGCAAACATCCCAACCATGCCTGCAATGCGGGGCTTGTTGCGCTCACTTCCGCGTCTCTTTTTACTGGGCCGAAACCGATGATGTCACTCCGGGCGGCGTCCCAATCATGCTCACCGAAGAACTCCTACCCTGGCGCCGGGTGATGCTCGGCACTAACCGACCAGAACCACGCTGCCTCGCCCTGCAAGGAGAGATCGGCAGCAAAACCAAATGCTCCATTCATCCGCGCCGCTCCTCGGTCTGCCGTGACTTTCAGGCCTCCTGGGAGGTTGGTATCCATAACCTTTGTTGCGACAAGGCACGCGCCGCCTGGGGGTTGTCGCCATTGACCCCAAACTCTTGGAATAGTCCTAATAACTTCCCCAAAGCGGCCTGACGCCAGCTTTGCTCCACAGGTATCATTACGGGATGAGGATGCACCCCTAGCTGTTGGACCTGTTGCTACTCATCAATCTCGGCACTTTGCACTCATCCCTCATCCACCTTGGCTAATTCCTCAAGGACGGATCGTTATTCCGCCAGATTATCCAAATTGGCGAAACTACTTATGGGTGGTTTTTTTTAATGGAAGGGCTAGTGTTGTTTTTGACAACAAGATTGAGCGGAAGGTACACTTCGTAAACCATGGTCTCCTTGGAACTTCGTTTATGTTTCCCTTTGCCAAGACATTTTTTTCTCTTAAAAGGGCTGATCTGCTGAGGCTGGTTGCCTTGGCCGCAGCTCTTGCGGTGGTTCTGGTTGGTCTGACGGTGGCAGGTGTCACCTGGCTGACCGCAGGTCTGGTCAACTTTGAGACCGGCTGGCTGGACAGTTTGATCAACTGGCTGGTTGGGGCGCTCACCGGGGTTGCCGGCTGGTTCATGTTGCCGTCGTTGGTCATCCTCATTGGCGGTATCTTTCAGGAACGGGTTATCCATAAGGTGGAACTGGCCTATTATCCTCATCGGGTGAGGACGGATGCCCCCCGGTTCTGGGCCGACCTGCACCACGATCTTGCCTTCACCTTCTGGGCCATTTTCCTCAACCTGATGATCCTGCCCCTCTATTTCATCGGGGTGGGGTTCTTTGCTTCCATCGCCCTCAACAGCTACTTGCTTGGCCGGGAGTTTTTCGAGGCCGCAGCTGGTTACCATCTTGGTAAACCGCAGGCGCGGCAGCTCCTCCGCCAACATCGAAAGGTGGTGTACTTTGGCGGTCTAGTCATAACTCTGATGACTCTGATCCCGTTAATAAATCTTATGATGCCTATCCTGGCCATTGTCTGGATGGTGCATCTCTATCACGCCTTTCCCCAAGAGGAGAACAACGCCGGAGTTTCGGCTTAGATTTCTGCCGGGATTGAGGGTAGGGGTTGTGAGGGTCGTGAAAAGTGGTTTTGCAAGACCTGACCCCGCTTGCGCTCAGGTGAAAACTGTTACCACCAGGGTAAATGATAAAAGCGGCCGGGTTGTCGCCCAGGTCAAAAAGGTCATGGCTCCGCCAGACGCCATCCTCCTCAACAGAGTGGCGGAGGACAAAACGAACTTGCCGCTCATTATAAATACGGGCGAG
>JAQYVW010000080.1 GCA_030145325.1 Desulfurivibrionaceae bacterium
CTCGAGGGCTTCACTGTACCCATCAACACCATTTATATGCTGAAATATGGGTGTGTTTTTATGGTTTTCATTGAGAAGATATTCCATATACCTGTTGACGTTGGCCCAGTAGAGATGGTTGTCACGGAAATGAGCATTACTCTGCTTGGCAGCCTCAATCTTTTCGTCCATCATAATATGCAATTCCTTTTTGAACAGGTAATCGTAAATACGCCCGGCGATAATGGTTGGCCCTTGGGTAGAAGTGCCAACACTCTTTTCACCACCGGTGTTAGTCTTCACCGCCACAATCATGGTCATGTTTTTATTGCGATGCGCTGGACGATTACGATAGGGATTGAAATGGCTGACAAAAAGAGATGATTCACCGTTAGGAGCGGTACCGGTTTTCCCGGTAACAAGATTCTTGTGGTATTTGAACTCACTTTTCATGCTGGCACCGGTACCACGGTTACAAACCTCGTAAAGGGCAAACATCTCATTTTCCCGTTCATGTTTAGCGTCAAACAACAGTATCGGCTGCCGATCTGGATCACTCTGGCGATCGTAAACCGTTTTACCGTTTACCAAGATCCGTTTAACAAACGAGGGACGGCGATAATAGCCATCAAGAAAGGCATTATATACCCCCAACCAGGGACGCACCGGCACAGCAGAGGCACCGATGCCAAAGGGCCAATACTTGGCATCTTCCCGATTATACATGAGGCCAATCTTATCAAGCCCCGAAAGCATAGAGTTTCGCACCACCCGTCTACTGTAGAGCCTGGCAAAGATGGTGTTCACTGACAGCACCTGGGCTTCAAGAAGATTATATTTACGCCCCAGATAATGATTCCTGCCGGTGCCGCGCTGATCATAAGGGAACCAGTTTCTCGGCAACCACACCTCTTTGCCCGCTGACTCGACATACTTATACTCCAGAGGCTTATCAGTATAAGTACTCTCCAGAGTGGCGTTATCAGCGACCATGGCATAATAGGAAATAACCGGTTTGACTGTGGAGGAAGGAGTAATGGTTGCCTGCCTGTTCATCAAATCAATGATGACCTTAGGCTCGTCGCTATCGCTTGGCTCTTCATCATTCTCACCCTGAAAAAATTCCTTGCCTCCCACATAGGCGACAATCTCACCATCCTCATCAACAATAACCACCCCAACATTTATATGTTTATAGAGGTACGCCATAAACCCATCAAAATCATGGTAGGGAGGTTCGATATTCCGCGCTTGATACAAAGCCAAATCATTTTTCCAGGACTTACGGTTTCGGGCTCGCAGCTGTTTTCTGAATTTGGAACCGACAAGAAATTCACTGACCACGTCCTTAATTTCACCGACCAGATCCAGATCTACGCCAGTTTCAATAACCACATCACCGCGTTCGTCTAGAAGTAACTGCGCCCCGGAAACGGTTCGCCCATGAACCTGATACTTACGGGAACAGACCTCCCTAATTACATTCCAGGTCGCCCACTCCTCTTCACCATAAAGAGGCGATCTAAAATCACGGAAACCGATGCGCCGAATGGATTCCTCGTCAAAAAGTTGCCAGTTGGCATAATCATCATCACTGATCTCGCCCCGATCATGGAGGAAAGACAAGGCCAGATTCACCTTATTGATCGCGCCTTTGGCGTGCCGCAACAAAGAGGGGGAAAGCTCGTTAAAGTTCTTCCCTTGGGCAATCTGATAAAAAGCCCGCTGACGATTATGATTAGGAATGAAGGAACCGATTGCCAGCAACTGCTGATCGTTAAGCTCACTTAAATCACGCTTAAAATAATTCTTAGCCGCAGCCGGAAAACCATATATATTGCTGCCCACCGGCACGGTATTGATATAAAAATCAAGATTCCGCTCCTTGCCAAAGCGAGAAACCATCAGGTAGGAGATGATTATCTCCTCAAGCTTATTGACGATGGTCCTTTTCTGATTCCCGAGAATTTTCTTGGCATTCTGCATGACAATGGTACTAGCGCCACGGGGTTTTCCCATAAGGGTATCCTTCACCGCCCCAACCAGATTAAACCAACTCACTCCTGAATGGATAAGAAAGGCGTTGACGTACCAGGGGTTACGCTCATGGGGAATAAAATAATGGTCTTCACAGGCAAGCAGATCCCGTTTCACCTGATCGGGAATCACCTGCGTGACCTGCCGTTTTCCGTATGTTTTGATCACCGAGCCCTGGGCATCAACAATCTTAGCAGAGTGGGCATAGGTTTCAAGGCTCGACGGCAAACGCTCAATGCCCCGAGAGGTATCATAAAGGGTACGGGCAACAACAAGCTCAACAACATGCTGCGTAGGACCAGGGAGGTAATTAAGCAAGAAAAGAATGACAATGGTAAGCCCTCCCCATTTACAGATGGTGGGCATCTTAGTACGGAACATGAAGAAGAAACGACGGTAAGGGCTGTCCCATGGGAAAACTATTTTTTTAAACGGATCTTTCTTCACCCCTTCCAGATAATCAACATAGGTGCCCTCAAGTTGCTTACTTTTTTCAAGCTTCTTAAGAATGGCCTTCGGGTTAAGCCCCTTCTCGATATCCTTGGTGGTGAAAATATGTGAGAAGGCCTTATACTTAATAGCTTGCTGTTCGGGATCAAGGATCTCATCCTGAGAGGTCCCCTCTTCCTCTGTGGAGCTATTGTCTTTGCTGGCTTCTTCAGTCATAGGCTTCATCAGGCAAGCACCACCAAATAACTGGGAAGAAGCTTACCATCTAGATTCGTGAAAAAAATGTTTACTATTTATAAGGACACAAAAACAAGATAATCAAGGACAACCTGTACGCCCCCACGCACATGGTTTATACTTTACCGTGCCTTACCAACAACTTCAAACTAAAAACAACAGTTGAAAAACACTGAAGAAAATCTCCACCAAGGCCGATAGGCTAAGGCAAGAGTGCTTAACGATAATATCGCGGCGGACCAACGCCGGTGGTAAAAAGGATATACAATGCTGTTCAAATGCCTCCATTGCGGCTTTTCGAGATCGGTACACGCAAAGCACCAAGGCAAGAAAGTGCCTTGTCCACGCTGTAAAGGAACTGTAATCATTGGTAATGGATCCCCTCTAGACAAGATCGCAGTGGGGGCTCCGGCTCTTTATTTATGTGGCAGTTGCGGCTTTAACAAACAAACCCACGAACGTTTTATCGGCAAAACCGCGCCTTGCCCGGTGTGCCGAGCCAATAATATTATCAAAAAAGATTCCCTTGAGAAAAAACCACCAACCACACCGACAAATAATCGCTTCAAGAGAAGTCGGAATATCGCCTTGGCAATGGCCATTATCCTTTTTGTCGCTGTGGGCGGTTACTTTTCACCGACCATAAAAGATACATTTTTCACTGATTCCAAGCCCATTGAATATATCGCCCCGCAACTCTCCCGTCATCTTTCCCCAGAAGACAAAAACCACCCTCGCCTGGTGGAAATTGAACGCATTCTCCGCACCAGTCGCGACCTACATGGACAGGACTTAAGTGGTCTGGATTTAAGCGCCGCCGATTTCCGGATGGTGAACTTACGCAATGCCGTGCTTCGCAAGACGGATCTACATAAAACAAATTTGCAGAAAGCTGACCTGACCAATGCTGACCTGACTGGTGCCAACCTGATGTCAGCGGATCTTTCTGAGGCCCAGCTAAAAAACGCCAAACTCATTGACAGCAACCTGCAGAAATCGGTTTTTGAAAACAGTAACCTCCAACAAGCTAATTTGAACGGTGCCGATTGCAGCAAAGCCAATTTCACCAACGCAAATCTCGACAAGGCGTCTTTCGTCCAAGCCATTTTAACCGAAGCTGATTGCAGCTCGGCATCTTGCCGCAATACCAATTTCAGCAAAGCGGATCTAACCAGAACCACCCTGGCCCAAGCGAATCTGAGCCAGGCCATTCTTACCGAAACAATCCTTACCACCACAAACCTACAAAATGCTGATCTCAGCAAGGCCATTTTACGCCGTGCCGACCTCACCGGCGCCGACCTACGCACCGTAAAACTGTACAAAGCGGACTTGAGTGCAGCAACTCTTTACGGAACCGACCTCCGCCAAGCGAACTTAAGCCGTAGCAATCTAAGCAACAGTGACATCAGCAAGGCGCAACTGGCAGGAGCAAACATTGCAGAGGCTATCCTGGTGGGAGCCAACCTGCATGGAGCTGAGATGTCGGCAGCCATACTTAACAACTCGGATCTGCGCCAAGCCAACCTCACCGACACTATTCTAACCGGCGCAAACCTCTCCAAAGCCAACCTGGCCGAAAGCAACTGCACCAACGCCAACCTAAACCGGGCAAGGTTGGCCGGGGCAAATTTAGCGGGAGCAAATCTCACCGCCGCTAGCATGCACCAGGCAGATCTTACCGACAAAACCATCTTGATAAACACCAACCTCACCAACTGCTATCTGCAACAAGCCAACCTCAAACATGCCGATCTCAGCAAGGCCAACCTCACCGGTGCGGACTTACGTGAGGCAAACCTTACCCAGACCCAACTTAACCACGCCTACCTTAACAATGCTGACTTGACTCGCGCCGATCTCACCAATGCCGATCTCACCAACGCCGATCTTAAAGGAGCCAACCTCACCGGCATCAACTTGACCACCGCTGGCAGTATGGCTTTTAAAAATCTCCATTTCACCATTCTCAACGGGGCCAAGATGACCCGTTTTGACCTTCGGAATGCCAATCTCACCAACGCCAACCTCTCCCATGCCGATCTGCGCAATGTCAATCTGGCCAATGCTGACCTGACTAATGCCAACCTGTCTCGGGCTAATTTAAGCGACGCTGACCTGCGTTGGGCTAACCTTACTGATGCAGACCTATCAGGAGCCAAACTCATCGGCGCCAACCTCAACGAAACCAACCTCAATCGAACCAATCTCAATCAGGCAGATTTCACTGCCGCCCTGATAACTAATGCCAAGAACCTTGACCGAGCAAAAAACATTGCCAACAGCAAGGGCATGGCAAAGATAATGGTCAGTCAACAAGACAAAGAAATAAAAAAACAAGAAACCAGCAAGGATAGCAATGAGACGATTGCCCAGGTAGCAGGCGAAGAAAAAGAAATAAAGATTTGGTCCATGGAGATAGAGCGCTGTGGTTTAGTACAAACAACTTTTAAAACTTTACCAGAATTAACTCACGCCTACGCAAAACTAAGTGACATTGAAGCCAATTTGGCCAAACACCGGATGTTCGCCGAAAGCGGCAATGCCATGCCGGCAAAGGCAGGGGCAACCTTTGGGATCCTCTTTTCGGTGAATTTCATCCCCACCACGGAAAAAATTAAGGTGGTGGCAAGATGGCTGGCCCCAGACGGTTCCATGGTCATGTCAACAACTCATAAAGTGGGCTATTTGCAACGAGTGGTGGAAGCATACACCCTCCCTACCCCGGAACGAAACAGGATCGGAGATTGGAAGATTCAATTTTTCCATCAGGGTAAAAAGATCGGCGAGCAGCGGATGAAATTATTGAAACCAGAACAATACCAGGTGCGCCGCCGCAATGCGGAGACAGCTGCCAGCCGGAAGAACCGGCTCAGCTCTTAAGCAAAGTTCCTTACCCTCTGCAAATTTTGGCCGGAAATACTTTGTCTGTTGACCGCCTATGAATACTTCACCGCTCAACAGACCAGCAAGGACAAAAAAAATGGGCGGCGCGAATATTCGCGCCGCCCATTTTAGTCTATCGTTTGCGTAAACCCCTCGGTTACAACTCCTCAGAAAGAGCCATGACCATAGCGCCTTTAGCGGTGGTATTAAGAGGGTCGCTGGCAAGCCGCACATCGGAAATCTCGATGGGCAGATTGATATTGGCCAGGGTTTTTTCGAACTTCTGCTTGAAGCCGTTGGGCATCACCGTGCCTCCACTCAAAACAATGGGGATCGGCTCAGCGATCTTAGGAATCTTATCGGAGGAATGTAGAACCTCAGAAAGACTCTGCAACAAATGTTGGAGCAAATCGTCGTAGTAGATATGCAAAGCGGTCTCAATCCTGTTCTTCGGTGCCACATTCAGATCAAGATCCTCTTCCTTGATGGTCTTAATCTTGGTGGCAGGTTCACCAACCGAGGAACCGACCATGTTGTCGATGAAATCGCCACCCTTCTGGATACTGTAAGTGATAACCGGAACAGAGAGGTAGGAAAGGCAGATATTACACATGCCACCGCCCATACTAATACCGATGCCGGTAAAGTTGTCGTTGGCAAGCTCCGACATCACGGTGGCCAGACCCTCGTTAATAGAGATCGGCTTATAGCCAAGGCCGGAAAGGTACATCTTGATTATCGATTCATGGTAGACCACTGACTTGGTACCGCCAAGGGGCTCACCGGGCATACTGAAACAAATGGTCTCACCATTTTTCTTGTTTTTGGCGATCAGGGTGTTGATCAACGCTTGCAGAACCGTGATCCCCTCATCCTCTTTGGCGCTCAACAACCCTTTTTCCATAGTGCGCCGGGTGTTGGTATTAAACATGTTGGCAAAGTTCTGCGCCGAAAAACCAAGAATATAAAACTGATCATTCTTTTCAAAAAAGGTGATCTCGTTCTCTTTGAGAATCTTTTTGGTGAACTGCGAATAAGGAATGGTAAAGAAGGCGTTCAGCTGTTTGACGGTATGGATCTGTTTGCCCTTGTTCTGAGCCATAATAATATGACTGGTACCAATATCGAGACCAACCGGTCCGTGAGGCAGTTCAGCGTCCTCACCGATCTCCTTCTCACGAGAAACTACCGCCTTCTGTGAAGCCTCGATGGCTGTTTCTATATTTTCCAATTCATCCGCCATGCCTTTCCTCCCCTTTATCCCTCGTTTCTTCACAAATCTAACCCCGTCTGTTATTCAGCCGACCAGCGGCTAGTCGACTCGCATAATTCTCGATAAATAAATTACCACAACAAATACAGACGGATAAACTAAACAGGCAACTAATATCAGTAAAAAATGCTGGTCTACTCCACCCAAAAATATCGCCTTGAGTTGATTTCCGACCTTGGATGATTCCGACAAAGTTGTTACTATCCCTTCAACTTGAAAAGACTCTACCCCATACCCCGCCTCTTCGTCAGCAATTATTTCATATAACTTACCAACTTAGCAAGAATGATCAACAAAATTAATTATCCTGACGAGCTTCCCATTGCCAAAGCCAGGGAAGAAATCATCAAAGCGATACAAATCCATCCGGTGGTTGTGGTGTCCGGCGACACCGGCTCCGGCAAAACCACCCAATTACCCAAGATGTGTCTCGAAGCAGGCCGCGGGGTCAAGGGGCTGATCGGTTGTACCCAACCCAGACGGATTGCCGCCGTCTCAATAGCCGAACGAGTGGCTGAAGAACTGGGCCCTGAAGGTTGTGCGCTCACCGGCTACAAGATCCGCTTTCAGGATCGAACCAACAAATCCACCCGTATCAAGTTCATGACCGACGGCATCCTCCTCGCTGAAGCACAGCATGACCGGATGCTCCACGGCTATGACACCATCATCGTCGATGAAGCCCACGAACGCAGCCTCAATATTGATTTCCTTCTGGGCATCCTGAAGCGCTTACTGAGCAAACGCGACGACCTGAAGGTTATCATTACCTCCGCCACCATTGACACGGAAAAATTCGCCAAAAACTTTAATAACGCCCCCATCATTAAAGTAGCAGGCCGTACGTACCCGGTGGAGACCCGTTACCAACCCGCCGGGGATGGCGACAACGATGACGCCAGTTATATTGACCAGACCATCCAAGCGGTGACAGATATCCGCCGCAGGGAACAACCTGGCGACATCCTCATCTTCATGCCCACCGAACGGGACATCCGCGAAACCACCGAAACCCTTACCGAACTACTAAGGGACCAGAAGGTAAGCGCCTCACGCTGGCCCGGTGGGACTTCGATTCTGCCTCTCTTTGGTCGCTTGTCTGCCGCCGACCAGCGCCGCGTTTTCCAAAAACAAGCTGGCCCCAAGATCGTTATCGCCACCAATGTGGCGGAAACTTCGGTTACCGTCCCCGGCATTCGCTATGTTATTGATACCGGCCTGGCCCGCATCGCCAGCTACAATGTCCGGGCACGAACCACCACCATGCCCGTTACCCGTATCTCACGGGCCAGTGCTGACCAGCGGCAGGGAAGATGCGGACGGATCGCTCCCGGCATCTGCATCCGGCTCTATGAAGAGGATGACTACCTGAATCGTCCGGAATTTACCCGCCCGGAAATCCTCCGCTCCAACCTGGCCGAGGTCATCTTACGAATGACCGCCCTTAAACTTGGCAACCCCGCCACCTTTCCCTTTATCGATCCTCCCTCGCCACGAGCCATTCAGGACGGCTATGCCCTCCTCCATGAATTAGGCGCCATTAGTAACCACAACAAACTTACCAACCGGGGCCGGATCATGGCAAAACTGCCCCTGGACCCACGTATTTCCCGAATGATCATTGAAGCCCGGGAACAAAACGCTCTGCGCGAGATAACTGTCATCGCTGCCGCCTTAAGTGTCCAAGATCCACGGGTACGTCCCACCGACAAAGAAGCTGAAGCAGATAAAGCCCATGCCAGGTTTGTTGCCGACAAGTCTGATTTTCTTACCCTCCTCTCCCTATGGGATATCTATCACCAAACCCTGGCCCAGGTAAAAAGTGTCGGCAAGATGCGCAAATTCTGCAAAAGCCATTTCCTCGCTTACCAACGGATGCGAGAATGGCGTGACATCCACGATCAGATTCACAACATCCTTAACAACGAAAAGAACTTCCCCGTCAATACTGCTGCCGCCGGGGCCGACGCCATCCACCAAGCAATCCTCAGCGGCAATATTCGCAATATCGGTTTCAAGAAAGCGAAAAATATCTATCTGGGTGGACGCAGCAAGGAACTGATGATCTTCCCCGGTTCAGGCCAATTCAATAAAGCAGGCCAATGGATCATGGCCGCAGAACTGATTGAGACCTCAAAACTCTTTGCCCGCACCGTGGCCACCATCAAGCCGGAGTGGCTGGAACCATTGGCTGGCGAACTCTGTCGCTCCACCTATTCGGCTCCCCATTGGGAAAAGAAACAGGGTCGGGTTACGGCCAGCGAACGGGTCACCCTCTTCGGCCTCACCATTGTCAGCGGGCGCAAGATCAATTACGCCAAAATAAAGCCGGACGAAGCCCACGAGATTTTTATCCAATCAGCGCTGGTGGAAGGGGAGTTAAATGGCAGCCATAAATTTCTTAACCACAACCTGCAAATGGTCAAAAGCCTTCAAGAGATGGAAGATCGGGTACGACAACGGGACATTCTGGCCGATGACCTTACCCTGTACCAATTTTATGCAAAACGACTACCCGAGGACATCGTTGACCAGGCAAGTCTCAATGCTTTTATCAAAAAAATGCAGGGTGACCATTTCCTCAAGATGCAACGCGAAGACGTTATCAGCCAAAGCATTGCCGGCGACACCTTGGAGGAATTCCCCACTTCCATCCGGAGCGGCGAACTGACCCTGCCTCTTTCCTACACCTTTGCCCCCGGCAGTGAGGATGACGGGGTTACCGTCACCATCCCGGTGGAACTGCTTGCCAATGTCCAAGGGGAGATCTTCCAATGGCTGGTGCCGGGCCTACTCCTGGACAAGATAACTGTCCTCCTCAAAAGCTTGCCCAAGAGCTTACGCAAAAAAATAATCCCGGTTCCCCACAGCGCCGAACTCATTTACAACGAACTCCCTTTCCAACAAGGATCCTTTTATGGAGCCCTTGAACAGGCTATCCAACAACGTTTTCGCCTGAAAATCCATCGCCTGGAATGGCAACGGGACAATATCCCCGACCACTTAAGAATGCGCTTTTTGCTGGTTAACATGGCGGGGAAGGTTGTGGTCAAAAGCCGCCGCTTCTCTGATCTTATCGGTGCCTCAACCCCAGCAAGTACAGGTGCCGAGTTGACAGGATTAAGAAAAAAATGGCAACGGGACGGGATCACCACATGGGATTTCGCTAACCTGCCAGAGCGGATCGCCATTGAAGGCGACAACAGTCAACTGCGCGGCTTCGCCTACCCGGCTCTCACCCCAGATGACAGCGGCAAAGTCGCCATCACCCTCACAACCAGTGAAGCAGAAGGACACGCCCTCACCAGGCATGGCTTACGCCTTCTCTTTCAGCTCCAGTTTGCCAAGCAGATGAAAACGGTCAAGAAGGATTTAACCCTTCCCCATCGCCAATGGCAATTATACGAAGGAATCGGCACCCAGGAGACAATCAACGAGAACCTGCTGGCCTTTGCCTTGGAAACTGTCTTTGCTTGCCGAGACGGAATCATCCCCAAACAAGATGATTTCAACAACAAGATCCAGGAAATCCGCAAACAAGGGCTATATCCAGCGGCTAAGGAAATAATAGACATGGTCCTGACGGTTCTCATCCAACGCCGGGCAACCCTGGACATGATTAACAAATATCAGCCCCCCAAGGCTGCCGCCAAGGTGTTGGCAAGATTCAATGATTACCGACAACAGGCCGAGACAATCTTACCGACAGATTTTCTCAACAATGCCTCCCAAACTTACCTGAGCGGAGCTGAACGTTATTTTAAGGCCCTCCAGGTCAGAACAGAACGGGCTCATCTTGACCCACTCAAAGATGCCGCTAAAGCGGCGCAGGTTTACCCTTTCACGGAACGGCTCCACACCCTGCCGGAGGTCAAACGAAGAAGTCCTGAGCAGCAACAACTGGTCACGGAATACCGGCGCATGCTTGAAGAATTCAAGGTGTCATTATTCGCCCCGGAAATAAAGACCGCATTCCCCATCTCAGCAAAAAGACTCGAAAAGAAATGGCAGGAAGTAGTGTCACGTTAACTCCGAAACGTTGCATCTTGATGGCCATTTTACCCTTGCTGCGTTACGCGCTTTAATCACATAGCACAACTATGCTCTCCAAGCCGCGCCTTGCCTGCAAAAATCCAAGCAGCCTTTGCCTCTTAATTTTCCCAGGCCCCCTTCTCTCTTGCTGGTGGCTCCCATTTTTTAAAGCATTGACGAATATGGTGTCCACCGGTAATAATAAAATTCTATTTAAACATCTCCTTTATGGTTAAATTTTCTACTTGATCAACTCAAAAAAACTACCATAAATATTTCGCATATTCAGCAGGGTCAGCCTTTATTGGGGGCCACTTACAGACAAGAGACCGCCCCTTGCAGCCACCTGCCAACACTTTGACAACAGAAAAGCTGTTTCAAGCCCTTCCCGCAGCGGCAATACTTGTTTCCCCAGACAACCACCACATTGTCCATTTAAACCAGGCCGCCAATGATCTTTTCGGCAACGCCAGGGACAATTCCCTTGCCACCTGTCACGCCCTTCTTAATCAAAGCGACTCCCCCTGCCCAGACTGTGCAGCAAAAAAACTACGCTCAACGACGGTGCGTCTTGCCGATGGCAATGACTGCTTCCTCAAATATCAATGCGCGAGCTGGGAAGGATATCATCTCATTACCCTTTTTGATGTTAACCGGGAGATCAAGCTCCTCCGCACCATAGATCTAAGTAACAAGGAACAACAAGCCAAATTGGTCATGCAAGATCGGCGGCAACGAGAAGTCCTGAAGACCCTGAACCATCTTGAGCAAATGATCAATCATATACCGGAAGCCGTTCTCTCCGTTGACGAATCCTTCTTTATTCTCAAACAAAACAAGGCCGCAGAAGCTTTCCCGACCAGCGCCGGAGCGCAAAGTTGTTTCAACCTGGTGGGTCGAACCACTCCTTGTGAAGAGTGCCCGGCCCGAGACGGATTTAACTCCGTTACTGAACAAGTCAAGAGCCACACGGTGAAAGGATTCTACTTAACCGAGACCATCAGCCGGTCACATAAAGACGAAGGTGGCCTCCTGCTCTTTCGCGACACCACCAGACAAATCAGACTGGTGGAACAAATTAAGGAACAGCAGGAAAACATTACCCGGCAAAATGAAATTTTAAGCGGCTTGGCAGACTTCAGCACCTATATCCAACAGGAAGTAACCCTCAACGCCGTAGGAGAATTTTTTCTACAATATTTTTTGCCAATTATCCATACCGACACCGGGGTCATTATTGTTAACGATATTCGCCCCGGCAACATCCTCTGTCATGTTGAGCAAGGTATCAGCGAAGAGCATTTGGCCTCTCTGATGCGCTCATACCTTTCCCGCGACATGCAGACAAACCGCATCGACGCCATCCCAGCACAGGATCTGCCTTGGCCAAACACCCGGCAAGTACCCCTGCTAGGCACCGACGGCAAAAGAGTCGGCCTCCTTATCCTCCGTGACATTGGTGCTGAACACGACGAAAACATTAACCTTTTTGCTGAACCCTTCGGAGCCTGCATCCACAACCGTTTATTGACCTTGAAGCTTGAAGAAAAAGCCAATACCGATCCCCTTACCGGTATTTTCAATCGTAGTTACCTGCATCGTGCTCTGGAAAAAGAACAAGAGAAATTCAAAGAACTAAACATTAACCACGCCGTGGTGGTGGCGGATATCAACCGCCTTAAATATGCCAACGACCAATGTGGTCACGAAGCTGGCGATCTGCTCATCGTCACCGCCAGCACCCTTCTCTCCGAGGCGGTCAGGGTTGGGGATGTGGTGGCCCGTACTGGTGGTGATGAATTTTTGATTCTTTTAACCAACATCGGCAGCGAAGGGGCAGCAGCTTTCACCAAGCGCCTCAATGACCAACTGACGAAAGGAACATTTGTCACCTTTGCCAACGGCGAAAAATTCCCGTTGCAAATCAGTCTTGGTTACGCAGGAACCGACGAATTCGCTATCGATGAAATCATCAAAGAGGCGGATCAACGGATGTATGCAAATAAAGAAATGTACTATCAACAACATCCAGAACATCGTCGTTGCCAAATTTCGGCCAGAGTTACCGACAACGACAAAAGATAAAAAAGTTTCCTTTGTAAATCCTCCCTTATTTGCTAGTCTATCCACCAACCTTAAATAAGTGGTCAGGTTACCACCTAACCATTAACGCTTTCTTTTCCTTACCGATCCGGCTCCCATGACAAAATCTCCTGCTAATATGGATAAAA
>JAQYVW010000162.1 GCA_030145325.1 Desulfurivibrionaceae bacterium
GACCAAACCAGTATTACCGTGACTGCCGGCAAATATGATCTGAAGACCACCGGCTCAATCATGCGTTTTCATGGTTTCATGAAACTGTATGTCGAATCAACGGATGCAATTTCTGACGAAAAGCCTGCACCCGACGAATCTAAAGATCTCACCCTGCCCGATCTAAAAGAGGGGGACAAGCTTACCCTTAAAGAGATCCTGCCGGCCCAACATTTCACCCAACCACCGCCCCATTACACGGAAGCCACCCTGGTCAAGGCCCTGGAAGACAATGGCGTTGGTCGCCCCAGTACCTATGCTGCGATTATCTCGACTATTCAGGACAAGGAATACGTTGTCCTTGAGAAGCGGCGCTTCGATCCCACCGACCTGGGACTATTGGTTAATGACCTGCTGGTCAAGCACTTTCCAAAGATCATGGATGTCGAATTCACCGCTGGCATGGAACAACAACTTGATCAGGTTGAGGAAGGCTCAAGGGAGTGGGTCCAGTTGCTGAGAGATTTTTACACCCCATTCAAGGAGACCCTTGAGAAGGCGCGCCAAGAGATGGAATCCGTCAAAAGCGCCACCAAACCAACCGACCTGCCCTGTCCGCAGTGTGACGGCATGATGGTTATCAGATGGGGACGAAACGGAGAGTTTCTGGCCTGTGAAAAATACCCGGAATGTAAACACACCCAGGATTTCCGCAAAGAAGAGGATGGCAAAATTGTACCGATAGCACGCGACGAACCGGAAGATTCCGGCGAGAAATGTGAAAAATGCGGGCTACCGATGGTGTACAAACATGGCCGTTTCGGCAAATTCCTGGCCTGTTCGGGATATCCGGCCTGCAAACACATCAAAGCCCAGAGCACCGGAGTGCCCTGCCCGGAAGAAAGTTGCGGCGGCGATATTGTCCAAAAGATTTCAAAAAAAGGCAAGGTCTTTTACAGCTGCAACCGCTACCCAAAATGCACCTTCGCCATCTGGGACAAGCCGGTCAAAAAACCGTGCCCCGATTGCGGCGCGTCTTTTCTGGTAGAGAAAACCAGCAAAAAGGATGGTCTGCAGCTACGGTGTGCGGATAAATCATGTGGGTATATCGAATAAATTAACAGCACAGCAGCCTTAGACGGCCGGTTCATTCCGAGCAGAATACCTGTCTGATGAAAGCCGGGAGATAGACTTCGAGATCGCTGACGCTGACGTGCCCCTCAGCAAGATTTAATCTTTGCTGAATTGGCAACACCACGCAATTACCCGCGGGGAGTTAACTTGAAGAGCCGAGAGGTGGGGACAATAGCCGCCTTGAAAGCCTACAACTCGTTGTGGGTTATCGCACCACCCATCATGGTCAGGACCGCTTTACCGGTCAGCTGTCGATCGATGAAAGGTGAATTCTTACTCTTGGAAACTATAGTATCTTCACTATAGACAAAGCTTTTCCCCGGATCAACCACCGTAATATCCGCCCGGCGACCCAGACTCAAATCGCCACCCTCAACCCCTAAGATTCTGGCTGGATTAAGCGCCATTAGCTCCACCATCCTGGCTGGGTCAAGCAAACCCTCGCGCACCAGCGCCATCGTCAAGGGCAACGATGTTTCCAAACCGATAATGCCATTGGCGGCCTGATCGAATTCCCGGTCTTTTTCGAGACGACTATGGGGGGCGTGGTCAGTGGCAATAGCATCAAGAGTGCCATCGGCAAGGCCAGCAATTATTGCCTGGCGATCCGCCTCCGACCGAAGCGGCGGATTCATTTTGGCATTGGTATCGTACTCACCGACATCCTGGTCGGTCAGGGTGAAATAATGGGGTGCAGTTTCAGCGCTGACCTTGGATCCTTTGGCCTTGGCCTGCCTAATCAAATCAACCGCCTCACTGGTACTGACATGGGCAATGTGGACCGGCTGACCGGTAAAATCCGCCAGGGCCAGATCACGATAAACCGAGATGCTTTCCGCGACATTCGGGATCCCACGCAGGCCAAGCCTAATTGACACCTCCCCCTCATTCATCGCCCCGCCCCGGCTGAGAGAGGCTTCCTCAGAATGGGAAATCACCAGCAGGTCGTAATTGGCTGAATATTCCAGAGCCCTCCTGAACAGCTGCCCATCAACCACCGGCATGCCATCATCAGACACCGCAACCACGCCAGCCTGCTTCATTTCGCCGAAACCAGCCAACTCCTCGCCATTGGCCCCCTT
>JAQYVW010000081.1 GCA_030145325.1 Desulfurivibrionaceae bacterium
GTCTGCCTTCGCCTCCACCACAGCGGCCTCCAACTCACATTCCCGCAGATACTGGTAGTAAGCCATCTCCATGACCACGTAACGCTTTTTGCCGCGCACCGTAATCACCGCTTCAGGCTCATCGGCAAGGTGATCGCTGATACAAGCCACCCCCCGAGTTTTCAATTCATTGGCTGCAATGGTTCCCATAATAGCCCCCCTTAAAGGTATTCTTAATAGTACTATTATTGGCACTATTCGGCGGGTTGTCAAGTGGGATGAATAAATGGGGTGATAAGCCTCTTAAACAACCCTTTTCGGTATCAAAAAGAGCGATTCAAGGGCCCTTTTGCCATTATTTTTCAATCTTTTACTTATGATCCCGGCTGGTTATCTTGGTCCGACCCCCAATCTTCAATCTCAACACTTCCTTAAAACTGTTCAATCCCGCTTCGATATTTTCGATTATCTCTTCGGCCAGCACGTCGGGTTCGGGCTGGTTGTCGAGGTCGGCCAGGGATTTGTCCTTGAGCCAGAAGATGTCGAGGCTAATGATCTCGCCATTAAAAGCCATTCAAATGGAGGTCATTCTGACAATGTTCTGTTAAAGCAATTAAGCAACAACGTCCCGCTCGGTTCCCAGCCGAGCTGCTGCTCAAGATAATCGGCGGTGGTCTGCTGAACCAGGATATCTTCGCTGTAGGGTGTCGGGGACATGCTCAATCCTTATCCTGCTGTTCAATTATCCTTTGCCCAAGAGACGTCAAACGATAACGCTGCTTGCTGCTACGCGGCTTATCCGGAATAGTCATTTCAATAAGACCGGCATTGATGGCAGGGCGCAGATAGTTCAAGCGAAAGTTTTTCTCAGCCTTGAGACCAAGAGCAGTCTGCAGGGACTGACGATCCATGTTGCCGTTCATTGTCGCCAAAAGCCTCATCAATTCGGGTGCGACTTCGGGTGCGACTTCGGGTGCGACTTCGGGTGCGACTTCGGGTGTGACTTGGGCCTGACTCGATCCTGACTCTGGCTGTGACTCTGGCTGTTCGCCACCATCCTCAACATTGGGGCGTGGAAAACTCACCGTAAACCAGTTCTCAGAAACCTCCAGCTCCGGCTCGGCAACGCCGTACTCCCGGCAAAGATTGCGGATGCGCTTGATGCCGGAGCCGATATGCTCAACCGCCTCCATCCGGTGCAGGATGCCGAACAGCAAAGGGTTTCGCGGAATACTCTTGATGCCAAGATCCGCCTCGGTCATTCCGGCAGGAAGACCGCCGGGACTGACGATCTCCACCCGGTTCTTGAAGATATAGACCTGCACGTTACCGGTGGAACGGTAGTCGCGATGGGCCAGAGCATTAACCACTGCCTCACGCAGGGCTTCCTCGGGCAGTTCCGGGCGCTCTTCCCGCTTCACATGCTTGATAATGTACTCGACATTGATTTTAGAGAGGATATAGGCCACCACCTCATCGATCATGGAATAGACATCACCGTTAAATCCGCGCCGGTCGAGGATGCGCACCTTGTCCGTACCCATGAACAGGGCGCAGGCCACATCACCACTGATGTTAAACTTGCGGATATCCCGCGCCAGCAACCAAGCCCCGGCCTGGGTCAGCCGACCATCAGTACCGATGAGATGCAGATTGGCAAGCGCCGTCACCGGTTCCATCTCCGCCGGGATCTTGGCCCGCCGTCGAAACAGCGCCCACCCCTCCTCCGTGAGATCCACGGAAAGAGAAAACTTCTCGCAGGGGGTTTCATCAAAATGGATCAGTCCCTCCTTGTAGAAAAACTCGCGGATCTCGCCACGGGCCATCTGCTGGGACGACGCCCCCTCCCGGATGAAAAACTTGCCGCCGAATGAATAAGGCTTGCTCTGCTGGGCCGGTACCGTCGCTGCCAACACCTCGCCGCAACTCTCCACCTCCACCACAATGGGCGGCTCCGCCGACCGGGCCGTGGCCTGCACCTCGGATTTCAGCCGATTGTGATCAGCAACACCGACGATCTCCCCCGCATCGCTGACCCCGATCAGAATCACGCCGCCAGTAGCATTGGCAAAGGCGCAAAGCTCCCGGCCCAAGTTCGAAGTGCCGGAGCGCTTGAACTCGGTTGTGAAGCCTTCGCCCAGGGCGACGAGGTTGGCGAGATTCTGTTTATTCAATCCGTAGCCTCTTTGAACCGTTAACCCTTAAAACGCTTGCTAATATAGTCCTGCGTCTGACTGGCACTCAGTTCCGTGGTTGAAGGACCAGTCCGGACATAGAACTTCTCAATCGCGTCATCCTTGACAAATACTGCGGCAGGATATGCCTCGTCACAGTAGACTTCTATGTTCATAACTCAAATCCTCTGATCTTTTTTACCCATTCAACGCTCCCAACACTTCCTTAAAACTGTTCAATCCCGCTTCGATATTTTCGATTATCTCTTCGGCCAGCACGTCGGGTTCGGGCAGGTTATCTTGGTCCGACCCCGGACTTGATTTTGCTTAATTATGGCGAATTCGCCGTAATTAAGCCCGCAGATACTTCTTGAAATTCTCAGCCTGTTCGAAAATCTCCTTGTACACCTCATCCCGGTCCACCGGCGGGTAGCCGTTATCCGCCAGGGTAATAATCAAATCAGCCTTTAACTCGGCCTTGATGTCGTCCCGTTTGCTCCAGTCGGTGTACTTGGCCTTGTCGTCAACAACCAGTTTTACTTCCTTGGCCAAGTGCAGCAGCTTGTCTTCGGCGTACTTAAAGTCATACTTGATAGTAAGATCCTTCAAAATGTCGTAGAAAGCCTTTTCCTCAAGATCAATGCCCAGATCCCCGAAGGACTCCTTCTCTTTCTTGAGGGCCTTAATCAGGTCATAAATTTCATCGGTGAAATCTTCAAGAACATTGCTGACCAACACATCCGCCTCTTTGCGTTCGTTGTATTGCTCGACAAGGGACTTAAACTTTTTGGAGAAATCCATCCCCTTGACCTTGTTCACCTTCTTGAAATCTTCAATGGCCTTGGCCAGGAGTTGTTGCAGGAGTTTTATCTTGGTGTTGGGCAGCTTGATCTTGGCGATCTTGGCCAGATAGTCGGGATCAAAAAGGTCAATTTCGCCCTTGCCTTCTCCCATCTTAAAGATCTCTTCCACGCCGTCGCTGGCCAAGGCCTCCTTGATCATCTCTCGCACTCTGGCGTTCATCTTGGCAGTGTCCGGCGCATCGCCCTTAGTCAACTTAAAGACAATGGAACGCACCGCCAGATAAAAATGCACATGGTCACGCTCTTCCTGGCTGAACCCATCACTGCCGCAGCAAATGTCATAGGCCGCCTTCAACCGCTGCACCAGATACATGAACCGCTTTTCTTGATGATCAGTGAGCATGGCAAACTCGGCTGCCATATTCAGGCACTCAAGCTGCTCAAGGGGCGCACCCGTAAAATAGGGAGTGGTGTCAAATTTGTGAAAGATCTTGCCCAGCAGATCCAGATGGTCTTTTACCACCACAATGGATTGCTCTATCTCCTCAATATTGGCGGTGTCGTTCTTGGAGTAATGGGCAAGTGCCTGGTTCATCTGGCGCTTGATGCCGATATAATCAACCACCAGCCCCTTTTCCTTACCCTCAAATTTTCTATTTACCCGCGAGATGGTCTGGATCAGATTATGGCGGCGGATAGGCTTGTCGATATACATGGTATCCAGAAACGGCACATCAAAGCCGGTTAGCCACATATCCACCAGGATAGCGATCTTGAAGTTGGATTTGCCGTTTTTAAACTGCCGGTCCAACTCCTTGCGATTATCCTTGGTGCCCAACAGGTCATAGAGTTCTTTGGGGTCGTCCTGGCCACGGGTCATGATCATCTTGATCCGTTCCATGGGCTTGATTTTCTTGCGCTCATTTTCGGTGAGCACCGCGCCCTCCTCGCACTCCCTGACCTCGGCCCATTCCGGCCGCAGGGCGATAACCTCTTTGTAAAGCTCCCAGGCAATGAACCGGCTGCTGGAAACAAACATCGCCTTACCCTTCACCGTGGCCCCTTCGGCAAGCCGTTTCTCATAATGGGTCACAAAGTCCGCGGCCAGAGCCTTGATCCGGTCAGGGTCACCAAGGATGGCGTTCATCTGGGCGTTGGCCTTCTTGCTCTCTTCGATCTGGTAGTCGCTGCTGCCTTCCTCGGCGCACTGGGCGTAATACTCCTCGATCTCCGTAAGCTTGCTGTTATCAAGCAGCACCTTGGCCGCCCGCCCCTCATAAACCACCCGAACGGTGATCCCGTCGGCCACCGATTCGGTCATGGTGTAGGAATCCACCGGTGGCCCGAACACATCCAGGGTGGCGTCAATGGGGGTGCCGGTAAAGCCTACATAGGTTGCGCCCGGCAGGGAGTCGTGCAGGTACTTGGCCAATCCGTAGGTACGTTTGACCCCTTCTGCCGTAACCTTAATCTTCTGATCCAGATTGATCTGGCTGCGGTGCGCCTCATCGGAGAGACAGATCACATTGGTGCGGTCGGTGAGCAGTTCGGTGTCCTCGGTAAACTTGTGGATGGTGGTCAAGAAGACGCCGCCACTATCCCGCCCTTTCAAAAGCTCCCGCAACTGCCCCCGACTCTCGACACTGATCACCGCCTCGTCGCCGATATAGCCCTTGGCGGAGACGAATTGGGCGGAAAGCTGGTCGTCCAGATCAATGCGGTCGGTAATCAGAACAATGGTGGGGCTGGCAAAATCAACGCTCTTCATCAACAACCGAGTCAAAAAGAGCATGGTATAGCTCTTGCCGCAGCCGGTGGCCCCGAAATAGGTGCCGCCCTTGCCATCCCCTTCCGGGCGGCGATGTTTCTTGATATTGTCGTAAAGCTTGGTGGCCGCATAGTATTGCGGATAACGGCAGAGGATCTTTTCTTCCTTGCGTGAAGAGTCGGGCAGATAGATGAAGTTGCGGATGATATCCCGCAGCCGGTAGGGATCAAACATGCCCTGAACCATGGTGTACAAGGAGTCGATACCGTCCTTGGCGACAAGCTCCCCGCCATCGGTCTTGCGCCAGCCATAAAAATATTCATAGGGCGCAAAGAAGGAACCGGCCCGGTTATTCACCCCGTCGCTGATCACGCAAAAAGCGTTGTATTTAAACAGTTCCGGGATGTCGCGCTGATAGCGCACCGTCAGTTGGATAAAGGCGTCACGGATGGTGGCATCTTCGCGGATGGCGCTTTTGAACTCAAAAACCACCAGAGGCAGACCGTTAATGTAGAGAATCCCGTCGGGGATGCGCTTTTCGAAGCCGACAATCTCAAGCTGGTTGACCATCTTGTAGATATTGGCGTCAGCCCGGTAGGTCGGTTGCGGTTCAGCCGACACCGTTGCCACCTCGCCCTCCTTGGGGGCGCGATGGGCTGCCAGATCGCTATAATCGATGAGCTGGATATAAAGATCCTTCCGGCTGCGGTCTTCCCTTTTGAGCAGGAAACCGTCGGCCACCATCTTCATGATCGTTTTGTTGGTCTCGTAGAGGTCGGAGGCAGGCAAGAGGCTCAGCTTGCGGATGATGGAATCGATCTCGCCGGGGGTGATGTTGTCGTCCCCATAACGGCCGGCCAGAAAGTCGCGCAAGTCCTCCTTGATCAGAACCTCGCCCGACTCCCGGTGGATGGACTCACCCAGAACATGGGGATAGCCCTCCTTGCCCAGTAGTTCGATAATCGCTTGTTCCAGCCGTGCCTCGGTAAATTTCATTGCTCGCCATCCATATCAATATTCCATTCTACTTCCAGCAACCGTTTCTTGATGCGTTTAAGCGTAATGAGAATATCCTGCTCATCCGGCAAATCCCCATAAACCAGGCCCCTGAAATCACCTGCGTATGTTGTTTTTAAATCATCCCAGCAACCTTCAACGTCCCTGAACAGCAACGCTTCCGCCGGATGATGGACTAGCCACTCATTGTTATTTCTAAAGCTTTGCACATCATCCTGGGCAACCTTACAGATGAACGCATCAAATTCCTTGGCGTCAAAAAAGTCAATAAGCCCTTGGTTCTCCAGCATTTTATGCAGATCATAAACATGACGAATCTTCATCCTCAGATCGGCCACGGGGTTTTCACCATAAGAAAAACGCACCAGGCTCATGATCTTTTCACACAAGGTTCGAGTGGGCTCAAGCACATTGACTGCAAACGGCTGCAAGCCAAATTCGCTTATCATCTCCCCCTGGCCCTGCTCATTCATCATGTCATGGATGTAGGTAGATAGCGGGTGGACACGATATGGTTCGTAATAGCCATACCATGTTGCCTCAAGCACAATCACATTTCGCACCTGCCCAAACCGTCCGTCAAATAACCGGGGATAACAGTGCGCCGTTTTTCTGTTCATCCCCATCTTGCGGGTTAGCCCTTCAATTTCAACTTCGGGAAGGCTTGAAGCAACAACCCCACCGATTGTCCTGATCTTTTTTTTGAGCTGATTGTCCGACTCGCCGTCATGATGTTTTACCACCAGGTCAATATCTTCCGAAAATCTGTCAATCAGGCCAAAGCATTTAGAAAGGGCCGTCCCACCTTTAAAAATAGTCTCCTCGCCAATTGAGTCATGAAAAACAGCGTCCAAAACAGAGGTAACCCAGTAATCCTTTTCGATAAATATTTCCGGGATATTCAACCGGGCGGCAGTGGCCGTTATTGCCTGACGGAACAACCGCTCATTCCCATGGAGCCTCATTTGATACCCCATTGCAGCGCGGAGGCAAGCTCTTCAGCAATGCCAGGGAATGTGTATGAGGTCAACGAATTGAGAGACTTCTTCAATCTCTCGGCAGTGGTTTTCCGGCCAAGATCGCAGAGTATTGCCCCCAGCAAGGCACGGGTGGAAGGCTGATACTTCATGGCCAGCCGCACCGTTGTTTCCAACTCTTTTTCAGTAAGCTTCGCGATAATATTTTTGAAAACTGCGCAGCTCTTGGCAAGGGAGGAATCCGGGATTTTTTTTATGAAACGCAGAGCGTCAAGAATTTGCAGCAAGGGGATGGTTTCTTTGCTGATACTGTTTTTCTGTTTCACAAAAGATATGGTGTAGCGCCCCCGCTTAAAAGATGAGCGCACCTCGTTTTTGCCGATCTGGATGACACTTCCGACCTGGGTGGTGAGGCCAAGGGAGTTATAGATGCTGAGTCCGGTCAGATAGCCTTGCACCTTGCCGCCACTCTCCAAAAGGTCTTTAACTACCTGATAGCGGTCAGGCGGAAGCTCGCCAAAGGGTGAGCGTTCGGGCTTATAATATTTGCCCTTGGCAAGTTTGGCGATCTCACCGCGAGCAGCAAGCCGGTTCAAGGTTTTGGCCAACGCCTCCCGGCTTTTCACCTTTTCGGAAAAGTCTGCATAGGTGAATACATATCCCTTTGGCAGGCGATTGATCTTATTTCTTATGTATTCAGTATCTTTCATGAATAAAAATCTATTCAAAACAGAGATATTTGTCCAGTTTTTTGCGCAAAAAACTGGACAAAATGCACCTTGGAACAAGAGAATGCCGCGCCGACAAACGGATCTGGCGGATGCGCTCCTGTAGCTCGGAGAAATAATTCATGGAGCTGCCGCTTTTAAAACGCTCATCGTTTAAGGCAAAACCTTTAACGATATATTCCTTCAACCGCTGAGTAGCCCAGATGCGGAATTGGGTGCCTTGCTTTGACTTGACCCGGTAACCCACTGAGATAATGACATCCAGGTTGTAGTAATTAGTTGGTTTTACAGAAAAATCGGAATTTCCGATTTTTCTCAAACTCCCCTCCTGGGTAAGTTCTCCCTCTTTGTAGATATTAAGGATATGCTCATTAATGGTGGAGCGCGACTTCTGAAACAACTCTCCCATCTGGGCAATGGTTAACCAGACAGTCTCCTCCTCCAGGAGGACATCAAGTTTGATGTTGCCATCAGTGGCCTGATAGATGAGGAGTTCTGATTTTGGCGGCTCTGCCTCGGTGATTTTTTTCATCAGGTCAGCCCCTCCACCATTTTTTCGGCATCCGGGATGCGGATTTCGCCGGAGAGGAGTTTGGGGAGCAGGGTATCGCGGAGTTTGGCTAAGGCAATCTGCTGATTCGAAGTTGCTTTGTCCATAAGAGGTCGCACCTGCTCATAGAAATAGTCGAGGATATAGGATTCTCCAGGAGTAATTACCATTTCACTACTCAGGAAAACTTTTGTCTGGAAATTTGATATTCCGGTACTTTGGTTCTGATATTCCCACATTTTTCCTAATCCATATATCCTATCCAGATGAATGGCTGCATACAATCCTTCTGATTTTGTATTAGGTCGTAGTTTTCTACAGAAGCTTGCGGGTTCTATCGTATTACCAAGTCTGGCGATCAAGTTGTTTGTCACATAAAGAGCGCGACCTGTTGGCTGCTTTGGGCTCCCCCCTGATACTTCGATAACAATGTCACCATCTTCTAATTGTCTGGTCTTCAGCTTTTTTATTTCTACCCATCGTGATGGTGCCGCACTTAATGAGCCGCTTTTCAAATGAGGGATATCAGTTCCCCTGATAATGGTAGCCTTAACGGTATGTCTTTCGTCTTCACTTTCTTTGCCCCAGTCGCCACCTATAGTTGTCTTTATAAAATCACCAAAAGACTTCACCTCCCACCCCTTGGGAATCCAGCCCAGTTCGGCGCTTTCGATGAACTCGTCGGGGAAGAGGGTGCGGATTTCTTCGGACAGGGGTTGACGTTTATCGCCGAGGGCGGCGCGGGTAGCAGCCCTTTCGCGTAAGCTTTCGGGGATATCCTTGCCAAGGGCCAGGGCATTGTCAATCACCGGGTCAAAATCGACAAACCAGCTCTTGAACAAGGCCTGCGCCATCCCCACCAAGGTATCATTCATCCGCCGGTTCAACACAATCCGGTCATCCAACGCCCCCAACACATGGGCAATGGCTTTTTGTTCGGGGAGGGTGGGAAATTTTATTTCGAGATTTCTAATCGCATCGATGGTCAAGGCTTTCTGGGCCGATCCAATCATTACTGATTCGAGAGTCCATTGCCCCAAGTCTGACTTGAGCCAATAGGATAAAAAACATACATCTATTTCACTAAATCCACTCAGCCAAAGAATATTTCCATCCTTAAAATAAAAGTCTCCTTCATCTTGAACAACATAAGGTTGTCCTGATCTATTTCCAACGGAGTTAATTAGCAGATCCCCCTTTTGAGGAGATCCAAATTTATTTTTTATCTCTAAATAGCGCGTTTCAGATATGAAAAGATCATATGATGAAAATGATCCCAGTGATTTATCAATAACATCCTTAGATCTAAAAAATGGAATGCCACTTTCGACATATTCACGTGCAAATATCCTTTTGCTAGATTTTACAGTGCATTTGTCGGCAAGTTTAAAATTTTTCCACTCACTCACCATAACCCAGCACCTCCAGATTCCTGCGGATCACGGCATCCAGCTCCGCCCCTTCCCGCATCTGCTCATAGAGGGTGGCGGAAAGCTCGGCCATCTTCTCCTCAAAGGGAATGCCGTCATCCTCAATATCCGCTGCCCCCACATAGCGGCCAGGGGTAAGGACATACTGGTGGGACTTGATCTCCTCCAGGCTGGCGGCCTTGCAGAAACCCGGTTTGTCCTCATAGTCACCAGCCTCTGCCTCGCCGCGCCAGGCATGATAGGTGCGGGCGATTTCGGCGATATCCTCCTCGGACAAATCCCGATGCACCCGGTCAACCAGGCTGCCCATCTTACGGGCATCGATGAACAGGGTCTCGCCTTGGCGGTTCCGGAAACCCCGGCTGCCATCCGCCTTTTTGTTACGGCTGAGAAACCAGAGGCAGACCGGGATCTGGGTCGTATAAAAAAGCTGGCCGGGCATGGCGATCATGCAATCCACCAGATCGTTTTCGATGATCTTCTTTCTGATCTCCCCTTCGGAGTTGGTGGTGGTACTCATCGACCCGTTGGCCAACACAAACCCGGCCACCCCGTTCTCGCTGAGCTTGGAGATCATGTGGAGAATCCAGGCGTAGTTGGCATTGCCGGCAGGCGGCACCTCGTAACCGGCCCAGCGCGGGTCGTCGGTGAGTTCGTCCGCCCCCCGCCACTCTTTGAGGTTAAAGGGCGGGTTGGCCATGATGTAATCGGCCTTGAGATCCGGGTGCTGATCCTTAAAAAAGCTGTCCGCCGGGACTTCGCCCAGGTTGCCGCTGATGGAGCGGATGGCCAGATTCATCTTAGCCAGCTTATAGGTAGCACCAATGGACTCCTGGCCGTAGATGGAGATGTCGCGGGTGTTGCCATGATGGTTCTCGACAAATTTGATGGACTGAACAAACATGCCGCCGGAACCGCAGCAGGGGTCATAGATCTTGCCTTTATACGGCTCAATCATCTCGGCAATGAGATTGACCACATCCTTAGGGGTATAGAACTCGCCGCCGCCCTTGCCCTCGCTGGCCGCGAATTTACCCAGGAAATACTCATAGACCCGACCAACCACGTCCTCTTTCTTGTCCGCCACGGTATCAATATTGGAGATGGAATCAATGAGCGCCGCCAACTTGCTGCCATCCAACCCCAACCGGGAGAAATAGTTGTCCGGCAAAGCGCCTTTGAGCGACTTGTTGTTCTTCTCCACCGTGGCCAGCGCAGTATCGATCTTGATGGCAATATCATCCTGCTTGGCGTGCTGCTTGATATAACTCCAGCGCGATTCCTCGGACAGGTAAAAGACATTCTTCATGGTATAGAACTCCACCATGTCCAGATACTTGTCCTTACCCTCGCGGGAAAGCTCGGCCCGGCGCACCTCAAACTTGTCACTGGCAAATTTAAGAAAGATCAGGGAGAGCACCACATGCTTATATTCCGAAGACTCCACCGAACCCCGCAGCTTATTAGCGGTATCCCAAAGGTTCTGCTCAAAGCCGTTTGTCTTGTTATTTGCTGCTTTCTTAGCCATGTTTTCCCTTATATATCAAAGAACATCTTTGTATGATTGCTCAATTATTCCGAACACATAATCAAATTCTTGGGGTGATTTTAGATACACCCGACGATCCATTGTCCAGTTGTATCCTGCCGAGATTTTTTCGACCATCCCGTTGGGGTCGTCATAATCAACCGGCCGCAGATGGATTTTCAACCCGTCTTTGAGGATGGTGATTTCGGCAAAGTTTTTGGCTACTCGGTAAGCAATATACAAAGACGTAGCCTTTTCTTTTACATTTTCATCCAACTCAAGAATGCGCTCCCGCAACTCAGCAAACAGCTTTTTGGTAGTCTCTGGAGCTTTTTCGAGCAAGGCATCTCCAGATACATCCACCACCGGCTTCTCTGTAGCCATGGTTGAGGATGAAGCCTTTGACTGCTGCTCACTGACCGCCAAAGGCTCAAGGCTGAGAATATCGTCTTCGTAATAGCGATATTTAAAAAGTTCGATCCGCATGGGGATCACTTCAACCGTATCAATGTCGAATTTACTGTATGATTCAGCGATACAGACCACGCGAGGGTTTTTCCAATCTACCTTGATGGATGCGGCAACTTTCGCTCCAAGTTTCTTGAAGATCAGCATTTCAAAAAACTCAACTTTTTGAGCCTGTAACCATTTCAGATAGGACAACCCCTGATTGATGACATTGTCATTACGGTTTCGCTTGTACTAAATGATGACCGGCGCACCATTGACATCCACGGCCAAAGTATCGATGCGACCACCAAAGGTTGTTTGATATTCGCTAGCCAAAAAGTGCATATCCAAGGCTTCAAACAAATTATCTTCAACCAGCTTCTGAAGATGTTTTTCCTTGGCAATTGAAAGAGATTTCAGCTTTTTAAGCTTTCCTTTTTCTTCTTTAAAAAGAGGCATAAACTTACCTTAATTAATTGACTTGATATCCCACCGAGATGATGGAATCGAGATTGTCGGATCGAAAACCGGGACAAATTTATTTTTATGTAGTTATCGGAATCACGCTTCTACGACCAATTCCGGGGACACCTTACTTAATTACAGACAACCACATCCATTTCCCTGGCGAACTTCCGAAATTCCGGGGACACCTTACTTAATTACTATCAAGCCCCTCAAACACTGCTCGGCCTTTTTCGGTCAATCGATATTGTGGAGTATGGGATTGATTTGATTTTTTCATACTCCCACCGCATGGGCCAACATATTCATAATCAAGCGGATCATGGTTTCCTTATTGGCCGGGTCTGACTGAGCCACCAATAATGTCAACGCCGCCAAGCCGATATCATTAATCACCGGCTCGCCCTGATCATTCAACAGACGATGATTGCGGTTGAGAAAATCCACAAACAGAAAGGCTCCGCTACGTTTATTGCCATCGGCAAAGGGATGGTTTTTAACCACGAAATACAGCAAATGAGCCGCCTTGGTCTCAATGCTGGGATAGGCCGGGTCGCCAAATACCGTCTGATCGAGATTGCCGAGCAAGGCGCAAAGCCCATCCCCACGCTCTTGGGCAAAGAGTGAGGTCGCCTCACCCCGGTTGACCAATTCGGCCTTCAGGCCTGCCAAAGCCGCCTGCGCTTGGGCAACCGTCGGCAAAACACCGCCAGCTTGGGCGGGAGGCGCGGTCAGTAATCCTTCGTCGTAGCGTTGCAGCAATAAAAAGGTTTGCGCGTAGCGACTTACGATCTCCACCAGACCACGGCCTGTATCGGTCAGCAGTTCCGGGCTTTGTGCTGCCTTGCGCACCAATGCCAGTGCCGCTTCAAGTTCGCGGGCATTGGCCTCAAAGCGTTGCCGGTTGAGAGTCC
>JAQYVW010000163.1 GCA_030145325.1 Desulfurivibrionaceae bacterium
GGATTGGATCAGAGCAGGTGTTCGTTCCAACCGGACGCCGACCAGATCACCGGGGCGCACCCCCATGGCCTGGAGGCGGGCGGCCAAGAGATCGGTTTTTAGATCCAGCTCCCCATAGCTGAGACAACCATCCTGATCTTCCAAGGCCATGGCGTCGCCATGGGCGGAGACCACGGCACGAAACTGAGTGGCTAAGGGGTCTTGGTTGTAGGGGCGTGCAGGCCCCAAAGCCAATGCGGCTGGGGGCGGTAAAAAGGGGTAGGAATATATTGAGCGGTGGGGATTGGCAACAAGAGAAGCCAGCAGATGCTTGAATTGCAATGCCATCTGTTCCATGGTCGATTGCTTGAACAGTGAGGTGTTGTAGAGCAGATAGCCCTCAAGACATGTCGCCCCTTGCCAGAGATGGCATTCAAGGTCGAAACGAACCGTGATGCCGTCAGGCTCCAGTGGGGTTACGACCAGGTTGGTGATCGTTTCTTCACCTTTGGGGGTATTTTGCAATGCCAGGACGGTCTGGACCAAGGTTGGGCGAGAGGGATCACGTTTTGCCTCCACAGCCTCAACGATCTCTTCAAAGGGAAGGTTTTGATGGGTGTATGCGGCAAGTGCGGTCTGGCGAATTTGTTCCAGAAAGGTCAAAAAGGAAGGGTTTTCGCTCAGATTGCCCCGTAGGATCAGGGTGTTCACAAAACAACCGATTAATCCTTCCACCTCCTTGCGGTTGCGACCGGCGCTTGGCGAGCCGACCATAATATCGTTCTGGCCGCTGTAGCGAGCCATCAAAATTTGATAGGCGGCAAGGAGGACCATGAACAACGAGCTTTGCGTTTGTCTGGCCAGGGCATTAAGTTTTTCGGTTAACTTTGCGGACAGGCAAAGGGCTATTTTCGCCCCCTGATAGCTTTGCAGAGGTGGTCGTTTCTTGTCCAATGGCAGTTCTAGAATGGGAGCTTGGGCCAGCTTTTGTTGCCAATAGGTCAGGTCGTCAGCGAAGTTACCCCTTGCCCTTTCCCTATTTTGCCACACCGCAAAATCAGCATATTGGAGAGTCAGAGGTTCGAGAGTATTTTTATGGCCGGTGCTTAACTGAGCATAGAGGTGGGTGAGTTCTGTGGTCAGGATGCCCAATGACCAACCATCTGAACAGATGTGATGTAAGGTGATTTGCAGCAAGTGCTCCTCGGGGCCAAGGCGGATCAGCAAGGCACGCATGCAGGGGCCTCGGCCTAGATCAAAAGGAGCCCAGGCATCCTGGCTCAATGTTGACATCGCCACTTGCCGCCGCCGGGCTTGTGGTTGCGGACTGAGATCGATGACGGTGAGGGGGAAAGACCCGGTGGGGTGAATCTCCTGTTCCAGCTGGTTGTTGTTTTCAAGATAAACAGTACGAAAGATGCCATGGCGGGATACGATTTCGTCCAGCACCTTTTGCAGAATGGCAACATCCAATGCGCCGACAAGGCGGACTGAAACCGGCATGTTATAGGCACCGGGCTGATCCAGCATTTTTTCAAGAAGCCAAAAACGGCGCTGGGCAAAAGAGAGTGGGTAGCGTTTGACCGCTTCCTTTTCTTTTCTCTTCTGGATAAGTTTTGTCAGCAGGGCACGTTTATCTGCCACCGACAGGTTGTTGGTTTCACTCATTGGTCTGTTCCTGTTCTGCCCTTAACAGAGCGTCCAGTTCTTCCTCTGAAAGCAGGGCAATCATTTCTTCCATCTCTGCATTGGCTAAATCCTCGGCCTTGATAATCTCTTTTTCTGCAGGAGCGCTTTGGGCCTCCTGGCTTTGCATCCAGTTTGCGAGGCCACGAACGGTTGCGTCTGCAAATATCTGTGTCAGGGGCACCTTGATCTTAAAGGCTTCTTGCAGGCGTGAAATAAATTGCACCGCTAACAGCGAGTGCCCCCCTAATTCAAAGAAATTGTCCGTGACGCCACAAATTTCGATGCTCAGAACTTTCTGCCAGATTGCCAAAAGATCAGTTTCCAGTTGGGTACTTGGCGGGGTAACTTTTTCTGCTGGCTGGCTGATGGCATCAGGAGCTGGTAAGGCCCGCCGGTCCATCTTGCCACTGGGAGCAAGTGGCAAGGTATCCAGAAAAGTATAGGTGGCAGGTTGCATGTAGTCGGGCAGGTTTTCTTGCGCCAGCAGGCGCAGCGCCTTGGTCAAGTT
>JAQYVW010000082.1 GCA_030145325.1 Desulfurivibrionaceae bacterium
CAGCCTTGACGATGGCGTAGATGCCGATCATCAGCTCCAAGGAACGTTGCGCACAGATGGCAATGGGTTGATCCGGCTGGGCTCCTGCCGCCAGTAATTGGTGGGCCAGAGCATTGGCGCGGCGGTTTAACTCGCCATAGGAGATGGTCTCCTCGCCGCAGATAAGGGCGGTGCGCTGAGGAGTTAGTTCCGCCTGGCGCTCAAAGGGGCGGTGGACGGGTTCAAGAGGCCAATCCTCAACGGCGCCGTTTGCCAGGGTTAGAGCCTCCTCACGCTGGGCGGCGGTGTGCAGGGATAATTGCCCAAGGCAACAGTGGTTGTTGGTGGCGATATCTTGCAGCAGGGTTTCGTATTGGCCCAGGAGGTCCTGCATTCGCCGGTGGTCATATAGGTCTCGGTTATATTTGCACGCGGCAATAAGTTCATCCCCATCCCGGACAATCTCCAAGGTCAGATCGAACAGGCCTTCCTGTTGGGGCAGGGCAATGGGTTGAATTTGTAAAGGGCCGAAGGCGACGGTTGCCTCTTGATCATTTACCACCATTTGCCGGGCAATCTCTTCCAGCCCGGTCAGAACCTGATAGTTGAATGAAACCTGAAAAAGGGGTGATCGGCTTGGGTCGCGAGGGATCTTAAGGCGCTCAACCAGATGGGGCAGGGGGAAATCTTGATGTTCCAGGGCCAGGGCGACGTTCTGCCCGGTGCGGCGCAGATGTTCGGTAAAGGGGAGGTCTTGCTCAATGGTGGTTCTGATCGCCACCGGATTGACGAAGTAGCCCATGGTCTGATTGAACTTTGCCAGGGTGCGACCGGCGGTGGGGGTCCCGACAACAAAGTCTGATTGACCGGTGTGACGGTAAAGAAGGATTTGAAAGGCGGACAAGAGAATGGAGAAAAGTGTTGTCCCTTCCCGGTTGGCGATGTTTTCCAGCTTGGCGCGTAAGCTTCGGTCAAGATGGGTGGTGCATTTGTCGCCGTAAAAGGTCTGTCGTTGGGGCCGGGGCTGATCAGTGGGCAGCTCCAGGCAGGTTGGCACCTCTTTGAGCTGGTTCTGCCAATAGGACCACATTTGTTGTTCGGTGGGGCCGGAAAGGATCTCTGCCTGCCAGGCAATGAAATCGGTGTAGGTTGCCGGTGCTGCTGTTTCCCAAGGTGGAGGGCTGTTTTTCAGGGCGGCACGGTAGCATTGTTGCAGTTCCCTGAGGAACAACCAGAGGGACCAGCCATCCACGGCGAGATGTGGCGCGGCGAGGAGAAAAGTTGCTTCATTGTTTCCTGCCAGCCAGAGCACAGCCCGTAAAATCGGCCCATTTTGCAGGTCAAAAGGTTGGCGATAACGTTTCAATAGTTCTTGCTGCCGTTGCTCGCAGCTCATCTCGGCAGCATCAATGACCTCAAGAATGTTTTGGGTGGAGGGCTGTACCTGCTGTTGGGGCATGTCATCGGAGAGGGGGTAGACGGTGCGTAAAATCGGATGGCGCTCTACCAGCCAAGCCAGGGAGGTTGCCAAAGCCTTGGGATCAAGCTCGCTATTTATATGGGCCGCAAAACCCACATTGTAGGCGAAACCGCCTTGGTCAAGGTGGTGCTGGTACCATAAGGCTTGCTGGCCTTTGGATAAATTTGCTGATCCGGTGGCTGTGGTTTGTGAACCGAAATGGTGCAATAATTCTGGTTTGAGAGCCAGTAATTCCTGGCGCAGCGGTTCGTCAATGGCACCTGTTGGCGCATCAATCCGTAGCTGTCCATCAGCAACCTGGATATGGATATCTCGTTCTTGGAGTTTTTTTAGAATATCTGCCAGATTTTGCATATTACAGGCTTAAGACCTCACGTCCTTGACTGGGATTCAGGACTGGTGGAGATGGTGAGTCTTTCCCCTTTGTCTTGTTGATCAAGGTGGTTAAATCTGCGAGATTGGTGGCACCGATCAAGGTGGAAACCGGGATGTTGATGCCGAAAAGGTTTTCAATGCGGCCCTTGAGCCCGATGATCATAAGTGAATCCAGGCCCTGTTCAAGAAGTGGACGGTGTTTGTCCAGCATTTCCGGTTGCAGATTCATTAGGTTTGCGGCCTCGTCGCGGAGTATTCTTTCTGTCTCAGGGTCATTAATCTTGGCGCTCATCGGTGCGGTTGGTGGGGCCGTTTGCTTTTGAGTCAGGTCTTGCAGCAGGGGAAACCCCATCCCTGAAGAGTTGATTTGCACCCATGGTTCAATATCCCCTGGCAACACAACCCAGTGGGGCTGGTCATTGGCGGCCAGAGCGGTAAAGATGGCAAGCCCGGTTGCAAAAGGAATCTGGGCAATGGACAGGCGTTTGAGGTTCTCGACGGTTTTTTGTGCCTTTGCTCCTGCTTGCTCCCAGCTTCCCCAAGCAAGGGTAGTGGCGGCAAGTTTTAGATGGTGGCGATGGGCCGCTAAGCAGTCCAGAAAAGCATTGGCTGCTGCATAAGCGCCATTGCTGGGCGGGGGCAGAACCGATGCTGCAGAACCAAACATGGTGAAGAAGTCCAAGGCTCGGTGGGCAAATAGGCGGTGGAGAACCCAGGCCCCAAGGGCTTTGCCGTGGAGGGCGGTGTTTAAGCCTTCGTTGCCTAAGCTGCGCAGCGGTTCCGTATCGAGGGCACCGGCAGCATGAGCCACCCCCACAACGTACTGCCCGGTTTCGGCTTCGATTTTTTCCAGAGCAGTTCTGACGGTATTCTCGTCGGCAATATCCGCAGCAACAAGGTGCACAACGGTTCCCATGGCTTCCATGGCGCAAAGGGTTTGCTGGGTGGTTTCGGGAAGGTTTTTTCGTTCCGCCCGGCGGGATAGTAAAATCACCCCGCCCGCCTTTTCCTGGGCCAGTTGCATGGCAATGCGTTGCCCCAAGACGCCAAGGCCACCGCTGATCAAGTAGAGCCCTTCTCTTTTTACTGAAATCTTGCTTGCGGTGCTGGGGCGTTGTCCCTTGACCAGTCTCAAGATATATCTTTGCCCGTTGCGGTGAGCCGTTTGCTCCCCCTCTCCGGCCATAATCTCTGCCATTAGCTGCTGGGCCTGTTCTGCGGTGGTCGCGGCGGGATCAAGATCAACAATGCCCCCCAGCAGTTCGGGGAATTCACCGGCCAGAGAGCGTGTCCAGCCCCAGATAGGTGACTGCTTGGGATCAACTGCTTCTGCTGCCACCTGGCAGGCTCCTGAGGTTGCAAACCAGAGCTTTGGCCGCTGCCCTTCCGGTAGAGATAGCACTGTTTTTAGCAGTTCTTGGGCGGAGTAGAGCCCATGCTGAAAGGCTTCTGCCAAATCCATTTCGGCACCGTCAAGATTAAGGAGATGGACGATATGGTCGGCTTGGCTTATTTGCATGGCATCCAGCCCGTTTTGCGCATGTATCGCGATCTTGCCAGTGCTCTCTGCCACTTGTTGCAAGGCTGCCACAATGCCGCTTTGGCCGCCTATGATCAGGGTTGTCCCTGTTGATCGGGTCGGTGGCTCCTCTGGTAGTTGGCGAAGCTGCCATTCTAACTGATAAAGCCATTCTGCCGGAATGGTTCGCTCCTCATCCTGTCGGGCAGGGTGGGCATGGTCGGCACGGGCAACGATAATATGCTGGGCCAGGAGGTCGGCTGGTGAATCGGCAGCCGGAAAGGATTGGCATTGATCAAAGCCGTTTTCTGCCAGTATGGTCTGCCAATGGCCTGGAGAAAGCAAAGGCGTGCTGGCGCGCAGATCATCTTTAAAGTTACCCCAGCCTTCAATTAAGGCCACCGAGGTGTCGAACCAGGGAAGGGGTCTGGTTACTTCATAAAGGATAATTATCCCGCCGGGGGCCAGCAAACTGCGCAGGTTCCGCAAGGTCTGGGGCAGGTTTTTCACCGTGTGAACGGAATTGGCGGCGACGATGACATCATAGCTGTTTTCTTGATAACCCTGGGAGCCGGGCTCTTGATCCAGATCAAAGACCCCAAAGGAGACAAAGGGGAAATCGGCCAGCTTTTGCCGCAATGGTTCGATGAAATAGGGGGAGATGTCGGTGTATTCATACTCTACCCCATGACCTGACAAGGTAGGGAGCATGGCGCGGGTCATTCCCCCGGTTCCGCCACCGACTTCAAGAACACGCAGCGGCGAAGATAAATCGCGCCAAGGGGTAAGGGATAAGAGGATCTCTGCGGCAATGGCGTTGAAGTAGCGCGGAACCGACCAGTCATGATAGAGATTTTGCACTGTCTCCCAAGAGCCATTGGGGAACAGCGTTTCTAAAGCCTCGGTCCGGCCTTGGAGGATCTCCAGTAACTGGTCGCCACAACGAGTCAGGTAGTCTGTTAAAAAGGTTATTTCGGGTGAAACTTCGCGGGCCTGGCTGATTAGGGCGGAACGATTGGGTAGGTCTTGGTCACCGACAATTGCATAGGTGCCGTTCTTTTTCTCAACCCGGTTGGCCTCGGTCAGCACTTGATACCAGCGTTGAATGAGGCCGTGGAAACGTTCTGCGGTGGCCCCTTGGGCTACTGCCGGATCAGGCAATGTTCCATCTGGGTTCAGGGCGCGCAGGGCCAGTTCCATGTCCGCCAGGGCCAGGCGATTAAGGGCATCCCATTTCGCAGCATAGTCGTGCAGTGACAGCTCCAAGGGGATAAAACCGGATTGGCGCGTGCCGGCGGTGGTGCATTCTTGCCAGATCTTTTCACTCTCCGGTTGTAGCCGCAACGTGGGCCGGGAGGTGGTGAGCCAGTGGCGCTGGCGTTGCCAGGGGTAAGCTGGGAGGTGGAGCCAAGGATGGGGGGCATCTTTGCTCATTTCGGCCTGCTTGATCAGCCCGTGGGCAAAGAGGGTGGCCATGACCCGTAAGGGAGAGCTGAGGTCGGCAGCATCCTTGCGCATTGCCGAAAGGATTTCTTTGCGGCTCTCTCCGGCCAGGGCGGTGGCGATATGCCTGGTTAAGGCGGGATGGGGCCCTATTTCTACGAAATGACGGTATCCCTGGGCGGTTAAGCTCGCCAAGGCCGGTTTAAAAAGAACAGGGTGACGAATGTTTTTTGCCCAGTAGTCGGCGTCAAAAAGGGTTTCGGTGGACAGTTGCCCATGGACGGTGGAGGCTATGGGAAGGCGAGGAAGGGAGGGGTTAAGGCTGGCCAAAGCATTTCTTAACAGGGGTTGCAGGGAGGTCATGGTGTCATGGTGGAAAGATGTATTTCCCGCCAGGCGCAACGCTTTTTCTCCTTCCTTTAGAATGGCGAGCCGCAGTTCTTCGAGAGGGGTGTCAGGGCCACTGGCAACCGTGCTCTGGGAGCTGTTGTGGGCCGCCAGTTCCAGGTCGCCGCCGATTGTCGCAATCATTTTCTGAAGGTCTGTGGCCGATAGGGAGGTTGCCAAAAGGCCCCCGCTGTTTTGGGCCGCAATCATCACCTTGCCGCGCTCAAGGGCAACCTGCATGGCCTCTTCTTCGCTCAAGGCTCCGGCGATACAGGCGGCCGCCACTTCTCCAAGGCTATGGCCGATAACGGCGGCAGGGGAAAGTCCCCAACTCATGAACAGATTTGCCAGACTGATTTGGAGGGCGCAGAGGGTTGGTTGCAGGCGGCCAGGATCTGCGGTTAGTTTTTCATCGTCAATGGCAGCAAAAATGGACCAATCTGCGATCTTGCTGATATAGCTGTCCAACCGCTCCAGAGAGTTGCGGAACTCTGGCGATTGCTCGCTGAGGGCTTTGCCCATGCCGACCCATTGGGTGCCTTGCCCGGAAAAGACAAAAACCACGCCGCTGTCAGCGCCATTGGCCGCCTGTCCCAGCGCGTCCGGTTGTTTTTGACCCTGGGCAAAATCGTTTAATTTCTGGCGGAACTCTGCAACCGAGGCGGCAATAAATACCGCCCGATGTTCAAGGTGCTCCATCTTGGCGTTGAGGGTGTGGACAAGATCTGTGAAGTTGGTTGTTCCTTGCTGATCCAGGAAGGTGCCCAGAGCTCCAGCGCGTTCGGTAAGGGCTTTGGGGTCGGCAGCACTTATGGGCAGCAGGGCGGGCAGCTCGCTTTTATCTGCCCTTGCCGCAATGGTTTCTGTGCTCGTCGGCCCTTCCAGAATTAGATGAGCATTGGTTCCCCCGAAGCCGAAGGAACTGACTCCACAACACAGGGGGCGGTGGATATTGGCGAACGAAACTTGCTGGTCAGCCACTCGCAAGAAGCTGTTTTCATTGATGTCCGGGTTTATGCGCTGAAAGTGGAGTTGTTGCGGCAGGATCTTGTTTTGGAGGGCCAATGTTGATTTGATTAAGCCCGCAATGCCTGCGGCAGCCTCCAGGTGGCCGATATTGGTTTTAATCGATCCAACCCAAACTGGGTGTTGGTCTGATCGGTTGGGGCTTAAAACATGGGCCAGGGCTTCCATCTCAATGGGATCGCCAAGGGGAGTACCGGTGCCATGGGCTTCGATGAAATCCATCGCCGCTCCAGGAATATTGGCGTTGTTTAAGGCGGCCTGAATAACGGTTTCCTGACCCTGTACTGTTGGGGCGGTCAGCCCGTTGCTGCGGCCGCCATGGTTGACAGAACTGCCCCGGATGATGGCCAGCACCTGGTCTCCGTCCGCAATGGCACGGTCTAGGCGTTTCAAGATCACCACCCCGCAACCTTCACCCCGGACGTAGCCATCGGCATCCTGGTCAAAGGTTTTGCATCGACCCGTGGGTGACATCATTTGTGCCTGGGAAAGGGCCACGGTGAGATCTGGGGCCAGTAACATATTGACCCCACCGGCCAGGGCAAGGTCTGATTCCCCTGTTTGCAAACTGCGACAGGCTTGGTGAACCGCCACCAGAGAGGATGAACAGGCGGTGTCAATGGCCATGCTGGGACCGTGCAGATCGAGAAAATAGGAGATCCGGTTGGCGGCCAGACTGTTTGAATTGCCGGTGGCGTGATAGGCATCCAGGTTGTTTAGCGCCCCGTGTTGCAGGCGGGCATAGTCGTTGGTGCCAATGCCCACAAAAACGCCGGTGGCAAGATGTTGCAAAGAGCGGGGCGGTTGCCCCGCATTCTCCAGGGCTTCCCAGGAAACTTCCAGTAGCAGGCGTTGCTGAGGGTCGAGAGATGCGGCTTCTCGGGGAGAGATGCCAAAAAAGGCGGCATCGAACTGGTCTGGTTCAGGTAAAAAAGCACCCCAAGGGCTGGAGTTGAGACCATTTCCAGCTAAGGATGAAGCATCCCAGCGGGTTGGGGGAACTTGGCCGACGGCATCCTGACCATTGAGCAACATCTGCCAGAGCGCGTCGGTGTTTTCTGCCCCTGGAAAACGGCAGGCCATGCCGATAATGGCAACCGGTTCGGCCTGCTGAACAGTTGCGGGGCGATCTTCAGCTTTACTTGCGGTGAGGAAATCGCAAAGGGCATCAATGGTTGGGTATTGGTAAAGCAGGTACGAGGGGAGTTCTCGGTCAAGGTGGGTTGCCAGTGCGCCGCTTAAGCTGACCGCATGCACCGAAGAGAGACCGTATTCTGCCAGGGGCCGGTTGGTCTGAATCTGTTGGTGTTGGCCCACTGTTTTGGCGACCTGTTGGCAGAGCCATGCTTTCAGGGAGGGGGAGGTAATGGTTGCGGCAGCCGGTATTTCGCGGTCCGGATGTTCGGGCCATTGGCCCATGATGTTGTGGCTGCCATCTTGCAGTTTGGCACCACATAAGCTTCGTTGGATCTTACCGCTTGAGGTCTTAGGGATCGTCCCCGGTCGGAGCAGCACCAGCCGGTGAAGGGCTAAGCCATGTTCTTCCGAAATCGTTTTGGACACCGCTGCGAAAATTTCTTGGGGGTCAATGTTGCGCCGTTGGGTGCGCCGTACTTCCTGGATCAGGACTAAATGTTCTTTGCCTTTGCTCCGCACGGGGATTGCCGCCCCGGCATCGGGGGCCATGGCCCGGTGAGCTCTACCTGCTGATGCCTCAATGTCTTGCGGGTAATAATTGGCGCCGTCAATGATGATGAGATCCTTGATCCGGCCGCAGATAAAAAGTTCTCCGTCTTTGTTGAGGAAACCCAGATCGCCAGTGCTTAAAAAACACTTGTCGCCATGGCCGGGAATCTTTGTTGCGAAGCTTTCTCGACTGGCTTCTGGTGCTCGCCAATATCCCAGCGCAATGCTGGCTCCATGCATTAAAATTTCGCCAATCTGTCCAGAAGGGAGAGGTTGGCCTGTCTCTGGCGAGGTGATGCAGATTTCTATTCCCGGGGCGGCTTGTCCTGAACTGACCAGGGGACGTCCGACCCTTGGGTTTGCCGGGATGAAGTGCTTTTCTTTCAGGGCTTCTTTGTCTGCCCAGACCGTAACTGGTTTTTCTCTGGGGCCACCACTGTTGGTAACCAGGAGTGTGCTTTCAGCCATCCCGTAACCAGGACACATGGCGGTGGCCTTGAAGCCGCATGGAGAAAACACCCGATGGAATCTCTCAACGGTTTCGTTGCGAATTGGTTCCGCTCCGTTGAGGACGGTTCTGAGGTTGCTGAGATCCAGCCCCGCCAGGTCGGGTGGGGTTATTCTTTCCACACAGAGGTCAAAGGCGAAATTAGCTGCGCAAGTGTGGGTGGCCTTATATTTTGTCAGGGCCTTTAGCCAGCGGATGGGTTGTTGGAGAAAAGCTGCCGGCGCAATTAGGTAGACTGTGCCGCCGACAAAGAGGGGGGCGAGATGTCCTTCGATAAGGCCCATGTCATGATAATGGGGCAACCAGCTTACCATGACACTTTTGTCGCTCAGATCAAAAACGTGGCGGAGGATATTCAGGTTTTCAGTCAGGTTAGCATGACTGACCATGACCCCCTTCGGTGCAGAGGTTGAACCTGAGGTGTATTGGAGCAAGGCAATTTGCTCAGGTTGGGTGGGATAAGGTTGCCAGTCATTCACCTCGGCGGTTGTTTCTATCTCGTCAACAGCCAGGAGTTTTGTCTGGGGGGAGATGGCTTCGTCCGCCGTTTTGGACCAGCCGTGAATTTTGGACAAAAGTCCAGAGGTGGTCAAAATCAGGGATGCATCGGCATCGGCAAGGACACAGTTTAAACGGTTCCAGTAGCGTTGATTCCGGGGTGGGAAAAGCGGTACGGCAATGATGCCGGCAGATAGGCAGGCCAGGAATGATTCAAGAAAATCAAAACCAGGTGGCAGCAATAAAATTGCGCGTTGCCCTGGTGCTGATTGTTTTTGCAGATAAGAAGCTAGAGCACAGACACGCTTGTCTAGTTCACCATAGGTGTGGTGATTTTGTTCCCGCTCCCCGTCACCTAGAAAAACGCATGCTGTTTTTTCCGGTTGAGCTAGGGCATGTTTCTTAAATGTCGCGATTAGCAACTCATTGCGATGGTGCTCCAGTGGACTCATCTTTGGCTTTATTCCTGTTAGGGCTTAGGGTCCAGAGCCTTTCTCAGGCTTAAAGGGCGCATATCAGTCCATGTTTCTGAAATATTGGCCAAGCATTCATCCTTGGAGCCGCTAAATCCTGACTTTTCCCATCCAGAGGGAGGCTCTTTGTCGGTGGGCCAGATGGAATATTGCTCTTCGTGATTAAAGACGACGTTGTATGTTTCACTGGCATGATTGTTTGAAGGGTTCATTTTTATAGCTCAAATCATATAGTTGGTGGAAGGCGCGATTTTATTTAATCGCGACAACATTGCTGTAACCGCTGGCTGATGCTCATCTGGGAACATCTGCACGGTTATGGGAAATTAATTCTAAGCTCCTATCATTAGATAATTATAGACTATATGCTTAATTTTTTTGCCTGTAAATAGGCGAACTTAAGTTGGTTGGAAATAGTATTGAGGGTCGATGGGGTTTTCGCCGTTTTCGCTTCCTGGCCATGCCGGCAAAATTATTTGCCATCCAGTCAGACTGTGTGCGACCACTTGCCAAGGACATGGTGAAAATCCTCAGGCTTAAATGGTTTCGTAAGGTAGTCATCCATGCCGACAGCGATGCATTTATCCCGGTCACCGCTCATGGCATGAGCAGTCATGGCAATGATCGGCAGATGCTTGCCACGTAATCGCTCGCTTAACTTAAGTAGTAATTCTGGCGGCAATTCTTCCTTTGCTTCCATGCCATCCTCAAGGGTGCGAATAATTCTGGTGGCGGTGTAGCCATCCATTTTCGGCATCTGAATATCCATCAAGACCACATCAAAACTTCTCTGACTTAACAGTTCCAGCGCCTCCAGACCATTTTCGGCCATGACTAGCTGATGATCCTCCTGCTCAAGAATAAATCCTGCCAGTTGGCGATTAATCAAATTATCTTCCACTAGCAAAATATTCATGGCGGGAATAACCGCCGCATATTTTGCTTCTGCTTTGCTATCTGGCAAGTTACGCATCTCCGCAGGAGCAAAAAGGCAAGTAAAGGTGAAAACAGAACCATGGCCCGGTTCACTTTTAATCGCTATGTCGCCACCCATCAGGTGACATAGCTGTCGACAGATAGCCAGGCCCAGGCCAGTGCCGCCGTATTGGCGAGTAATGTTGCTTTCCTCCTGGGCAAATGAGCCAAATATATGCTCCTGCATCTCCGGCTTGATCCCGCGACCGGTATCAACCACCGCCACCCGCAGTTCCACCTTGTTGTGGGGAGCACTGGTATGGCTGATCGCCACCTTAATGCTTCCTTCGTCGGTGAACTTGACCGCATTACTGAGTAAATTGAGCAGGATCTGACGAAAACGCAGGCTGTCGCCGCACAGGGCCGGTGGCACGGCAGGGTCGATGGCAAATTGGACGGTCAAACCCTTATTCTTAGCAAGGATCTCCACTGTTTGCATGGCCGCCTGCACGGTTTCAGCAAGGATAAAGGGGTGTTCATCCAGGTCGAGCTTGCCAGCCTCGATCTTGGAAAAATCGAGAATATCATTGATCAAGACCAACAAGGAATCGGCGGAGATCTTGACGGTTTCCATAAAGGTTCGTTGTTGCGGGGAAAGTTCGGTGGCAAGCGCAAGATCGGCCATGCCAATAATCCCGTTCATCGGGGTCCGGATTTCGTGGCTCATGTTAGCCAGAAAATCAGATTTGGCGCGGTTGGCTTTTTGGGCACTTTCCTGGGCCGCCTGCAAGTCTTGCTCGTATTGCTTGCGCAAACGGATGTCGGTGACAAAGGCAAAGGATCCTTGGGTTTCGCCGTTCTCGTCTCTCATGGTGGTGGCGCTGAAAATAGTATGGATGTTGCCGCCATCTTTGTTCATTAGGGCAATTTCATAAATACGATGATCGGTAACCGCCATCTGTGCGATTTGCTCAATAAAAACTTTGCGGTTTTCTTCATCGACAAAATCCAGGGGTTGACGGCCTATCATCTCCTCTCTGCGGTATCCTAACATCTTCAATAATGAAGCATTGATTTCAACGGTCTCCATCTCATTGTTGAACAGCCAATACCCTTCCGAGGTGGAGTTGACCACTCGCCGGTACCGCCGTTCACTGGCCAATAAAGCATCCGCGTTACGTTTTTGCTCGGTGATATCCTCCTTGACCGCAACAAAATGAGTTATTTCCTGCTGAGCATTAAAAATCGGGGCAATAACAGCTTTTTCCCATAACTCATCGCCATTCTTTTTCTTGTTGAGGAAATTGCCGCGCCATTCAGACCCACCCTTGATGGTGTGCCAGAGTTCTTCGTAAAAATCGGCAGGCAGGTGGCCTGATTTCAAGATCCTGGGGTTTTTACCGATGGTCTCGGCAGGGGAATAGCCGGTTACCTCGGTAAAGGTTTGGTTGACGTATTCAATATTGCCGTCATCGTCGGTGATGACAATGGATACCGGCGATTGTTCTACGGCCAAGGAAAGTTTCCGCAGTTCGGTTTCAATGCGCCGCCGTTCCTGAAGCTCCAGATTTTTGTCATGCATTAAAACCGCGTAGGATTTTTTAACCTTATGCATCTGGCTAGAGGTCAAGACCATGATAATGCCGAAAATCATGGTCAAAGCGGCCATCTCGATATGGATTTCACCGCCGGCGGTAAGCAGTTGAATAATCACTGGTACCAAAACCAGAACGGCATAGGCCTCGGCAGTCTTCTTGAATTCGGATAAGGCGGCGGTGGAGCCTGCGACCATCCCGGCCAACATTAAGGTGACGAACGATTGATGGGGATAGGAGGTAGCAGGAAAAAGAAAGACCCCGGCGCTTCCCCAAGTCGCTCCGGCCAGCAAAACGCCAAGGGTGAACAAGATACGACAACGTTGTAGCTGGTGTTTTTTGGCAAGGGATTTTCGACGATAGATAAAGTAGTGACTACCTCGAGCGATGGTGATGATCCATACCGTCGCCAGCCAGATGATGATGGTGGAGGCGGGGACAACGTCTCTAAGGACAAAGGCAAGAATAGCGGAATTGCCGAGGTTTGCCAGAAGCCCTTTGGTTAAATGCGAGAAGACCTGATTGAGTAGGTCTCGCTCAACCGCATCATCTGCCCTTATCTTGGTCGTAATGTCTCTGGAGTTCATATTAGTGCATCCTAAACCCAGGTCGGTGAGAGACCAGGTAAATTTAATATAAAATTTGATTATACACAGATGCAGGAACAATTTCTATTTTGTTCATGGTCAGGAAGGGGCTACGAGGAGGAATGGATAAGTACTGGATTTTGATACTTAAGAGCAAGCGCGGAGTTTAGTGATAGAGTTTTTGAAAAAGTTAATTGGAGATATCAAAAAACT
>JAQYVW010000014.1 GCA_030145325.1 Desulfurivibrionaceae bacterium
GTTTCCGGGAAGGTGGACGGATCGATGGCCAGGGCGGAAACCGTGGGGATACCGGTGTCCAGGGAAAAGTCGTTCAGGTACAGCTCGATGCCGTGTTTGCGGAATTTATCGATTAACTCTATGGAAATCGGGTCCTTGACGCTGTCCAGATCAATGGCGTTGGTTTTTGTCTGGTTGTGGTTAACCACCGAACAGACGTGCCGTTCAACAATCTCGCAGACGCCCTGTAGAATCGCCTCTTCATAGGTGTTGCCTGCCGAGGGACCGTTAAATTCATTGATGGCGTAGAACCAGCTGAACGGAACCAGCACCTCTTCCTCGCGGGTGAGGTTGCTGGCCCATACCCACTGGATGGGAAGATCGGCGATGAGCTTTTCCAGGGTTGCCACACTGTTGGTTTCGTCATGTACCGATTGCAGTAACTTCTCTAGAGGCAGTAGCGGTTCGCCAGCCGCCTTGAGATTGGCGTAGGTGTCGGTGATGAAATTGTCGGGGTTTTTCTTGAAGCTGAAAAAACTGTACCGTTCGGCAAGTTCCATACAGGCACTGGCCCGGGATTGCTCTGGGGTGCTGCCCTTACCCATCTGTTTCTTGTTGCCGATGGTTTCAACGGCGTCTTTGCCGCAGACACTGAAGTAGACCGGGATGTCCAGTCGTCCGTTATCGATGCGGCGAACGTCTTTGAGGATGTCGAGATTCACTTCTTTGAGACGGGCCTTGAAGCGTTCAACGGTTTCAACCGGCGAGCAGACCTTGTCTTGGTCAAGGGTATAGTGTTTGAAGCAGTTTTGCGGTCGAATGGGTGTCTTTTTCATGGTATCACCGTAAATTGTCGATGTTTTCAGTTAGTATTGTAAATTAGAACAGATAATATCTTCGACAAACAGTTCCTTGTCAAGGATGATAGTCGTCTGGGGTCGAATTGAGGTTAGATCGTGGCTGTAGTTGGTCAGGTCAGGGATTAGTTGTTTTGGTATTCTTGTTTGATCTTGAGGATCTCGTCGTTGATGGCGAAGAACGCATCAACCACCTTCGGGTCAAAATGGCTACCCTTGCTTTCCTGGATGATGGCAAAAGATTTTTCCAGCGAGAAAGGTTCTTTGTAAGGTCGTTTCGAGGTCAAAGCGTCAAAAACATCAGCGATGGCGGTGATGCGACCGGCAATGGGAATTTCAGAGCCTTGCAGTCCGTGTGGGTAACCGGAACCATCCCATTTTTCGTGGTGGGTGAGAGCGATGCTCTCCGCTAACTGAAGTAGTTTTGAATCAGAATCTTCCAGGATCAATGCGCCCTGTTGGCAATGTTGTTTCATGATTATCCATTCGTCGGCATCAAGCTTGCCAGGTTTTCTTAATATCGCGTCCGGGGTAGCTATCTTACCCACATCGTGCATGGGGGCGGCGTAGAGAATGGTTTCCACCTCCTGTTCGGATAATCCCATATGTTTGGCAATTGCCGCCGAGAAATGACCAATGCGAATGATGTGCTCGCCGGTGTCGTCATCCTTGAACTCCGCCGCCCTTGATAGCCGGTAGATGGTTTCCAGGGATGATCTTTTGATGGTGGCAAAGGCCTCGCGTAATTCTTCCGTCCGTCTCGCTACTTCGCTTTCAAGCTTTTTCTGGTAGTCGCGCATGTGGTCGTGGTAGGCCTTTACTTCCAGTAATGAATTGACCCGGGCTCGCAGTTCCATTTCGTTTACAGGCTTGGAAAGAAAATCGTCAGCGCCGCATTCCAACGCCTTTACCCGTTCATCAACCTCGGTAAGGGAGGTGACCATGACCAACGGGATTCTTCTGGTTTCGGCATTGTTCTTTAGTTGGACAGCGGTTTCAAATCCGTCCATTCTTGGCATCATGATGTCCAGGAGAATGAGATCCGGTTTTTCTTCTTGTACTTTTTCAATGCAGTCCATGCCGTCGGTGGCAAATCGTACTGTGTGCCCAAGGGGGGTCAGGAACGCTTCCAGTAACCGCAGGTTGAAGTCCTGATCGTCCACAACCAGGATGTTTCCTATGGGAGCCGGGATTTTGTGTTCTGTTGAATTCATTTTGTGTTCTCCAGATAAAGCCGATGTTTGGCGGCAATTATTTCTCAGCGGCCAACAGTGCGGCGGCAATCCTTGATTCTTTAATGGGCAGGGTAATGGTGAAGCAGGTTCCTTGTTTTAATCCTGCACTATTTACTTTTAACGTGCCATGGTGCATTTCGACAAGGGTTTTAGTTAACGGCAAGCCCAGACCGGTGCCTGGGGTTTTGCCGCGATATTCATTTTTGACCTGATAGAACGGTTCAAATATTCGGGATAGGTCTTCTGCGTCGATGCCGATGCCGGTGTCGCAAATGCTGATCAGGAGAGTATCTTGGCGTCGAAGCATGGATACATTGATGCTGCCGTTGTCAGGGGTGAATTTAACGGCGTTGGTAAGGAGATTGAGAAATACCAGTTTTATTTTTCGTTCATCGATGTCGATAATGAGGTTTTCTATCTCTGGGTCGATATTAACATTGATGGCAATGGCGTGTTGTGCGGCTCGGTCTTTGATTATGGCCAGGCTTTGTGTCATGAGTATGGATATTTGGGCTGGCATGGTGGAAAACGGCATTTTCCCTGACTCGATCTTGGCCAGGTCAAGGATGTCGTTGATAATGGACAGTTGGTGATTGCCACCATCCCTGATCTCCTTGGTGTAGCCCAGTTGTTTTTCATTTAGAGGGCCGAAGTGTTGTTCTTGTAAAACGGTGGCGAAGCCGATGATGGCGTTTAGCGGGGTGCGCAGTTCGTGGCTAATGTTGGCAAGAAAACGACTTTTTGCTTTATTGGCGCTTTCTGCGGCTTCCTTGGCCAGAGCAAGGGCCTTTTCCGCCCGCTGGCGTAATATCTCTCCCGAGGTGCGGTTGGAAAAAATATGGAAAATCTCGTTGAGATGGGTGATTTTTGTAAGCGGCGCGTCATGCATGGCGCAAAGGATGCCGATGGTGTCGCCACTGGTGTTACAAAGGGGGATGCCGGCGTAGAATTTCACATTCATATCCTGGAGCATTTGGTCGTTGGCAAATATCTCGGCGACGTGGTCTTCATAAAGGCAAAATCCCTTCTGGCTGACCATTTCGCAAGGGGTATCGGTGGTGGAGTAATTAACCGGTTCTGCTAAGGCAGTGTCGTTCCAGAAGGCAAGGCCGGTTACCTCGGTTGCTGAATCCGGCATGATTTCTCCCACCATTACATATTTGGTGCCGAGACATTTTGCCAGCTGCTCGGCCATGGTGGCAAAGAATTGTTCACCGGTAACAGCGGCGGTGCCCAGTAGTAGGCGGTGGACGGATTCATCCGTCCGTTGGCGCTGAATGGCGAGGGCGAAGAGGGTCGCGATTCTGTTGATCGCTCCGAGATCTCGTTCCGTGTATTCCTGTTCGCTGTTTGCCAGGGCGACAATTCCCACCAGTTCATCGTTGATCATTGCCGGCACCGATAGGAAGCGCTGGATGGTGACCTTTTCTGAGGGCAATTTGTTGGCGGGGAGGGCTTTTTTGGGGGTGTTGGTAAGAATAGTTTGATGGTTGTCGATGACTTCTCGCCACAGTTCGGCACATTGATTGAAAATAATCTCCTCCTCGTCCTGTTTGTCTTTCGCTGCAATGTCGTTGCTAATGGTGGGGAAGACGAGGTTGCCGTTATCGTTGTCGATGTAGCCGGCAAAGGAAAAACGGCTGTGGGTCAGCATTCGGGCCTTAGCAATTATTGACTCGGTAACCTCTTCTATGGATATTTCTGAGAGTAGACTTCCTGAGAGTTCTGCCAGGGCGCTGTCCTGTTCGGCTCGGCGGAGGATGAATTCTTCCTTCTGTTCCCTGGCGATGAGCGCGTCCTGTTCGGCGGTTTTTCGTTTCAGCAGCGCCCAGGTAATGAGTAAGGCGCTTAAAATTGCGCCTTGGGTGAGTAGGGTGAAAAGTTTGATGAAGTGATTATTGGTTTGGGCGGTTAATTCTTTGATCTGCTGTGGAGTAACGCGGGAGATGAGGAGCCATGGATAGAGTTTGTTCTGGCTGGCTTCCTGTTGCGGGCTTTTTCTTAAAAACTTAATGGGGTCGATGCGCTGAAAGTTGAAAAACCCGTTTGCGGTAAAGAAGCTGCCTGTTTCCTGGGCAGCCATTTTTTGCCACGCTTCAGGAAAGGAGTTTTGAAAGACGCGTTTTATGCCGGCGGGATCCATGAAGCCCCACGCTTCTCCTTCGTTGGGGCTGAAGAGCCAGTATCCGTCGGCATTGATGAGCATGAGTTCGCCGAAGGTATTATTTGCTTCGGCTGCGATCTTGGCAAGGAGTTGGCTTGCCTGATAGTTTAGTAAGATAATCCCTTTTTTTTGCCCACGGGAATTGAAAATCGGGGTGCCGAAACGGATCATCGGTTTCAATGGGTATTCTATTTTGCCGTGTTCCAGGTTGAGGTCCAAGGGAGAGGTGAAAATTGAGTTTTCAGGTAATTGCATGGAATCTTGGAAGTAATAGCGGTTGCCTTTGTTTTGCAGGTCTTTTTCAGCTGTTAGGGCAGGGGAGCCGTGGTTGAAATTGACCCGAACTTTTTCCTGACCATTGGCGGCAATGAGACGGATTTGATCGTAAGTGCCTTTGTTTTTGCTGTGCAGGATAAATTCTTGGCCCACACTAGCAAGGATGCTACTGTCGTTGCTGTCAACGTAGTGCCGAATTTCATTTTGCCCGGCCAGAACACGAAGGTCACTGACGATGGTTTGAAATTCCCTGTTGATCTGCTTCTGTTCTTTTGCAAGGTGTTGTGAAGCAATGGTTTTGATTTCGACCACAATGGCATCGCGCTCCAGTCGGTAAAACTGCCAGAGGGTTAGGGCCAGTAAGATAAGCAACGGTGTAAGGATGATCAGGAAATATTTGATGGGGCGCAGACGGAAGGATGCTGTTGTGCCGTCAAGGCCTGATGGTGGCAGGGCGTTAATTTTCATGGGGTCATTCCCAGGATGGCTGCGGCGATTTTCATAACGATATATTGTCTGGGCTGTGGCGCCCAATGTCAAGCAACCGGTGGTTTGCCAAGGGCCGGTTGAAGTCCCTAGCGTAACGGTGGGTTGAAATAGCCAAAGCGTAGTTTTGGGAAATTTCGTTGCATTTCTTTATGCCAGTGGCGGATGCCCATGGGTCCGCGTCTGTCGGTGTGTTGCATGGCTTCAAGATACCAGTCGGGATCGATGTTTAGATTTCTAAGCTGAATAAAATCCGGCTTTTCGGTCTCGACAAGTTCACAGAGGGCCGCGAATTCCTCTGGGTCGTCGGTGAATCCCGGCAGAACAAAGTAGTTAAGGGAGACAAATCTGCCCGCCTTTTTCATCGTCGCGATGGATTGGCGAACGTCGTTAAAGGTAAAACCCTTGGGGCGAAAGTAGCGTTGGTGATATTCGGGGCGGGCGCTGCTCATGCTCACCCGAATGCTGTCCAGGCCGGCATGGGCAAGACGCGCCACCGCTTCCGGCAGGCTGGCGTTGCTGTTTAAATTGACGGTGCCGTTATTGGTTCCTTTGCGAATCAGCCGGATCGCTTTCTCGATGGTGTCGGCTTGCAGGAGTGGTTCGCCTTCGCATCCCTGACCGAAACTGACCACTCCACTGGGTACCCTTTGTAAGTGCGGAACCGCCACTTCGGCGATTTCGTTGGCCGTCGGCACAAAACGAATTCGATCTTGGGTGGAGGGGCAGCAACCAGATGGCTGTAGTGAGATGCATCCGAGACAGCGGGCGTTACATTCCGGCGAGGTGGGAAGTGGCGCTTCATATTGGTTGAGAAAGTAATTTTTGGCCGCCGGACAGCTGTAGGTAAGACTACAGTTGCCTAGATGCTGGACAAGCCTGTTTTGAGGCAAGGTCTTGAGGCGTTTTTGAGTGCTGGTTGTGATTTTGGCGGGGTCAAAGCCCAGGGGTTCTTGGCGAAGGTCTTCATCGCTGCGGAAGCCGCTCACCCAGAAGCGTCCCTCGTGCCAACCCACCGCCGTGTAGGCAAAGAGCGGTAATGTCTCGGCGTCGTCGTTTTTCACAAAAGCGGCGGTGTGGATGGCGGTATGGGCCGGGGCCATAAAGGCTGCCACCGCCTGAATTTCTTCGCCGGGCTCATCTGGGTTTTCGGCAAGCAGAGATGGCTCATGGCTGTTTGCTTCAAAGCCCACCGGTTTTCTCCCTGGCAGGACGAACAGTTCGCTTCCTTCCGGCAGGGGGATCAAATCTTGTAATTCTGGCTTCTGGTAGAGACTGCCGCTGCGGCCAGCCATTTCTAATTCTGGAAAATCTTTGATCTCTCCGTGTTGGTTTGCATAAACCAGTCGGGGTGTTTGGCGCGGATGGATGGGGGGGGTAGGCATGGCGGCTATGAATTCTCAATGATTATGGATGGTTGCCAGTATTACTGATTGCTTGCTGGTGTCATGTTTATAGAGTTGGTATATTACTCGCCTGGCCGGGAAAGGAAAGCGGAAAAGATAGTTTGAGTTTTGCAGGTAATTTTGTATGGTAATCGCTCTTTATGGGCCGGAGGCTAGTGTTACTTCAACTCTGTAACGCCTCGTCTTGATAGATAATTTTTACATCTGCGTCCTTACAACTTGAATCACATAGCATAACTATGTTCTCCAAGTTGTGCTTGTTGTGCAAAAAAAATCGTTGCACAACTTTACGGCATTTCATCCTTGCCGCGATACTAGGGGCGATGGAGGGAAAAAGACAGGAAGTTTGGGGGGGGGGCAGATGGTCGGTGCGAGCAAGGTATTGCGGTGGCATTTTTCCCCCGGCCCTGTTGGGCAAGGCCGAGGAGGCAAGGGGGCTCGCTGTTAACGGTGCCGGATCCTTGAGAATACCGCATCCACTGCTTTGTAAATGGTGGCATCATCGCCGAAGATATCCTGGACATTGGGGTGGTCGAGAAGATCCTCAATGATGTACTGGGTGAAGTAGAGACTCAGGAAGTTGGGATCGTTGACGATTCCTCGGAGCGGCGCAACCTTGAAGTTGATCTCGAATTCTTCCATCTCAGTGAGATTTCTCATCTGTTTGGCGAACAGTTCCTTGATGGCGCGGTCGGAGTTTGTTTCGATGATGTGCTCGTCCAGCAGATGTTGGAGCAGTTTGGTGGCCAGTTCCTCGGCGTGTTCGTAAGCCGCATGGAGCATGTTTTTACGTTCTTGCTCGCGTTTGCGGTCTATTGATCGGATTGCTTTGTCTGCTGCGGTGTTTGAATAGTTACCGTGGTGGCCCATGGTTTTCCCCCTGCGTATATGATAGTCGTACCCTGAAATTTAAGACTTTTCTTTCCCGATAGATACAGGAAAATAGCGGAAAGGGAAAGGATAAATCGGTAGATAACGCACAGTTCGTGCATATTTGTTAATTTGCGATAAAGAAAGAGGAAAAAATCATGAGTACCATTCATTCCACTGCGCCACACGAGAAGTCGTTAACCCTTCTGTTGGTGGCTGGTCGCCTGCCTTTGCCGTTGATGGCCAAGGTGCTGGAGGTGGCTGAACGCTACCGTCTCGGCGTTTATTTCTCCACCGCCCAGAATTTGCGGCTGTTGGGGATCAACGACGAGGATTTCGATGCGATCAAGGCCGAACTGGCTCCGCTGGGCGCCAACTTCAAGGGGCCGGGCAAGTTCCCCTTGCCCAAGGTTTGCATCGGTAAGCCTTCCTGTAATATGGGGGTGATTGATCCTGCCGAGCTTTCGGCGAGAATTCTCGAACGATTCGGCCATCGGACCGGGGTCAAGGGCAAGTTCAAGATTGCCATCTCCGGTTGCATCCTCAATTGCAGTGGGGCGTTGCTTGCCGATATCGGCGTGGTTGCCACCAGGAATGGTTTTGATCTCTATAGCGGTGGCAAGGGTGGGCCTTACCCCAAGGTGGGGCAGCGTGTGTTGCGGGATGTCCGTGAGGTGGAGATCCTCGACGCCATAGAGAAAATGGTTGATTTTCATGATGCCAAGACGGTCAAAAAGCAACGGATGGTCAAGCTTCACGACCATCCTGACTTTCCTTTTTCTGAGTAGGTGTCTGGTCAGAAATGAGGATTTTAGAAGATCTTGCAGGCTCGCTATCTGGCGGAGATCAGGTAGGAGAGTTCCGAGACTCAGAAAAGACCATTGATGGACACTTTCCTAGTTGAAGAATAAAATTGTCGGGATGGGCAAGAGTTTGCTTTGGTCGCCAGTTGGTGAGCAAAGCAAACTCTACGTTACCTTGGTGATCGTTGCTTTGGAGCCGATCTGACTTAGACCAGGCACTGCGTTGGGGCATTCTCATCGTTTTGTTCGTCGGTTTGTCGTTCTCGAAGCTTGAAGGCCGCCACCAGCATTTGCATCTGAGCTGCCTGCCCAGAAAGTTCCTCGGCGGCTGCCGCAGATTCTTCCGATTTGGCTGTGTTTTGTAAGGTAACAGCGTCGACTTGATCCAGTCCTTGGTTGATTTGGTCGATCCCTTGTGCCTGCTCGTTGGATGCTGCTGAGATTTCTCCTGCTAATTCGGTCATTTTGGTCACCGAGGTGACTATTTCCGCTAAGGCTTCGGCGGTGCGGGCGGCGATCTGCATGCCGTTTTTAGACTTTTCAACCGAGCCCTCGATGAGTTCAGCGGTCTCTTTGGCGGCCTTGGCGCTTCTGGCTGCCAGGTTTCTAACTTCCTCCGCCACCACGGCGAAGCCCTTGCCGTGGCGTCCGGCCCGTGCCGCTTCCACTGCTGCGTTCAGGGCCAGCAGGTTGGTCTGGAAGGCGATCTCGTCAATCACCCGGATAATGTTGGATATACTTTGCCCGGCTTCGTCAATTTCTTCCATGGCGCCCATCATTTCTTCCATATGAGCGTTGCCTTTATCGCCAGCGGCTCGTGCCTGGGATGAAAGTTGGTGGGCTTGTTCGGCGTTTTCCGCATTCATTTTGGTCTGTGAGGCCATTTCGGTGATTGAGCTTGAAATCTCTTCGAGAGCGGCCGCCTGCTGGGTAGCGCCCTGGGATAATATCTGGCTGGTACCGGATAGTTCGACGGAGTAGGTAGAGATCTCTTCGGTGACCAGCTTAACGTTGCCGATGACATTGCCGAGACTTTCCTGCATCATTTGGAACGCTTTGCCCAGGGCGTCTTTATCTGAGGATAGTTCCACTTGCTGGGTAAGGTCTCCTTTGGCAATCTCCAGGGCCAGGTTTTCGCGGTCATGAAAGTAGTTGGCCAAACCCATGATGATTGAGCCCAGTTGTTCTATTTCGGTCTTGGCCCCATAGAGATCGCAGGTTCGACAATCGATCCCTTTTTTGGCCCGTGGGCAGTGTTTAACCACCGCATTGGAGCCACTGCTTACCCAGCAGTGATCCAACTTGTTGTAACTGGGACAGGTTTTTCGACCGCAGTTTCTGACCCTGGAACAATTAACCGGGGTGCCCATGGGCATTGAACCGGTGGTGTCGCCTAAGCCGATGCGGTTAAGGAAATCCATTGACTCGGTCAGGGGGGTCAAGATGCTTTTGCTGACCAGAAAGGCTGTTCCGGTGGCGGTGATAACTGCGGCCACAGTAATAATAGTCTTCATCCAGACGGATTCGGCGCGAAGTCCGAAAAAGCAGAAAATAGCGCTCACGATGGCGACAGCCATGAATGATAAGGTCAGTTTTATGGAGATTCTCATCTGTTTGCCCTTCTTGTAATGTTGTTGCTGGCCGCGTTGCGGTGGTGTTTTTGTCTTTCTGGTTAGTTCGTGCCTGTCCATAAATGGTCTTTTCGGAGTCTCACAGGTTCGCTACCTGCCCGATCTCTGCGTCATGCTCAAAAAATAATGCTCGGAGGTAAGCGAAACGAAGTGGAGACTCCGATATCATGTGTATGCCTGTGCTTATTTTTTTCGCACTCCTTAATCTACGACAAAAATCCTCATTTATGGACAGACACTAGCTAAACCATCCCGGAATGTGGATCTCGGGATGGGGGTGGAAATTATTATTGATGGACTGGTAAAAAGTCCATCCTACCGCTACATCGGTTGTGTGTGGTAAGCAGTTGTTCCCAAGGTGTCTGAGATTGCTTGTTCCAGTTCCTCGATCCCGTACGGTTTTTGAATGAAGCGGAGCTTCTGTTCATGGATGTCCCCTCGCCGGGAGCGATGATCCGGGTAGCCGCTGGTCATGAGTATTTTCAGTTGTGGTATTTCGGTGAGAAAATCATGGGCCAGGTTGACGCCGTTGCCGTCCGGTAAGGCGACATCGCTGAAAACAAGATGGAGGTGTTCTTTCTCCTGGGCAAAGATGGCACGCGCGGTGGCGATGTTTTCGGCGGAAAGAACCCGGAAGCCTCTGTCTTCAAGGATCTTCAGGGCTATCTCCATGACATCCTTTTCATCTTCAATCAATAGCACCAGTCGGTCATTGCCCACCAAAGGCACTGTTGGCTGCTGGGCGGCAGTTGTTGTTTCTTTATCATCGTTGGTCGCTGAGGTTTGCGGCAGGTAAATATTGAAGATGGTGCCTTGTTTCAACTCGCTGTAAGCGTTTACCCAGCCGCCATGTTGTTTGGCGATTCCGTAAACGATGGCCAGGCCAAGGCCGGTGCCTTTCCCTTCCGGTTTGGTGGAGAAGAACGGGTCGAAGATGTGGGCAAGATCATTCTGGTTGATCCCGCTACCGGTGTCGGTGACGGATAGGACCACGTAATGGCCTGATTTTGATTTGGAGATCTGTTTTTCTTGATTATCTGTAATGAAGGTGTTTTTTGTCGAGATGATGATTTCGCCGCCGTCCGGCATGGCATCGCGGGCATTGACCACCAGATTGGTAAGCGCTTGTTCGATGTTGCCTTGGTCGGCCCTGGTCATGGTCAGGTCAGCGGCAAGCTCAAGGGTAATCGTGATATCTTCGCCGATCAGGCGATTGAGCATCTCGCGAATGTTTTTAATGGTTTTGTTTATATTGGTGGGTGGATATTCATCGACGATGGAATTTTTGCGACTGAATAATAAAAGTTGACGGACCAGAGCACTGGCTCTGTCGGCGGAAGTCATGATCTGGTCAAGATGTTTGCGGATATTTGCTGCAACCTCAGTGTTGGCCTTTAGGGTGGCGAGTTGGACGTTGCCGATGATGGCGGTGAGGATATTGTTGAAATCATGCGCCACGCCGCCAGCCAGCATGCCCACCGCTTCCATCTTTTGGGATTGTAGAAGCTGGGCCCAGATCTTTTTCTTTTCTTCCTCGTTCTTTTTGCGTTCGGTAATATCAACATTGTATTCGATCACCTGTTTGACGTTGCCGTTCCGGTCGAAGATCGGGTAGGCATAGACCTCGAAATATGATCCCTCGCCGTTACTGTCGCAGTGGATATGTTCCACCTGTACTGGTCGTTTGCTCAGTTTGACCTCGGCCAGGGCGCAGTTATGTTCTTCGCCGGTGCATGGTGTGTCGCGGTCGTGGGTCATGGCGTGGCAGGTCAGTCCCTCTTTCGGCCTGGTGGTTAGGGCGTACGCGGCATGGTTGGCAAGGACGATCTCGTGTGTTTCCGCATCAATGACATAGAAGGGGTTGGTCAGCGATTCGATGATGTTCTGTAGAAACTCCCGTTGTTCAAGATTCCGTTCTTCCGCCAGGGAACGTTCCTGGATTTCCTGCTGTAGAATAGTATTGGCTTCGGCAAGTTCCGATGTCCGTGTGTCCACGCGCAGTTCCAGAGCGTCATGGGCTTGTTGGAGTTCTTCTTTGGCCTGGTGGTTTTCTTCCACAGACAATTCAAGCTTGCCCACCAACCGATGGATGGTCAGCGAGATGATGAGTAAGGCTGCCCCGACCAGTGTCACCGTGATCAGAACCGAGTGGATGATAAATTTTCTTTTGGTGGAAAGTTTTTCAGAGATGTCCTGGAGGACGATGATCTTGCCGATGGCTTCGCCGCGATAGTTTCTTAGGGCGCTGCGACTGTGGATTAAATTGGTTGTGTTGTTAAAGGTCACCTGCTGGTGGTTTTGTTCTAAATCAAGGCTTGCCGGGAATTCCCGGTACAGATCTTTTCCTTCCGTGGCCAGGAAGTAATGGCCTACCTTGCGTACATCCCCTTGGTTAAAGACCGCTTTTTGCCACACCTCGGCATTGATCGCGATGGTCACTTCGGTGTGCAGCCTCTTTTTGATGGCATCGGTGAGTTGCTGCGCTGAAATACCGAACTCCATGATACCGATATATTGGTCATCTTTGTAGAGGGGGTGGGCAATCCAGTAGATGGCACCGTGCTTGCCGATGTCAAAGCCGGCGGCGGTCTGCTTGGTGCTGCCCACTTGGCTGATTATTTCTCTGGATTCGCTGATGTTGTCGCCATGAAGGTCCGGTTGCTGCACCCGCAGGAAAACGGTGCCGTCCGGTAAGGTGAAGTCAAGGGCGTGGAAGTATTGGTTCTCTTGTTGCAGGACTTCAAATTCGTGGGATGCTTGGGTTAAAAGATCCTCGCGGTTGCGGGCGGCAAAGGCGGCAATAATCGGCGGGTGCGCTTCTTCAATGTGTTGAATCCTGGTCAGGTATGGCGACAACGAATACCTGAGCACGGCATTAACAATGGTATCGATATGTTTTTCTTCTTTGTTGAGGCTGTCTTTGAGGGCGATGGTTTGTTGGGATATGCCCTGGTGGAGAAAAAAACCGGATAAGGTGAAAAGGACAATGCAGACGGTGAAAACGGTACGATTCTTAATGTTCATGAAGGAGTTTTTCCATAACTTGTTCATGAAAATGCCACAGGACGACAACGTCTTTTGGTTGTGGTCAGGCATTCCTAAAGGTGACCTGTTGGTGGTTAATTATTATTAAACTTTAGCCGCAGGAAGGTAGATGGGCAACAGATTTCGATGCTGATGTGGAATAAATTTTATCCGCTTAACATGTAAATGGTGGTGTTAAAGTTTTTCGTTGAATACTGGCAAGGTCGAGGGGAGAACGATTGGCGGCGATTGAGGATGTTGGTGGCGTTGCTCTTTATCATTCAAGGCGGCGGGGCAAGGGAATGACGACATGGGCAGGGTAATCAGTAGCCGTTATCCAGCTGTGTAAAGAGGGCTAACCGTTCGACTCCCGGTCCGTCATTTCTTGTTTTGGAAGCCTTCCTGGAGCCACTCCTCCACCTGAAACGGGCTGGGCATTCGACCGCTGCTTTTCACCTGTTCATTAATGATCAGGGCCGGGGTCTGGGTGACTCCGTAGCGCCAGATTTCGTCCAACTCGTTAACATGTTCGACATCAGCGGCTATTCCAAGTTTTTGCAGGGCCTCAATGACCAAGGTGTTAAGTTTGTTGCAGGAAACGCAACCGGGGCCGAGGATACGAATGTCCAGCCCAGTGGGGCGTGAAACTGTCTCTCCCCGCTGTTTGCGCATTTCGCGCCGTAGCGCTTCCCGGTAGAGTTCTTTTGCCCCAGTGGGGATATAGTTGTCCTTGCTGACAGCGGCAAAAAGTTGTTCTACGGCAACTTCTTCATCGTAGTCTTTGTCGCCGAGTATACGATTCAAGGCGATATCAAGGCCCATTAGGCCGATGGTGGCATTGCCGATTTTGATGGCGCGTTGGGTGGGCCGATCGCTCATAATATCTTCCGTGAAAAAAGGTTCATCTGTTCATTAGCCGGGAAACATTGTTATTCCGTTTTGAGGGTGGTTGGTAATGAAAGGTCATCTTACTCAAGATTATGGTGGGGCGCCAGCGCTGAAATGATGGTGAGGAGGGGGCGGGCGATGGTGTTTCTGTTGTTCGGGAAAGGTTTGCGGTGTATGGTTTTTTCTTTAAGAATAAACTTATTCTTAACGGGGATATGCTGGTCTCGCAATCGTTGAATAACCAAATTCGCAAAGGATTTAAACCATGATCAATCGTGCCGTCCTGATTTTGAAGCTGAAGAAGCCTTTTGTGCAGTGGATCAACGAAACGGATCCTAATAATAAATTGCCAGAGGTCACCATGGCCCAGGCCAACCGGGAACGCACCGTTTATCTGCTCAATGATTTGGATGCGGAAGGCTTGGATGAATGGATTGAGCTCAACTGTGCCAACCTGTTTGAAAGCGAACTTGAGGATTGGTACACCGACCAATCCCTCTGGCCGCAGAGCCGGGACATGAAGTTGTTCAAAAAATGGTTTGCCCCCGAATGCCACCCGGTGCTCATTGATGCCGGTTTTGGGCCGATTGTTGACGACGGGCTGTGAAAGGGGGGCGGTTCTACACTAAAACCGAGAACCCGCCCGGTCGTTTGGGTGTTTCTTCCTGCTGGTCAGCCTCCCTGGCGGAGGCTGACTTTGGGGACTGCGCTGGCTGGGCGAGCTTGAAATCCGCGTAAAACTCCTGGCCGCAGGAGGGGCAGGCCAGGAGCATGCCGCCGATATGATCCGGGAAGCGCAACTGCTGGTCGCATTGGGGGCAGATCTTAATGGTTTCTTCCGGTACCGGAGGTTGGGGGAGTCGCATGTACTCATAAAAAACTATGGTGGGCTGGATGGCAAGAAGTTTAAATGATACTGGTGGCGGCCCGGTGATCTGGTTCGCTACCAGACGCTCATTTCCCCGTTTCCGGCTGAGTGCGACAAGCGATAGGGAATCGGGATGGTGTTGGCAAAGGAAAGTTCGGTGTCGTCTTTGCCACCCCTGGCGGGAGTTGATTGGAAAATGACAGACCCCGCCCGGTAATTCTGAAATGCGCTGCTCTTGATTTGGGCGATAAAGGAGGCATGCCCACCGGGGGGGCTCTTTCTACTGGTTGAGCCCCTCCGGTGCAGGATTCTTTTTTTTCACAAGACCTTGATCATATTGGCATATGTTAGCAGCAGGATTGATTTTTATATCGAAGGCAGTATCATTGGAAAGAATTTACCGGGGTTCGGGTGCTAGCAAAAAAATAGGTTCTTAATGGATCTGTTTTCATCGACAGAAGGACTCAAGGCTGAGGATGGGTTGGGGAGAACAGCATGAAAATTGAAGCGATACGATTGAAGAATTTTAAAGCTTTTCAGGATGCGGAGTTGACGGATATTCCCAGTCTCTGTGTGGTGGTTGGTGCGAACGGGACCGGGAAAAGCACAATTTTCAGCGTGTTCGGTTTTCTTCGCGATGCCTTGACCTCCAATGTTAACACGGCGCTCATGAAGTTGGGCGGCAGCCGGGGGATTAAAGAGGTGCGCAGCCGGAATGCCAACGGGCCCATCGAGATAGAATTGAAATTTCGTGCCAAGCCGGACAGCCCGCTGACTACTTATTTTCTGCAGATTAACGAAAAGGGCGGCAAGGCCTTGGTGGAAAGGGAGATCCTTAAATATCGACGTGGCAGTAGTGGCCAACCGTGGCATTTTTTGGATTTTTCCAAGGGGAGGGGGACGGCGGTCACCAACGAACTTGATTCGGTAACGGATGTGGGAGACCTTAATCGTGAGGAGCAGGTTCTGAAATCCCCTGATATCCTCGCCATCAAGGGGCTGGCGCAATTTGAACGGTTTCCTGCCGTGATGGCGTTGGGCAATCTCATTGAAAATTGGCACGTCTCGGATTTTCACATCAGCAAGGCTCGACCGGAACAGGAAGCCGGCTATGCGGAAAATCTGTCGCGCGAGGGAGAAAATCTTTCGTTGGTGATTCAATATCTGCACAGTAATCATCCCGAAGTCTTTGAGAGGATACTGGATCTTCTTAAAAAAAGAGTACCGGGGATTTTAGATGTGGATTCCAAGACCACCGAAGAAGGGCGGGTGCTGTTGAAGTTTCAGGACGGGGTGTTTGAAGATCCTTTTCTTGCTCGCTATGTGTCGGATGGCACCATAAAGATGCTGGCCTACCTCACCCTGCTCTACGATCCCAACCCTCATCCGTTGCTATGCGTAGAGGAGCCAGAGAATCAACTTTATCCCAAACTTCTATGGGAACTCGCTGAGGAGTTTCGCTCTTACGCCAATCGCGGCGGGCAAGTTTTTGTTTCCACCCATTCGCCGGATTTTCTTAACGCTGCAAGGCTTGAGGAGGTTTTCTGGCTGGTCAAGACTGACGGCTACACGCAGATCTGTCGCGCAAAGGATGACGTGCAGCTTGCGACCTATATGGCAGAAGGCGATCAGATGGGATATCTCTGGGAGCAGGGTTTCTTTGTGGGGGCTGACCCCCGATGAAAACCATCGTATTTTTTTTGGAAGAGCCCTCGGCGCGAGAAATGCTCGAAGGGGTTTTGCCGCGACTGCTTCCTGATAATATTCAGATTCGATACTTGGTGTTCAAAGGTAAGCAGGATTTGGAGAAAAATATGACAAGGAAGCTGCGTGGTTGGCAACTGCCTGATTCTGTTTTTGTGGTGATGCGAGACCAGGACTCGGGAGATTGTCGGGCGATAAAATCTAAATTGGCCGACCTCTGCCGTTTGGCTGGACGAGAAGGTGTGTTGCTCAGAGTTGCTTGTCGGGAATTGGAAAGCTTTTACCTGGGCGATTTGGCAGCGGTTGAACAAGGTCTTGGTCTCAAGGGATTGAAGGTTCAGCAGGAGAGAAAAAAATTCAGGGAACCGGATAGCTTAGGGAGTCCTTCCGTAGAACTTGAGAAGTTGACCCAAAAAGTTTATCAGAAGGTTGCCGGTTCCCGTGCGATTGCACCTTTCTTGAGCCTTGAGGGAAATCGTTCCCGAAGTTTCAATGTTCTTGTCTCTGGAATCAAAAAAGTTGTTTCTGTCTCGTGATGGGAAAGGAGACTTCCGCAATACGACATTTTTTTCCTGATCAAGAGATTATTCCCTTTCATCATCCCTGAAAATCTTGTTGTGTCTTCTGCTCCCGGTTGCCAAAAGGGCGGGTTCGGTGTACCTTTGCGGCCTGTAAAAGAGAATATTATTTCGGTCGATTTCGGGCCGTTTTTTTTTGTTTTTAAGGAGAAGTGGAAATGGCTGAGAATATCATTGATGTGGTGATCGTCGGCGCTGGTTGTGCCGGTTTGCAGGCTGCCGTGCATGCGGTGCGAAAAAAAGCCTCGGTGCTGGTGCTTGGCAAGCCTGAGAAGAGCAGTATTGCTCGCGCCCATGTGGAAAACTACCTCTGTGTGGATGGGGTCAGTGACGGCATCGACATGCTGCGGGTGGGAATTGCCCAGGCCACCCGTTTTGGGGCCGAGGTGTGGGAGGAGGATGTCCTGCATATTGAGCAACGGGAAGATCTTTTTGCGGTGAAGGTTGAGAGTGGTCGTGAGGTCGTTGCTCGCACCCTGATCCTGGCCACCGGCACTTCGCGTAAGAAGCTCAAGGTTAAGGGCGAAAAAGAGCTTCTCGGGCGTGGCGTCAGTTACTGTGTTGATTGCGATGCCAACTTTTTTAGGAACGCCAAGGTGGCGGTGGTGGGTAACGAATCAGCTGCCGTGGACGGGGCGCTCACCCTCACCGGTTATGCCTCTGATGTCTATCTGGTCGCCAAGGAGTTGGCGGTTACCGATGCGCTGCGGGCTCGCCTGGCCGAGAGTACGGTGGAGTTGAAGGAAGGGGCTTGGGTTAAGGACATTGCGGGTGAAAACGCGGTGACCGGGCTGACCCTTGATGATGATTCTGTTCTCGATGTGGAAGGGGTATTCATCGAGCTTGGCGCCAAGGGGGCCATGGAGCTGGCGGTTAATATCGGTGTCCAGCTTGATATGGATACCTTTACTTATATAGATACCAATAAAAAGCAGGCCACCAGTGTTGTCGGCATCTACGCTGCCGGTGATATTGCCGGGCCTCCGCACCAGATGGCCAAGGCGGTGGGCGAGGGCTGTGTGGCGGGTTGGGAAGCGGCCAACTACGCTAATAAGCAGAAACGGGAAGCTGGCGCTGAGTAATTGGCCGGTGGTGGGCAAATGAGCGAGCAGGACGGACACTATATGGAGTTAGCCTTGGCCCAGGCGCAGCAGGCGGCGGAGCGAGGGGAAGTGCCGGTGGGGGCGGTGGTGGTCAGTCCGGCAGGAGAACTTCTTGCCCGTGACGGTAATCGCACCATTGAGCTTGCCGATCCCTCTGCCCATGCCGAGATGTTGGCCATGCGCGCGGCCGGGATTAAGCTTGGGAACTATCGCTTGACAGCCTGCACCCTCTATGTAACTTTGGAGCCTTGTGTGATGTGTGCCGGGGCCATGATCCATGCCCGCATCGGTCGCGTGGTTTACGGGGCCACTGATCCCAAAACCGGGGCCATCGCCAGTGTCTACCAGATCGGTGGTGATGGGCGGCTCAATCATGGCCTTGATACGGAAAGTGGGGTGCTGGCTGTTGAAGCCGCAACCCTCCTTCGGGATTTTTTCAAGGCGCGGCGCAACCAGCAGAGATCATGATCATGGCTGTAGGGCTGCTCGATGGTGGTTTCAGTACAGTTTGTTTGACTTGGAGGGGTGCCGGAGTGGTCGAACGGGACGGATTCGAAATCCGTTGTGCCTGCGAGGGCACCGTGGGTTCGAATCCCACCCTCTCTTCCATTTTTAGCCGTCGACAAAACTAATATAAAAAGACGGTGATTTTTTTTTACGTTTTGAGTATATTCCCCATCTTCTCCTTCGGGAGGAGTGTTATTGTTACTGACGTCGCTTCTCTGTGCGACTGTAGATAGAACAATAATTTGTGCGGAGAGGTGTCCGAGAGGCCGAAGGAGCACGCTTGGAAAGCGTGTGTGCGGCAACGTACCGTGGGTTCGAATCCCACCCTCTCCGCCATACAGGTCTTGAGTTTTGATAGCCGGGTCCTGCGCAACAAAGGCTCGCGAACCCCGCCAGGTCCGGAAGGAAGCAACGGTAGTGAGTACCTTTGTGTGCCGCAGGGGTGCCTGGCTATCATTTTTTTGACCAATAGACCATGTCATATCTTGTCCTTGCCAGAAAATATCGCCCCCAGACCTTTGCCCAGGTAGTTGGCCAACGTCCAGTTGTCCGCACCCTGCAAAATGCACTGGCTCGTAATCGAGTCGCCCATGCCATGCTTTTCAGTGGTGTGCGCGGGGTCGGCAAGACTACTCTTGCCCGGATCATGGCCAAGGCCACCAACTGCACCGCCCCCGTTGACAATGAACCCTGCAATGAATGTGATTCCTGCCGTGAGATAACCGCCGGCTCCGCTGTGGATCTCCATGAAATAGATGGCGCTTCCAATCGTGGTATCCAGGAGATTCGCGAGCTTAAAGAAAATATCCGCTTCTTCCCCACCAAAGGGCGCTATAAGATCATCATCATCGATGAGGTGCACATGCTCACCACCGAGGCCTTCAACGCCCTGTTGAAGACCCTGGAAGAGCCGCCCGCCCATGTCTATTTCATGTTCGCCACCACCGAACTGCATAAGGTGCCCATCACCATTCTTTCCCGTTGTCAGCGTTATGAGTTGCGGCGGGTTCCCTTTGCCGAACTGATCGCATTTTTTAAACAACTGGCCGGGGCAGAGAAAGTTGATATCTCTGCTCGGGCTCTGGAGATGATCGCCAGCGAGGCGGGTGGTAGTGTGCGTGATGGTCTGAGCCTCCTTGATCAGATTTTTTCCTTTGGTGGCGATACGGTCACCGACGATGATGTGACCCAGGTGTTGGGGCTGGTGGATCGCTCCACCTTTCATGCCTTGGCCACGGCGCTGTTGGCCGGTGATTTGGCCCAGTGTCTTGAATTGTTGGATCGAAGTTACGGGGCGGGGATTGACCTCAAGCGCTTTGCCAATGATCTCCTTGCTTTTTTCCGGGCCATGCTGGTGTGCAAGAACTGTCGGCAGCCGGAAAGCCTTCTCGATTTGTCCGACCAGGAATTGACCTCGGTGCGGGAGCTTGCCGCCGCCCATAGCGGCGAAACCGTTTATAATTATTTTAATCAGTTGCTAGAGGGGGTGGAGGCCATGCAGTACTCCTCTCGGCCCCGGCTGGTTTTGGAGATGGCCTTTATCCGGGCCGCGCAGTCTGGAGCAGTGACCCCGGTTACCGATTTACTTACCCGTCTTGATGATGTCTTGCGCGGGGTGACGCCAGTTCCCCCAGCCGTTAAGCCAGCCCCGTTGTCGGCAGGTGCTCTGAGTACTGCTGAGCCGACCCCTGTTGCTCCGCCCTTGCCACCGGCAGCGCAACAGGCAGTCTCGCCTGTTCAGCCACCACCGTCTCCTGCCGTCCCGCCGGTGGCGGCTCCTGGGCAGAAGTCGGTAGCGAAGCCGGAGGCTGAAAAAAAGCCGGTCTCTGAACCGGTGGTGATCCAGACCAGCCCGAAAGTGGTTCGGAACAACTGGGAAGAGTTTATCGATTATGTCAAGGATCGCAAAACGTGGATGGCGCAATCTCTTAGCCTTAATTCCGGCACCCGTGAGGAAGAAGGCGAGCTGGTGATCAAGTTTGCCGTGGCCTCCGATTGTAAGGTTTTGCAGGATCCAGATCACGTGAAGCTCCTCACCGAATTTGCCCAGGATTTTTTTCAGAAGGAGCTGCGGGTACGGATCAGCGTGCGCGGAGCCGCTGCGGGGGCGGTGACGGATGAAAGCCAGGATGATTTGCAGGAGGAACGTCGCGCTTTGGCCAATGATCCCCTGGTGCAGGTGGCCAGCGAAGTTTTTAATGCCCAGGTAGTTGGTATTCGTACCGGTCCCAGGAGCAGGTAATTTCTTTACTTTATGGAGAACGTCTTATGGATATGAGTGCGCTCATGCAGCAGGCCCAGCAGTTTCAGGGCCGGATGCAGCAGATGCAAGAGGAACTGGCCAAGCAACAGGTAACCTCCACCGTGGGCGGAGGAATGGTTTCCGTCACCGTTAATGGTCGGCATCAGTTGCTCAATATCAGTATTGACCGGGAGGTCGTAAATCCCGATGATGTTGGCATGCTTCAAGATTTGGTCGCGGCGGCGGTGAATGATGCCATGGGCAAGGCTCAGGAGATGATCCAACATGAAACCAGTAAACTCACTGGCGGCATCAAGATTCCTGGGATGTTTTAGCTATGGATGTGGTGCCGCCGCCACTGGCTCGGCTGATTACCGATCTTAACCGTTTGCCGGGGATTGGTAAGAAGACCGCCACCCGGTTGGCTTTACATCTCTTGCGGCGACCAGCGGTGGAGGCGCAGACCCTGGGGCGTGATCTCGTCGACCTGCATCAGTCAATTGGTCTGTGCGGTAACTGTTTCGCTTTTTCCGAATCGGATCCGTGTCGAATCTGTGCTGATGCCCGTCGTGACCCGCAGCTGGTCTGCGTGGTTGAGGAACCGGCCGATCTGATGGCCATTGAGAAAACCGGCGCCTTTAAGGGCCAGTACCATATCTTGCACGGGGTGCTGTCTCCCATGGACGGGATCGGCCCGGAAGAGATCAAGGTGCAGGCGCTGCTGCAGCGGGTGCGTCGCCAGCAGGTGCGGGAGGTGCTCATCGCCACCAGCTCCACGGTGCCTGGTGAGGCCACAGCCTCTTACTTGGTGGATAAGCTAAGCGGGATGGAAGTGCGGGTGACCAGATTGGCCTGTGGCATTCCCATGGGGATGGATATCAAGTATGCTGATGAGCTGACCTTGGAGCGGGCAATTGACGCCCGTAACGATGCTGGTGGCAGGACGAAATAAATTAGTTGCGAATCGCGGTCAGGGAGACAATAATCTTGACAGCCCCCGGAATAATTGGTAAACGGATGCCGATCAATACTTAATAGGCGCGTAGCTCAGTGGGAGAGCACTACACTGACACTGTAGTGGTCGGCGGTTCAAATCCGCCCGTGCCTACCAGACGACACAACGCTTTTTCTTAGCGTTTCTTTTTATAAATGGCTTCGCAATGTTTGTTCGTTGCGAAGCTTATTTGTTCCGGCAATAAGGCGGGACTTCGGAGTTGTGGCAAGATCATGGCAGAAATCTCTCTTTCAGCGCAAGGTAATGAGCCAAAACAATTTCCGGCCGGAGTGCTTGCCGAGGCGGCGCTTAAGGAGTTGGTCTCTAATAAGGTGCGTAAGCAGACAGTTGCGGTGCGAGTTGGTGCTGATATTGTCGATCTTTCCTCACCCCTTACTAGTGATGGGGATCTCGAGCCAATTACCATCCAGATGGCCGAGGGGCTGGAGATCTTGCGCCACAGCGCGGCCCATGTGATGGCCCATGCGGTGGTTGATCTGTACGGAGCTGAGGTTAAGGTGGCCATCGGTCCGGCCATTGCCGACGGTTTTTATTACGATTTTGATTTGGGCGACACTTTTTCGCCCGATGATTTTGAGCGCATTGAAGCACGGATGCAGGAGATTATCGCTTCCGCTGCCCCCTTTGTTCGGACTACCATTGCTGCCGAGGCCGCAATCACCCTTTTTGAAGAAAAAGGGCAGCCTTATAAAGTAGAATTGCTCCAGGATCTTGGGGGGGAAGAAATTTCTCTCTATCAGATTGGCGATTTCGTTGATCTCTGCCGTGGGCCGCATCTGCCCCATGTTGGCTTGTTGAAAGCCTTCAAGCTGACCCGGGTGGCAGGCGCTTATTGGCGTGGTGATGAGTCTAGACCCATGCTGCAGCGGATATACGGAACGGCTTTCTTTGATGCCAAGGCGCTGAAGAAATATCTCTTCCAGTTGGAAGAAGCCAAAAAACGGGATCACCGTAAGCTTGGCAAGGAGCTTGAGCTCTTTACCATTCAGGATCAGGTTGGCCCAGGGTTGATCCTCTGGCAGCCCAAAGGGGCCTTGCTGCGGCGGCTCATTGAGGATTACTGGAAGGACGAGCATTACCGGCATGACTATGAGTTGGTCTGCACCCCGCATATCGCTAAGATCGATATGTGGAAGACCAGTGGGCATCTTGATTTCTATGGAGAGAACATGTTCTCTTCCATCGATATCGAGGATGTCAGCTACCAGCTGAAGCCCATGAACTGCCCTTTTCATATCGGGATTTACAAATCTCGAAAAAGAAGTTATCGGGAATTTCCCATCCGTTGGTGTGAGTTGGGCACCGTTTATCGCTTTGAAAAAACAGGCGCTTTGCACGGTCTGATGCGGGTTCGCGGTTTTACTCAGGATGACGCGCACATCTTTTGTCGGCCTGAGCAGCTTGAGGAAGAGATCTATAAAATTCTCGATCTTAACCTCCAGGTCTTGCAAACATTCGGCTTTGCAGAGTATGATGTCTATCTTTCCACCCGACCAGAGAAATATGTCGGTAGTGATGAGCATTGGGATCAGTCCACCGAGGCCTTGAAAAAAGCCCTTGAAAAGAAGGGTTTAGCCTATGAGGTCGACCCTGGTGAAGGGGTATTCTACGGCCCTAAGATAGATATCAAGATTCGCGACGTCATCGGTCGCGCCTGGCAGTGTTCCACCATTCAGGTTGACTTCAACTTGCCGGAGCGTTTTGAACTTGCCTATACCGGCGAAGATGGCAAGGATCACCAACCGATCATGATTCATCGGGCCCTGATGGGTTCGTTGGAACGGTTCTTTGGTGTTTTGACCGAGCATTATGCCGGAGCCTTCCCCATGTGGTTGGCACCGGTGCAGGCGCGGATCATGAATATCACCGATGACCAGCTCAGTTATGTCGATGACGTTTACCGGCAGTTGCGGGCAGCTGGGGTGCGGGTTGAAAAAGATAACCGCAACGAAAAATTGAATTTCAAGATCCGTGAGGCACAGTTAGCCAAGGTACCTTACATGGTGATTGTTGGTGATAAGGAAATGGAAGCCGGGCAGGTTACGGTGCGCTTACGAGACGGTAAGAATCTTGAGCCCATGTCCATCGCTGAACTGATTACGAAAGTCCAGGAAGAGAGCGCGGCCTCAATGGGGCCGACAACTACTCCGGCTTAAGAGATTTGTACGTCACTGGTTATTTGAGGAGGTAGTGGTATTAAAGGCAAGCGAAAGAGCGAAAAGGGCGGACGCGAAGTCCGGGCTAACGTCAATGATATGATCCGTTCTGATGAGGTGCGGGTTATTGACGAAGAGGGCGAGCAGTTAGGCGTCCTGGTTCTGGCCGCAGCCTTGGCAAGGGCTGAGGAAGTTGGGCTTGATCTGGTTGAGGTATCTCCTACGGCTAAGCCGCCGGTATGCCGAATCATGGATTACGGTAAATACCGCTATGAGCAGAGCAAGAAGCAGCAGGAGGCCAAGAAGAAACAGACCGTTGTCGAGATCAAGGAAATTAAGCTGCGCCCCAAGACCGAGACCCACGATCTGAACTTCAAGATCAAGAACATCCGCAAGTTTCTTGAGCAGAAAAACAAGGTTAAGGTCACCTTACGTTTCCGAGGCCGTGAAATTATATACGCCGACACCCTTGGCCGTGAGGTCTTGAAGAAGGTCGGTGCAGCAGTGGAAGATGTTGGGGTCATCCTGCAATTTCCCACCATGGAAGGACGGCAGATGGCAATGTTCATTGGCCCCAAGCCCTGATCCTACAAATTAGTTTTAAGAATTTTATATCCGTAAGTATTTAGGAAGGAGATTAGATCATGCCCAAAATGAAAACCAATCGAGGCGCAGCCAAGCGTTTCAAGAAGACCGGCTCTGGAAAAATCGTTCGTCGGAAGGCTTTTAGCAGCCACATTCTTACCAAGAAGAGCACCAAGCGGAAACGGAATCTGCGTCAGGCCGGTTTGGTTGATGCTTCCAACGTGAAAGGTGTAAAGCGGATTCTGCCCTACCTGTAAGTATGTGTTTGATGCAGGTCAGGTTTAAGCAGCAAGAATAATGAATGACCGTGGCGGCACGTAGGTGTCGCTACAAACGTTTGAGGAGATTGAGATGCCTAGGGTAACACGTGGATTTAAAGCCCGTCGAAGAAGAAATAAGGTTCTGAATATGGCTAAAGGCTACCGTGGTGGCCGCAGCCGTTTGTTCCGTAGCGCCACCGAGGCTGTTGATCGGGCTCTTGGTTTTGCCTACCGTGACCGTCGTCAGCGTAAGCGTGACTTCCGGAAACTGTGGATCGCCAGAATCAGCGCTGCTGCCAAAATGGCCGGAACTTCTTATAGCCGCCTGATGGGTGGTTTGAAGAAAGCTGATGTCAGCCTTGATCGGAAGGTTCTTTCCAACATGGCAATTCTTGATCCCAAGGCTTTCAATAAAGTCGTTTCGATCGCCGCCGAAAAGCTGTCCTAAGCGGACTGCACTGACCGGGCCCGCTTTTTGTTATGGAAGATGAAATACTCCGCCTGAAGAGTGAGGCCCATGTTGCCCTTGCTGATTTGGGCAAGGATGACCTGGAGCCCTTTCGCGTCAAGTATCTTGGACGCAAGGGGCTTTTCACGTCGATGATGCGGCAATTGGGACAGGCTTCCGCCGAGGATCGCCCTCGGCTTGGCAAGCTGGCCAATGATATCAAGCAGGAATTGGCGCAAGCCTTTGCTGCTAAACAGGATGCGTTGGGCGGTGGACAGCAGGGTGTTTCTGCGGTCCCGAGTCTTGACCTGACCCTCACCGGTCGTAGCGAACCTTGTGGGCGACCACATCCCGTCACCCAAGTGATGGAAGAGGTTTGCGGTATCTTCGAAGGACTTGGTTTCACCGTGGCCGAAGGTCCGGATGTGGAAACCGATTTCTATAACTTCGAAGCTCTCAATATTCCGCCCCATCATCCGGCGCGGGATATGCATGATACCTTCTACGTCAGCGACTCCCTGCTCCTTCGCACCCATACGTCACCCATGCAGATCAGGACCATGACCGAGCAAGAGCCGCCTTTGCGGATGATTGCGCCGGGCAAGGTTTATCGCTGCGATTCCGACATTACCCACACCCCCATGTTTCACCAAGTGGAAGGCTTTCTGGTTGATCGCAAGGTCTCCTTTGCCGATCTGAAGGGGGTTTTGTCGGTGTTTATCGCCAAGATGTTCGATGCTGACACCGCCATTCGTTTCCGCCCCAGTTTCTTTCCCTTCACCGAGCCCAGCGCCGAGGTTGATATCGGTTGTGTGATCTGTGCTGGCAAGGGGTGCCGGGTCTGCAAGCAAACCGGTTGGTTGGAGATCCTTGGGGCCGGAATGATTGATCCAGCCGTCTTTGCCAAGATCGGTTACGATCCTGATCAATATAGTGGTTTTGCTTTTGGTCTCGGGATTGAGCGGATTGCCATGCTTAAATACGGGATCACCGACATTCGCCTCTATTATGAAAATGATTTGCGCTTCCTCTCGCAGTTCTGACCGGCGCCTTTACCTCAAACGAACCACCTCTCGAGACAATCATGAAGTTCACCCTTAACTGGCTTAAACAGTATATCGATTGTGCGGAATTGACCCCGGCCCAACTTGCCGACCGGCTGACCATGGCTGGTTTGGAAGTGGATGCGGTGGAGCCGCTCTGTCACGACATCGACGAGATTGTCGTCGCCAGGGTGGAGAGTGTGAGCCGCCATCCCAACGCCGACAGGCTAACCATTTGCCAAGTGACCGCCGGAGAAGGTGACAGTCGGCAGGTGGTTTGCGGTGCGCCCAACGTTCGGGCTGGGCTGGTTACCGCCATCGCCCTGCCTGGAGTGACCATGCCTGGTGGCTTCAAGATCAAGCCGGCCAAGCTGCGTGGTGAAAAGTCAGATGGGATGCTTTGCTCGGCCAAGGAGCTGGGCATCGGTGATGATCAAGGCGGAATTTTAGAACTGCCGGAAGATCTGCCCATCGGCCAATCGTTGGTTGAGGCGTTATCCCTGAAAGATATTATGATTGAGGTTGATCTCACCCCCAATCGTGCCGATTGTGCCAGTGTTCTCGGCACTGCCCGTGAGGTTGGCGGCTTTATCGGCAAAAAGGTTACCCCGCCGGTCACCGGTGAGTTGCCGAAACTCAGTGGCACCGACCTCCCCTTTGCGGTTGAGGTTCTGGACAATGTCCATTGCCCTCGTTATGCCGCGCGGCTGATCAAGGATGTGAAGATCGGCACCTCCCCGTGGTGGTTGAAGCGATTGCTATTGGCGGTGGGCTTACGGCCCATCAACAACGTGGTTGATGTCACTAATCTGGTCATGCTTGAGTATGGTCAGCCTTTGCACGCCTTTGATTTTAATAAACTTGCCGGTGGGAAGATTGTGGTCCGAAAGGCCAAGGCTGGTGAAAAGATCGTCACCCTGGATGATGTGGAACGTGAGCTTGATCTCGAAACCCTGGTGATTTGCGACGCTGACAAACCAGCGGCAGTGGCCGGAGTAATGGGGGGCAGCGCTTCTCAGGTTGATGACCGCACCGTTGATATCCTCCTTGAGAGTGCCTATTTCGAGCCGGTGGGTATCCGTCGCGCTGCCCGCCGCCTGAATATGGGCACCGACTCTTCCTATCGCTTCGAGCGTGGCGTTGATCCTGAAGGCATTCCCTTTGCCTTGGAGCGGGCCGTGCGTTTGATTACCGAAACCGCTGGCGGAACCGTGGTTGCCGGTGGCGTTGATCTTTGCGCCACCCTGCCCCAGCCGGTGGAGCTTTCTTTGCGGGTGCAACGAACCAGTGAGCTGCTGGGGATGGAGTTTACCGCCGACGGAATTTGTGCACTGCTGAACGGGATCGATGTTCCGGCCAGGAAGCAGGATGAGGCAACGGTTATTGTCCAGGTTCCCACCTTTCGGGTTGATCTTGAGCGTGAGGTTGATTTGGTCGAGGAGGTAGCCAGGCTGCATGGCTATAACGAGATTCCCACCACCCTGCCCATCGTGCCCATGAGTTTCCCCGAAGATGACCAGGCTCGTAGTCTGCGCAAGCGGTTGACCACCCTGCTCACCGGGATGGGCTGCTACGAGGCGATCAACTATAGTTTTGTTAATCCTCGCCATTTCGATATGCTGGGGCTTAGCGAGGATGATCCGCACCGGCAGGTGGTGCCATTGCTGAACCCGCTCAGTGAAGATCAGTCGGTTATGCGTTCGCATCTGCTTCCCGGCTTGCTGGAAAACCTGCGTCGCAATATTAATCATCAGCAAACTGATGTGCGGCTCTTTGAAATCGGTAAGGTCTTTCATCATCGTGATCTTGACACCCAGCCCCAAGAGGTGATGGAGTTGGCGGTGGTGATGAGCGGTCGCCGTCACCCTGGGGCGCCGCGTCTCCATGATGGCGAAGCTCTGGTTGACATCTATGACGGCAAGGGGATGGTTGCGGCTATTCTCGCCGACTTACGGCTGTCTGAGGTGGTGACCATTGAGGCTGATTCCTCCTCCCCGGCTTACGCGGTTGGCCAGTCTTCCTTGCGGGTGGTAAGCAATGGCAAGATGGTGGGGCGTATTGTTCGTCTTGAGCCTAAGGTTCTGAAGAAATTTGGGGTCAAGCAGGAGACTTATTTCGTTTCCCTTGATCTTGTGGCGCTGGTGGGGTTAACTGCGGCGCCCAAGGTATTTGCGTCTTTACCCAAGTTTCCATCGGTGCAGTGGGACATTGCCCTGCTGGTTGCTGATCAGGTTGGTGCTGGTGAAATGTTGGCGGCCATTACCGAGCATGGTGATTCGCTGATTGAAAAGGCGGAAATCTTTGATGTCTATCGTGGCAAGAATATTGAGGCGGGGCAGAAGAGTGTGGCCATTGCCGTCACCTATCGCGCTGAAGACCGCACCCTGGACGATGAAACTGTCAATGGGGTGCATAAGAAGATTATCAAAATGATGCAAACCCGTTTCGACGCTCGTCTGCGGGATGCATAGGAATATAAAATGAAACGATCAAACGTTACCCGTAAGGATTTGGCTAAATCCATCCATGAAAAGATGGGTTTTTCTCAGCGTAGCGCCGCTGATCTGGTTGATTCGGTTTTTGCCTCCCTGAAAAAAAGCCTGCTCAAGGAAGAATCGGTTAAACTGGTTCAGTTCGGTACCTTTACGGTACGGGAGAAGTCGCCGCGCATTGGGCGAAATCCCCGCACCGGTGAGACCATGGAGATTGCCCCGCGCAGCATGGTTTCCTTTAAACCCAGTAAGGGGTTGCGGGAGAAGTTGAATAAGTAGGCAGTTAAAGTTTTGCTTTTACGGCTGGCACAAGTCGTAACGGAGGGCAAAGCAATCGACGGCAAGGTGGAGATTCCCGACAGGTTGTACTTCAAGATTGGCGAGGTGAGTGAAATCACCGGCGTTGAGCCCCATGTCCTGCGTTACTGGGAGGGTGAGTTTAAAGAGATCCGCCCCCAACGGGCCGGTTCCAAGCAGCGTCTTTTTCGTAAAGTCGATGTTGAGACCATCCTTCAGATCAAGAAGCTCTTGTATGACGAAGGTTTTACCATTGCCGGGGCCAAGAAGGTATTGGTGAAGGGAAAGATCAAGAAGGGCAGTGTCGCTTCCGAAAAGCAGGTGGATTCCTGCCCGGAAGCTAAATTCGTCAAGGGAATCAAGGCGGAACTGGTCGCCATAAAGGAACTGCTGGAAAAGGAATAAACTCTTTTCTGGTCTCTCTTCAGGATGACCTTGACAGGGTGGGCGGTGCATGCTAAATACAGGTCGCTGGTTGAGTGCAGGTAAGGCTTGAACGGCGAATAAAGTAACAAAAAAGATTCGGTCGGGACGTAGCGCAGTCTGGTAGCGCACTTGAATGGGGTTCAAGGGGTCGGAGGTTCAAATCCTCTCGTCCCGACCATTTTTTTCTTAAGGGTTTTGCGGATTTATTCGCAAAACCCTTTTTTTTTGTGCAAAAAACGTACTGGGTTACGAATTGGGTCATAAAACTGCCTCAACAAGCATTCAGTGGTTGATCAGCTTCCTGTAGTTGCTCCTCATCTTGAGCTTTCCTGTGCCTTGAGTGCTTCTTCGTTCTTACCTCCAATAGTCGTTTGAGTTATGTCTGTAGAAGAATTCCAACTGTCCACCTATCCAGGCAAAGACCTGCTGCTGAATTTTTTTTAACTTTCTTTATTTATATGTTTCTCGGTAAATATTCTTATTGAAGACAAGTGGTTAGGCTGTTAGCATGTTAGGTCTTGCTGGGAAAAGCGTCGGAGGCTATCAGGAAGCTGTTTGCTGAGTTGCGGGAGCGCATTCTTGACTTGGAAGAAAATGTAAAAGAAAAGGCTACGTCTTTGTATATTGCTTACCGGGTAGCCAAAAACTTTGCCGAAATCACCATCTCTTAAAGACGGGTTAAAAATCCACCTGCGCCCGGTTGATTATGACGACCCCAATGGGATGGTCGAAAAAATCTCGGCAGGATACAACTGGACAATGGATCGTCGGGTGTATCTCATATCACCCCAAGAATTTGATTATGTGTTCGGAATAATTGAGCAATCATATAAAGATGTTCTTTGCTAGATAAGGAAAACAATGGCTAAGAAAGCAGCTAATAATAAGAGCAACGGTTTTGAGCAGAATTTGTGGGATACCGCCAATAAGCTGCGTGGTTCGGTGGAGTCGAGCGAGTATAAGCATGTGGTGTTGAGCCTTATCTTCCTGAAATTTGCCAGTGACAAGTTTGAGGAGCGCAAGGCTGAGCTGATCGGTGAGGGCAAGGAAAAGTATCTGGAGATGGTGGAGTTTTACACCATGAAGAATGTCTTTTACCTGCCCGAGGAGTCGCGCTGGAGCTATATCAAGCAACACGCCAAGCAGGATGATATTGCCATCAAGATTGATAGCGCTCTTGCCACGGTGGAGAAGAACAATAAATCCCTCAAGGGAGCACTGCCGGATAACTACTTCTCCCGCTTGGGGTTGGATGGCAGCAAGCTGGCGGCGCTCATTGATTCCATCTCCAATGTTGATACGGTGGCGGACAAGAAAGAGGACGTGGTTGGTCGGGTTTATGAGTATTTCCTTGGGAAATTTGCGGCTACCGAGGGCAAGGGCGGCGGCGAGTTCTATACGCCCAAGGATGTGGTCAATCTCATCGCCGAGATGATTGAGCCGTATAAAGGCAAGATCTACGACCCCTGCTGCGGTTCCGGCGGCATGTTTGTTCAGTCCATCAAGTTTGTCGAAAACCATCATGGCAACACCCGCGACATCTCCATCTACGGCCAGGAGTCCATTGGCGCTACCTATAAGCTGGCTAAGATGAATCTGGCCATCCGCTCCATCAGCGGCAATCTGGGCGAAGTCCCGGCTGACAGTTTTTTTAAGGATCAGCACCCGGATCTCAAGGCCGATTACATCATGGCCAACCCGCCCTTTAACTTGAAAGAGTGGCGAGCCGCCGACGAACTCACCGATGACCCGCGCTGGGCCGGTTACGAGGTGCCACCCACCGGCAACGCCAACTACGCCTGGATTCTCCACATGATCTCCAAGCTCTCCGAGAATGGCGTGGCCGGGTTTGTGTTGGCCAATGGCTCCATGTCCACTAATACCAACTCCGAGGGCCAGATACGCCAGAAGATCATTGAAAATGATCTGGTGGACTGTATGATCGCCATGCCCGGCCAACTCTTCTACACCACCCAGATTCCGGTCTGCCTGTGGTTTCTCAGCAAGAATAAGAAGGCTGATGGCATACGAGGATTTCGGGATCGTCAGGGTGAGACCCTGTTCATTGATGCCCGCAATATGGGTTCACTGGTTGACCGAGTCCATCGGGATCTCTCTGTTGACGAGATTGCCGAGATTGCCCGCACCTATCATGCCTGGCGTGGTGAGAAAAAGGATGGGGTATACGAGGACAAGCCCGGCTTCTGCAAGGGTGCCACTCTGGAAGAGATCAAGGCTAACAACTATGTCCTCACCCCTGGTCGTTATGTGGGGGCGGCAGAGATTGAAGATGATGGCATTCCCTTTGAGGAGAAGATGGCCGAGCTGAGCGCTACACTCTATGGGCAGATGCGAGATGGAAAAGAGCTGGACGTGGTGATCCGCCGTAACCTGGAGGTGCTGGGTTATGGGGAATGAGTGGAGTACGTGTAAGTTCTCAGAGTTATACGCTGTTCCTTCCAGGAATGGTCTTACCAAACCCAAAAAGGTTCGTGGCTCTGGATATAAATTCATCAACATGGGTGAAATATTTGCGTATGACCGTATGAGCAATATTCCCTGTGACAGAGTCCCTGTTACTGACAAAGAACTGAAAACGTCATTACTAAAAAACAATGATTTATTGTTTGCACGCCAATCTCTTGTATTATCTGGCGCAGGTAAATGTTCGATTTTTCTTGGAGATAACGAACCTGTCGTCTTTGAATCTCATCTGATAAGAGTGCGACCAAATGAGAATATTGTTGACCCTCAGTATCTTTTTTACTTCTTTAAAAGTCCTTTGGGCAGAGCTGAAATTTGGTCAATTACTGAACAAGGTGCTGGTCAAGCTGGCATAAGAGGCTCAGATTTAGAAACCATTACAGTCCTATTACCAGAACGAGAAGAACAAAAAGCCATTGCCCATGTGTTGGGGGCTTTGGATGACCGGATTGAGTTGAACCGGCGGATGAATGAGACCTTGGAGGGGATGGCCCAGGCCCTGTTCAAGAGCTGGTTTGTTGATTTTGACCCGGTGATCGACAATGCCATGGCCCTTGGCAAGGAAATCCCCGCAGAACTCAGCGAAAGGGCTGCTGCCCGCGCCGCCCTCGGCGATAAGCGCAAACCTCTGCCCGAAGAAATCCGCACCCTCTTTCCCAACGAGTTCACCCACAGCACCGTACTGGGATGGATTCCTAAGGGGTGGGAGGTTGCCAGTTTTTCAAAATATGCAGTTCTAAATCAGGCGTCATGGACAAAAAACAATAGCCCTGAGAATGTTCAATATGTTGACTTAGCCAACACAAAAAATGGCAAAGTCAACTTAGTGGTGCCATATACTTTCTCTGATGCTCCTAGCCGAGCACGGCGTATATTGAAAAAATATGACACTATCGTTGGCACTGTCCGCCCTGGTAACCGGTCTTTCGCTTTTATCCACGGCGAGGGGTTAACCGGGAGCACAGGTTTTGCCGTGATGTCACCAAAAGAGCGGCACGTTAGAGCGTTTATTTATTTGGCTCTCACAAGAGATGAAGTTATTGATAATTTTGCTCACCTTGCTGATGGCGCTGCTTATCCAGCTGTTAGGCCAGACGTTGTTGCAAATACAGAAGCAGTATTTCCATCCCACGATTTAATGCGAGCATTTGATACGTTTGCGTATCCATGGATTGAAAAAATGGGCCAGCATGATATGGGGGCTGGAGCCCTTGCCAACCTCCGCGATACCCTGCTCCCCAAACTCCTCTCCGGCGAAATCCGCATCCCGGATGCCGAAAAATTGGTGGAGGGGCTGACCTGATGAAAAAAATCACCGAGACAGAGCCGCCAAACTCAGAACTCCTCATCTATCAGGCTACTGATGGCAACATCAAACTTGATGTTCATCTTGAAAACGAAACCGTCTGGTTGTCACAGGCGCATATGGCGGAGCTTTTCAATAAAAGTAAAAAGACCATTTCAGAGCATATCCGTAATATCTTCAATGAGGGTGAATTGGAGAAAAACGTGGTTGTCCGGAATTTCCGGACAACCACTCGACACGGTGCCATAGAAGGAAAAACCCAATCTAAAGAGGTTCATACTGCTTATTAAGTGGACGAGTGGCGTGGACAAAATGGACAGAGTGGCGGCGACTGACTGGGCAGTTTTCGTTTTGCTTGAAAACAGATCAGGAGAACCCTGGGTATGGCTAAAGAAACCCTTATTCCTAAACATGGGGGCTACCGGAAACTCAAAAGCTTTCAGGTGGCGCAACTGGCTTACGATGTGACGGTACGTTTTTGCGAGCGTTATATCGACAGGTTCAGCCGCACCAGAGATCAAATGGTGCAGGCGGCCCGTTCCGGGGTACAAAATATTGCCGAAGGTTCCCAGGCCTCGGCTACTTCCAAAAAGATGGAGCTTAAGTTGACCCAGGTTGCCAGGGCCAGCTTGGAAGAGTTGAAGCTTGATTATGAAGATTTTTTAAGACAACGGGGCCTCCGGCTGTGGCCGCAGGAAGAACCACTACGCCAGGAGTTGATCGACCGACGCTGCCAGACAGCCGATGAGGTAGCGGCCTGGATTAAGAGTAAAAGTGGACAGTATGGACTTTGTGGACCTGGTGGACAAACTTCCCCCGAGTCAACTATGTCCAGCAAGTCCACCAAGTCCACAAAAATTTATCCAGAGCTTTCCGCCAATGCTGCCTTGGTACTTCTGGCAGTGGCTTGCTCACTGTTGGATCGTCAGGTATCACGCCTTGCAAAAGATTTTGAGCAAGAGGGCGGCTTTTCAGAACGGTTATACCGGGTCAGGAAAAAGAATAGAGGCTATTAATGGGAAAATTCACCGAGGCACGGCTGGAACAAGCCATTATCGAACTACTGGGCAAGGAGGGCTATCCCCATCTCTTGGGTGAGTCCATCAGCCGGAATCCGGGCGAAGTCCTGATCAAGGATGATCTCCGCAACTTCTTGGCCAATCAGTATGGTGACGCCAAGATCACTCCCGGAGAGATTGATTCCATTGTTCGTCAATTAGAAATCTTTCCCGCCTCCGACCTCTACGAGTCCAATAAGGCGATCATGAAGATGGTCGCTGACGGTTTTCTTCTCAAGCGGGAAGACCGCAGCCAGAAGGATCTCTACATCCAGCTCATCGATTACCGGGATCTTGCCCAATTCCGTATCCCCAAAGATGGCGAGGTGGCAACCGTGGTTGCCGAACCGTCATCGACCTATCAGACCGGCAATAACATCTACAAGATGGTTAACCAACTGGAGATTGTTGGTTACGAGAAGCGCATCCCGGACGGCATCCTCTACATCAACGGTCTGCCCCTGGTGGTCTTTGAGTTTAAAAGCGCCATCCGCAAAGAGGCCACCATCCATGATGCCTATGTTCAACTGACGGTGCGCTATCAGCGTGATATCCCGGAGCTGTTTAAATATAACGCTTTTTGCGTGATCAGCGACGGGGTGAATAATCGGGCCGGTTCCTTTTTTGCCGACTATGAGTTTTTCTATGGCTGGCGCAAGACAGACGGCAGCGATCTTGTGGAAAAGGACGGTATCGACTCCCTGTACTCCATGATCAGGGGCATGTTTGACCATTACCGTTTGCGGGACATCATCCGCAACTTCATCTACCTGCCCGATGTATCGCGGAAGGAAGAAAAGATCCTCTGCCGTTATCCGCAATATTATGCGGCTACCAAGCTTTACGCCAACATCAAGGCCCATCAACGCCCGGAAGGGGATGGCAAGGGCGGCACCTATTTCGGGGCCACTGGTTGCGGCAAGAGCTATACCATGCTCTTTTTGACCCGGCTGCTGATGAAGAGCGTCGATTTTGCCAGCCCCACCATTATTTTAATCACCGACCGTACTGATCTGGACGACCAGCTTTCGGGCCAGTTTGTTAATGCCAAGGGCTATGTCGGGGACGAGGCGGTGATCAGCGTCGAGAGCCGGGCTCATCTGCGTAAATTGCTCAAAGGGCGCACCAGCGGCGGCGTATTTTTGACCACCATTCACAAGTTTACCGAAGACACCGAACTGCTCACCGACCGCACCAACGTCATTTGTATCTCTGATGAGGCACATCGTAGCCAGGTTAATCTGGATCAGAAGATCCGCATCACCAAAGACGGGGTCAAGCGCACTTACGGTTTGGCCAAGTATCTGCATGATTCCCTGCCGGGTGCCACCTATGTTGGCTTCACCGGCACCCCCATTGACGCCACCCTGGATGTATTTGGCCCGGCGGTTGATTCTTACACCATGACCGAATCGGTGGCCGACGGCATCACCGTTCGCATTGTCTATGAGGGCAGGGCGGCCAAGGTGCTGCTGGACAACGCCAAATTGCAGGAGATCGAAGATTATTACGGTAAGTGCGCCGATGAAGGCAGCAGCGACTACCAGATTGAGGAGAGCAAAAAGGCCAACGCCCAGATGAATGCCATTCTTGGTGATCCCGACCGCCTCAAGGCTCTGGCGGCCGACTTTGTCCGTCATTACGAAAACCGGGTTACCGAGGGCGCAACGGTTAAGGGCAAGGCCATGTTTGTCTGCTCCAGCCGTTTCATTGCCTATGAACTCTATAAGGAGGTCATCGATCTTCGCCCGGAATGGGCCGAGATCAAGGAGTGTGATGAAGGGGTAGAACTCACCGAAAATGACCGGAAGAAAATAAAGCCCATGGAGCGGATCAAGATGATTATGACCCGTGGCCAGGATGATCCCAAAGAGCTGTATGAGATGCTCGGCACCAAGGTTTATCGCAAGGAACTGGATCGGCAGTTTAAAAACGGTAAATCCAATTTCAAGATCGCCATTTTGGTGGATATGTGGCTCACCGGTTTTGATGTGCCGTTTTTGGATACCATGTATATCGACAAGCCCATCCGGCGGCATAATCTGATTCAGACCATTTCCCGCGTAAACCGTAAGTTTGAGGGCAAAGAGAAGGGGTTGATTGTCGATTACATTGGCATCAAGAGCCAGATGAATAAAGCCTTGTCTCATTATTCTAAAACCGACAAATCAAATATTGAGGAGATCGAGCAGTCCATTGTGGTGGTTAAGGATCATCTCGACCTGCTGGGCAAGATCTATCATAAATTTGATACCACTCCCTATTTTAAGGGAGCGCCCCTGGAGCAATTGCATTGCCTGAACATGGCGGCTGAGTTTGCCATGCTTACCGACAAACAGGAAAAGCGGTTCATGTATCTGGTGCAGCGGTTGAAGGCGGCCTATGACATTTGCTGCGGCAGTGATGGTTTTAGCCAGGATGAGCGTGACCATGTCCATTTTTATCTGGCCGTGCGCTCCATTGTCTTCAAGCTGACCCGTGGTGACGCGCCGGACACCGCCCAGATGAACGCCAAGGTTCGGGAGATGATCAAAGAAGCCCTGCAAAGTGACGGGGTGGAAGAGATCTTCAAGCTGGGAGAAGGCAAGGGTGAGATTGACCTTTTTGACCCTGACTACCTGGCCAAGATCGATAAGATCAAGCTGCCCAACACCAAGATCAAACTCCTGCAACAGTTGTTGGCGAAAGCCATTGAGGATTTCAAAAAGGTTAACAAGATCAAGGGGATGGATTTCTCCAAGAAGTTTAAGGCTCTTGTCGAGCAATACAACGAGCGCAAAGAGGCGGATGTTCTGGTCAGCGAGGTTCTTGAGGATTTCACCGATGAGATTTATGATCTGATCCAAGCCCTCAAAAAAGAGAAGGAGTCCTTCGGCGACTTGGGAATTGATCTTGAGGAAAAGGCCTTCTACGACATCTTGAAGGAACTAGCCCGCAAATATGATTTTGAGTACCCGGAAGACAAGCTGTTGCACCTTGCCCAGGAGGTAAAAAAGATAGTTGATGACAAGGCCAAATACACCGACTGGAGCCAGCGAGACGACATCAAGGCCGAGCTCAAGACCGATTTGATCATCACCTTGGCAGATAACGGCTACCCGCCAGTTGATCGGGACGAGGTTTATAAGGAGATTTTCGAGCAGGCGGAGAATTTTAAGAAATTCCAGGCGACGGTGTAGCTTTTGTATGGGTAAGACAAGCTCTGATTTTCTTGCTGAGCCATAGTTTGCTGTTGGGTGTTTGGGCTATTGTATATCATTTAAGCTAGTTAGTGCCTGTCCATAAATGGTCTTTTCGGAGTCTCACAGGTTCGCTACCTGCCCGATCTCTGCGTTATGTTCAAAAAATAATGCTCGGAGGTAAGCGAAACGAAGTGGAGACTCCGATATCATGTATATGCCTGCGCTTATTTTTTTCGCATGCCTCGGAGTCTCGTATGCTCGCTTACCTGATCTCGAACAAAAATCCTCATTTATGGACAGACACTAGTTTTTTTTGTGTAAAGAATATCGGTTGTCTAAATAGGCGCTTCAGCCAAATTTTCTGTCTTTAAATGTGTGTGGATTGTAAAAGAAGACTTCCCTAGCAGTTTCTTCATTGTGGAACCTTAAAAGTAATCAACCAATAGAAATCATATAGAATATTGGGTTGTCCTTCCCTTGAAACATGTATAGGTTAGATTTAGACATCTCGTTGCCCATGCATCGGCAAGTAGAGAACGGATGAAATAGTGTCCAGTAGGAAGCGGTAACACCAAAGGGCTGGCGCGAAATATTACCGAGGGTGATTGATGAAGAGACTTGTCGATATTTTTGTGCCGGAACCAAGGGTCGTCATATTCCTGTTGCTGATGTTGTTATTAGGGGTTGAGATCTCTTTGGCTGCCAATGCGTATCTCGCGCCCTATCTTGAATCCTCCGAACTTGGTTGGATTGATTGGCAAAAAGGCGAGATCTATGGTGTTGGCCATGGCTATCTCGATATCAATAATCCTTCTCCCTTCAAGGCAAAAAGAGCTGCGCGGGTTACTGCCCACAGCAACATAGTCAAGTTGGCGGCTGCCCTCAAGTTGGACGATCAACGCACCTTAGATAGCTTTCAGGGCGGCAATTTTGTTATCCAATACCAGGGGTTTCTTCGGCCTCGGCCCCATGCTACGCATTTAAAGGCTGACCAGAAGGGCAGTTATTATGAAGTGATTGAGGTCGCCCCCTTGCATGGTATTGAAGGGGTGACCTTGAAGATACTGAACCAACTGAAAGCCAATCCCGACAAAAAAATACGCCCCCCGCAACGACCTGTGCATCCTGTCCGAGAGGAGCCGGATGGGCCGTGGTTGGTGTTGGATGCCAGCCATCTAGCTGCTGCCGACCGGGTTAATCCCGCCATTTTTCCCAAGATTGTCACCCCCTCGGGATCCGTACTCTATGATCTCGGCACGGTGAATGAGGAGATTTTTGTCAAACGGGGGATGGTGCATTATGTTGTTGGTGACCCTGGCAACCTGCAATCTCGGAAGGCCCATCCCCACTTGCAGCGCATTCTTTCCAAAGTTGCCAACCTCTGGGGGATCTCTTCCGCCCACGCTGACCCGCAGATAAAAAGAAAACGCCGCCAGAAGTATATCGTCAAAAATGTTGAAAATACGCGCGGCTTGGCTAAGACAAATTTGTTGGTCAGTGAACGGGATGCCAAGGAGCTGAAAGCCGAGGACGCTTCCTCGAAAATTTTAAAAAATTGCCGGGTGATTGTCGTTGTCACCAGTTCCATTGGGGGCATTGAAAGTTCCTTGCGCTCTGGCTCTCTGTGGGCATCCTTGCCTTGAACATGGCTTTTCCTTTCGCACCAAAATCAATGGGCCGCAAACAGTTGCTGTTGTCTTTTTTTTGCACCAGCATGATTATCGTTGCAGTGGTTCTTTTTTTTCTCGGGGGGCTTTTTAAATTTGCCGATCAGGCAACCTATGATTTCTATTTTAAGTTACGTGGTCCCCTTCCTCCTTCCGGCCATGTCGTCCTTGTCTTGATTGATGCCCGGAGCGATCAGGCCATGCGGGCTGAGCCCACCGTGCACCCCCGTATCCAACTGGCTCGGGCCATCGACAATCTGAGCCGGGCTGGGGCGGAAATTATTGGGGTTGACCTGCTCCTTTCTGCACCAGCTCCAGACTCTTCGGTGGATCAACGGCTCGCCCGTTCGATTTACGACAGCAACAACGTTATCCTCGCGCGGGTCGCCTCCATCCAAGGCAGGGATGGGTTAGATCCTTTGCCGCTCTTCCAGGAGAGCATGATCGGTGATGGCTTTATCGATGTGCCCCTGGATGAAGATGCCGTCCTGCGCAAAATTCGCTTTCTCAATGCCAAGCCGTTGGCGGACGGCAGCCTCCAGTTGCTCCCCTCGTTAGCCCTAGAGGTGGCGAGATCTTATCTGAATATCTCCTATACCTTCGATTTTTCTGAAGAGAACTCCTTTACCATGGGCCAGGAAGGTGAGAGACAGCTGCGCCTACCGTATCCAGAATTACTGATTAACTATGTTGGTGATTACCATGTCTTTCCGCAGATCTCGTATATTGATGTGGTGAGGGGAGAATTTGCGCCGGAAAAAGTGCAGGGAAAGATCATTTTGCTTGGTAGCGCCACGGTGCTGAAAAAGGACTTCTTTGTCACCGCCTTCAGTAGATTTCGTAGCCCAGGGGAAGAGTTGCAGAATAAATTTAAGGAGCTTGTGGATACCCGGCAGAGCGGGGTAGATATGGGGGTGGCATGTCACGCCAACGCTGTGGAAACTATTCTTAGTGGCCGCTTTATTCATAACCTACCAACAGAGCAGGCGCTCTTTTGCATTTTCTGCACCGGGCTGCTCGGAATGGTTTGTTATTTACCCACCGTTTCCGCATGGCAAGCCGGGGTGCTGATGCTACTGGGGGGGCTGGCAAACTTTGGTGGTGGCTATCTTGCCTTGACAAAATATTCTCTCTGGCTGCCGACAACGCCGTTCATGAGTGTTTTTATCCTCCAGTTTGTCACTGGAGGTCTCGTTCAACGACTGCTGGAAAAACGACGCCGAGCACGGGTCACCAATCTATTCGGCAAGTATGTTTCACCCTCCATTGTTAACCATTTGCTAGCCGACAACGTTGAAGAAACCTTGGAGGGGCGCAGGGAATCCTTGACCATGTTCTTTGCTGACCTCAGATCTTTCACCAGCCTGTCGGAAAAGCTGGGGGCACAGGCGACCTCTTCGTTTTTGAATAGATATTTTGACCTCATGATCCCCATTATTTTTCGCCATCATGGCACCTTGGACAAATTGATGGGGGATGCGGTGATGGCTTTTTTCGGCAGTCCGGTCAAGGATCTGGATCATCCGAAGAAAGCAGCGGCCGCCGCTGTGGAAATGGTCGCTTGCCTGGAACAACTTCGGAGGGAAGGCGGGGTGTATGCCGAGATAGATATGGGCGTAGGCATCAACACCGGTGAGGTGACGGTTGGCAACCTCGGCAGTAGTGAATTTATGGATTATACCGTTATCGGCGATGCGGTGAACATTGCTTCCCGCTTGGAAGGATTGAACAAGGTTTACGGCACGAACATCATTATCAGTGAGCACACCGCTAACTTGCTCGGAGAGACCTTTCTCCTCCGCAGGCTTGATCATATTCGGGTCAAAGGTAAAAAAGAAGCTCTCGTCATCTATGAGTTGCTGGGCGAACAGGCAGCGGCTTCGGCCAGTGGGTTACAGATGATTGCCTTGTTTGAGGAAGGGCTTGATGCTTACCGCCGTCAGGATTGGGATCAGGCCGAAGCTTGTTTTCGCGAGGTGTTGGCCGTGGACAGTCAAGACCAGCCCTCCCGTCTTTTTCTGAAGAGGATCGCCGATTTCAGGGAAAAGGCCCCTCCGGAAAACTGGCAGGGGGTAACAGCTTTTCTACGTAAATAGCTATCCAGCCCGGCAATGGTCTCATGCGCTACATCTCTTTGAGCTGGCGACCGCTTTTTTTTACGCCTGGGCGGCGCTGATGTTGTTCCTAAGGTAGGAGGGTATTATTTGATATGCTTCCCGTGGCGACAGGGGCGCTCTTCTCCTATCCATTTGTAACTCACGGTCGTCTGATTTGGAGTTCAGGACTAGAGGATCCGCTTTGTATTTAAGTGGCATTCCCGATGCATCGGTGATCGGTAAAACGGTTGGGCCATTACTGTCGAGGATATAGACAAGTTGACCGCTGATCAAGGCAACGATACTGCCGGGTGGATAGATGCCGATGGAGTTGACGAAGGCGTGCAGGATGTATTGAAGGATACGGTCTTGTTGCGCATATTTGTGGAAGATGTCTGAGACAACGCCCACCGGGCTAAATGCCTCTTTGTAACATCTTTTGGAGGTCATCGCGTCGTAAATGTCAGCTAGTTTACATATCTTCACATAAGGCGGAATAGTGAGAGGATCTTGCTCGGGGGGGTAGCACTTGGTTTCGGTTTCAAAAAGTTTGACATGATGGTATTTGGTAATGTTTCGGATGAAGGGGTTGGAAATGTTGTTCTTGTCGAGCAACTCACCGCCCTTTTCTGCACTGTGTTTCTTTACCTCGGCGAATTCTTCCTTACTAAGTTTACCTTTTTTGTTGAGAATTTCTTTGTCAATCATGACCTTGCCCAAGTCATGCATGAATAAGCCGATGGAGATATTATACAATTCGTCTTCGTAATAACAGGTGTAGTGCTGGCGGGTGTCGTTACTTGTATCGTTGAGGTCTGCCACCGGCGTGCTGTTGAGGCTTGAGTTGACCACTGACGAGAAATGTTCACTGAATTTCCTCGCCACGGCAGTGCCAATGGCGCATACGTTTATCGAATGATTGTAGAGATAATCGTCGTAACTGAATATTTCTTTTGTCAGGTATGAAAAGGCGCTGCTTTGCTCTGTAACAAATGAAAATAAATCCTCTACAGTTTCCTGGACGGTGCCGAAATCGATTTCTCCTCCGCTATCTTGGAGGTTTTTTATAACCTTTTTTATATTATCTTTGGCGTTTTGATATTTTTCGCCAGCAATGGCTTTTTGGTTGTTTATCTCAAGGATTCGCAACTCAATATCTGAATAATTTCTATGTAATCTGTTTGCTGCCTGTTCCTTTTCTGGGCGACGTGAAACTTTTTGCGCTGGTTTGGTTTTTTTTTCAGGGGCAGGTTTTTTTATGCGAATTTCTTCCCCGTTTTTTTTCCAGATTCCCCCTTTGTTATCGTAATTGATGGGTATATGTTCAATGCCCTTTTTTTTCAGATTTTGGAGGATAATGGTCCGATCTACCAAGAAATCTTTTTCTAGCAAGAGCATGTTCGATTTTGTGTAAATATCTATTCCTGTTTTGACAGAATGTCCGGTTTGGACTAATTCGACGAGTTCTTCAATGGATATCTGGGGAAAAGTGGATTGAGTTGGCATGGTTACCTCGTAATGATCAGCAGCCTGATCCGTTGGTATAATTTCTTACCATCCTAACCGACTGATTGGATAAATTGCAACAGCAATGAATTTCTAGTTTATTTGTCTCCAAACAGCTTAAACAAGGCGGGGTTGTGCGGTTTCGAATATCTTTAAAATCATGTTCCCTTCCAGCTTCTGATTTGTGATAATCAAATCAAGATATCTAGCGAACTACTCCCTGGGGCGTGAACTTATTTCCTTGATACTCCGTAACTGTTTGCAGGGTGTCGGAGGTGCATGTAGCGAGCCTGCGAGACCTTCGAGGTATCGTCCGGTGAACAGGTAAGCGACGAAGGGAGACTTCGCTGAATCGGTAGGAGAACAGGGTGCTAACGCAGCAAATCCGGTACCCTGTGAGCAGTTACGATATAAAAATATTGGTTGCGGACGCGGCCACCTTTGAGAGGATTAAAGCATGGAAAATTTACGGACACTGGCGGCAGAGTTGTGCGATTTGCATCATGTCATGGCCCTTATGCAGTGGGATCAAGAGGTTATGTTGCCCGTTCGCGGCTCGGCGGAACGGGCGCAACAGTTTGCGACCATGAGTGGGATCATTCACCGTAAGGAGGTTGACCCTGCTCTGGGTGAGCTGATTAGCAAGGCGGAGTTTAGAGGAGACTCTCTTTCGGTAATTGATCTGGCCTTGGTAAGAAAGATGCGGCGCAACTTTGACCAGAGCACCAAGCTGCCTGAGGAATTTGTGGTTGAGTTTTCCACCCTCACCTCCCAGGCGTTGCCGGTGTGGGTGGCAGCGAGAAAAAATAATGATTTTGCTTCATTCGCGCCATTGTTAACTAAAATGGTGGCCATGAGTCGCCAGCAGGCCGACTATCTGGGTTACGAAGAGGAACCCTACGATGCTCTGCTTGATTTGTATGAGGAAGGACTTACCGCTGCCCGGGTGCGAGAGTGTTTCGATGCCTTAAGGGAACCGTTGCGCAAGATGATCGCCCAGGTTGGCTCTGGTCATGGTGGGGATGATGGAGTGGGCGAACCCTTCATCGTCGAAGAGCAGATCCGGTTTGCTGATCAACTGCTGGCAAAGATCGGCTTTGATTTTGAACGTGGTCGGCAGGATCGTTCCGCCCATCCATTTTCCACCGGTCTTGGTGGCTGTGATCAGCGGGTCACCAACCGCTACAATCCACAGAGCATCGAGTTTATCTTCAGCGCCCTCCATGAAGGGGGCCATGCCCTCTATGAGCAGAATGTGGGGGTGGATCTTGCCCGCACCCCTCTGGCCTCTGGGGTGTCTCTGGGCATCCATGAGTCGCAATCTCGCCTGTGGGAGAACATCATCGGTCGCAGCGCGCCTTTCTGGCAACATTGTTTTTCCAGTTTGCGCGAATCATTTCCGGCCCAGTTTGGCAACCTGGCCCTGGGCGACTTTATGAAGATCATCAACGGTGTCCATCCCGGACTGATCAGGGTGGAAGCAGATGAGCTGAGTTATAACCTCCATGTGCTGATTCGTTTTGAGTTGGAAACAGCCCTCCTCGACGGCTCATTACAGGTGGCGGATCTCCCTGCCGCCTGGAATGAGCGCTATCGAGACTATCTCGGGGTTACTGTTCCCTCCGACAGCGACGGGGTATTGCAGGATATTCATTGGGCGCACGGCAGTTTCGGCTATTTCCCTACCTATACCATCGGTAATCTGGCTTCGGCGCAAATCTGGCATGCCTATTGTCTTTTCGATCTGGATCACGAAGCCACCATTGCCCACGGTGATTTTGGGAAGATCCGCCAGTGGCTGAGCCAACAGATTTACCAGCACGGTTCGGTCTATCCGCCCCACGAACTCCTGTTACGGGTAACTGGCGAGGAATTGAATCCTGACTATTTCCTGCGTTATCTTGAGAAAAAGTTTTTGTAACGGTATTGTTAACAACTATTGGTAGTAGCCAAGTATTTCATGGCTGATTTTACCGCCAGAGGAACGTTCTTGCGCCAGACCTTGCCAGGGTGAATGCGTAATGTTTGCTTTTCGGCTTTTGCCACAGGGGATAGGATGAAAAAACGAAAAACGTTCGTCGATGTTCTGGCTGAAGAAGGTCTTTTCTCTCCAGAGATGCTTGCTGAGTATCTGCCGGAAAGTCAGCAGCGAGATATCTCTCTCAGCAACTATCTCGTTGGCAACCGACTGATCACCCGGACCATCTTGGAAGGGGTTTTGCAGCGGCGTAAATTTGATATCCTCCTCGGTGATTTGCTGGTTGAAACCGGGGTGATTGCGGTTCCTTCGCAAATTAATCAAGCCCTCACTTATCATCAGGAGAAAAAGGTCCCTCTGGGAGAAAGCCTAATTCGACTGGGATTTATTGAACGTTCGCGGCTGATGGAATTACTCTGTCGGCAGGTGGGGATCGTCAAGATCATCCCGGAGGTTGAGCTTGCCCATTCCTTTGAGCCCATGCCGTCAGATAAGTTTCAGCAAAACAATCTCCTGTTGCCATATTTTCGTGAAGACAAGATCATCACCGTTCTGATGAGTGACCCCTTTGATTCTGCGATTATTGAACAGCTTGAGAAATTCTATAACGATTTGACCTTAAATATAGCCTATGCCGACAGTGATGATTTACGGACATTTTTTAATTTTCGCAAGGTTGTGGTTGGTGAGGACGGACGAGCGCTGAAGGGGCGTTCCGTTGATCTGGATTTTTATAGCCTCGAATCGTTGGCTGGTGATGATGCGAGTCAGGAAGGACTTGCCGACAGTGTGCGGATTGTGCAGCTATATTTGAAAAGAGCGTTGGAGATGGGAGCTTCGGATATTCATTTTGAACCTTTGGATAATTCGTTGCGGGTTCGGTTTGCCATTGATGGAATCCTCTATACCATCACCCATTTCCCCAAGACCATGGCGCCACGGATTGCCGGTTTGCTTAAGGCCGCCAGCGGCATCGATGTTGCTCAGCACCGGATGCCCGGTGACGGGCGAATGGTGGTTCGTTCCAACCACAAGGAATATGGGGTGCGGATTTCCACCTATCCGTCTTTGTACGGCGAGAATTGCGTCCTGCGCCTTCTTCGTCATGACGAAGCGCCCGATACCATTGATTCTTTAGGGCTGACGCCGCGAAACCTGAAGGTTTTTCATCGCAGTCTTGATACCCCGTCCGGGGTGGTTTTTGTCACCGGCCCCACCGGTTCCGGCAAAACCACCACCCTCTATACCGCCCTTCGCCATTTGTCCAGCGATGACAACCGCCATATCATCACCATTGAAGATCCCATTGAGTACACCCTTGCCGGAGCAACGCAAGGGGCGGTGAATGAAAAAATTGGCTTCAGTTATTTGGTGGCTCTGGCATCAATCATGCGCCAAAACCCCGATATTATCATGGTTGGCGAACTTCGTGACAAGCACTGCGCCGAGGCGATTATTCAGGCCGCCCTCACTGGCCATAAGGTGTTTTCGACCTTCCATACCGAAACCGCCAACGGGGCCTTAAGCCGATTGTTGGATATGGGCATGGAAAATTTTCTAATTTTGGAGACAGTGGAACTGGTTATCGCCCAGCGGTTGATCCGTGAAATCTGCCCGGTTTGCGCCGACGAGTACGTTCCCGCGGAGCAGGTCCTGAAAGTTTTCGAACAACAGGTGAGTGATTTGGCTGGGGTTACTCTCAAACGTGGGAGCGGTGTCTTCGAAGGTAAGAGCTGTGCTAACTGTAATGGTTCCGGATTTCGTGGTCGCACCGCGATCCATGAATTTTTGCAGGTGAATGGCGAGGTGGCGCGAGCCGTAGGTCAAGGTAAGCCTTCATGGGAAATTCGGGAAATTGCCAAGGAGCGGGGTGGTTTTATCTCCTTGCGAGAGGATGGGGTCTACAAGGCGTTGCGCGGCATAACCACCCTTGAGGAAGTTCTGCGGGTGGTGCCTGATACCGATGAGTCGGTGCGCTCATTTGCGCGGATTGTTGAATTATGTGAAGCCTCCGAAGCCGCGCCGCCATGTGATCACGCTTTGTTTGCGTGGGGGCGGGAGGAATTGCAAGCGGCCATCGCCAAGGGGGGATCGATGCCAAGTGCAGATGAAGATTTGGCTGTGGTCAAAAAGAAATTGATCCTGGCCGGGTTGCCTCTTGTTTCGTTGCTAACAATAGAGGCGTTGGTCGATGCAACCAGTGCTTCTTCCGATGAAGCGCAGAGTTTGATGCGGGCTTTTTTTGATGTTGGGCATCATTGCAAGGGGCCAATGGAGGATGAGGGTAAATGTAAACGGTGCCTCCAACTGGAAAGAATCATGGCCCCGGAGTTGGCAAGTCTGGATGATAAATATGCTCATTTGTTGGCAATAGATGACCGCCATGCCTATTTCCTTAACCGGCAGGGACTTGCCATGGAAAGCAGTTGGGAAATCGTGGCCTTGATGCCCATCGATAAATCCCTCCCGTTGGCTGCTGATTAGTTGTGCTATCGCTGTTGATGAGAAGCCAAGGGAGGGTGTGTAATAATTCCTACTTGTGGATTAGGTCAAAGATCCCTTCCCAGTCCGCTGGGGGCGGTGATTCTGTAAATTCTTGACAACGTTTTGCGTATAACTTGTAGAGCCGCTGGCAGTGGTTGGTTGCCTGCAACTCCTTGAAGCGTGAAGCGGCATCGGCAAAATCTCTTTGCCGATAGGCTTGCAATGCCTGCTGATAATCCGCCAATTCCTTGACCATTGTTGCATCAAGCTCACTTGTTGCTCTGATCAGTTCAAAGACCGTCACGGGTTTGCTTTTACCTTTCACTCGTACCCGATCAATTTCTCTGAAGATAAAATCTCTGTCCTTTAATAACTCTCGGGTGGCACCGCTGACCAAAATACTGGTGCCGTAGAGTTTGTTCAGGCCTTCAAGTCTGGAGGCGAGGTTCACCGAATCGCCGATCACCGTGTAATCGAAGCGGTGTTTTGAACCCATGTTGCCAACCCGGGCGATGCCGCAGTGGATACCAATGCCAATGGCGATGGTCGGTCGTTTTTGTTGCTGCCAGGCGCCATTCAGATAACGGAGTCGCTCGTTCATCTTAAGGGCGGTGTAGCAGGCCTCGGCAGCATGATCACTGTCATCCAAGGGAGCATTCCAGAATGCCATGATCGCGTCACCGATGAATTTGTCCACTGTTCCCCGGTTTTCCATGATCACTTCCGTCATCGGGGTCAGGTATTCGTTGAGAAAGGTGCATAGTTCATTGGGAGTCATTCGTTCCGATAGGGAGGTGAAGCTGCGAATGTCACTAAAGAGGATGGTCATCGCCCGCTCTTCTCCACCCAGGGTCAACTCCTGTTTGTTATTGATCAGTTCCTTGACCAGGGTTGGAGAGAGGTATTGAGAAAAAGCGGTTCTGATCATTGTTGCTTTTTGTTCCTCCTGGAGATAGTTGCTGAAGGTGAGCGCGGAAAAAAGGATGCCGGTGGTCAGCAGGGGGTAGCTGGCATCGATCAGCAGGTTTAGGTGATGGAAACTCCAGAAAGAGAAGAGGATGAAGCTACCGGAGAAAAGGAGTGAGAGGATGCCACTTTTCAGAGCACCGACCTTGGGAACCAACAGGATGAGGATGAGGCTGACCAGCAACAGGTAGACCAACTCGGCACCGCGAGCCCATTCCGGTTCAGCGAGATAGGCATTGGTAAGGACGGTGTTGAGGGCATGGGCATGGATCTCCACCCCCGGAAAAATCTGGTCGGTGGGAGTGGCGCGGATGTCCATCAGGCCAGGGGCTGAGGTGCCGATGAGGACGTAGCTGTCGCGGAAGATGTTGGCTGAGATTTCACCACTGAGCAGGTCATCGGCGGAAAGATAGGCGACGGTTCTTGCCGGACCACTGTAGTGAACGGTGAATTGACCTTGCCGGTCGGTGGGGATGGTGTGGGAGCCGACGGTGAGGCTGGTGACACCGTTGGCATCACTGTTTACAACCACATGGTCGGCGCCCATGCCCAGTCGTAGCATCTCAAGGATCAAACTGGGAGCGAGCTGGTTGCGGAAGTTAATCAACAGCGGTTCATTGCGGACGATGCCGTCGTTGTCGGGGAGGACATTGAAAAAGCCGCTGCTGTGGGCCTGCCCTGCAAGGATTGGCAGGTTGGTGTCAATCTGCTCGAATTGATGAAGAAATGGCCTGGGGTCACTTCCCTTGGTTATGAAGCGGCTGGGATCCAGGCGCGGTTCTTGTTGGCTGCCGGCAAGGTTGTTGGTGAAGACATGGCCGAGGATAATGGGACTGATGCTGTTGTGCAGGGCCAATGCCAGCAGCAGGTCGTGGTCTGGGAGGGTCTGGATGTATTCGTGTAACGCCGCCGGCATGGTGCTCTCGACCAGCTTAGCCAGTTGACTTGGCGAGGTGCGATCCGGTTCGGCGAAGACTATATCCAGGCCGATGGCCTTTGGCTTGCCGTTGCCGATAATGGTCAGTAATCGGCCCATGGTGCTGCGTGGCCAAGGCCATTGACCATGGGCGGCCAGACTCTTGGAATCAATGTCAACGATTTTGATCGGGGTTCGGCCCAGTGGGGCGGGCCACTGCCGAATCATGAGATCAAAGGTTTGGTGACGTAAGGATTTGATTGGGGTCGGAGACCAGGCGCTGATAAAGATCAGGATCAGGGCGATGATTGTGCCCACCAGTCTCGCCATCGTCCTGTCGTTGAACAGGAGTGACAACGATGATCGCGGCTGTTTAGAGGGGTTGGTCGGCATAGGTGGGATTGGTGTAGAGGTTTATTGAGAAGAGGCGAGCCTGTTCGGCAAAGAGCTGTTTGATATCATCTACACGGCGAAGGCCCAGTTGCCAATAATCAAGGCCGCGTCGGCAAAAATATTCGTTGCGCGGATAGCTTCTGAGGGTCTCCTGGTAGTTGGAAAAGAGTAGGCGGTAGGTGGAGTCAACCAGATACCATCGGTCTTCCAGGTACACTTCAATGAAGACATGGCCGGTGGGGATGTGGAGGGGATTCTTCTGGTAACGTTGGAGCCAGTCGATATTGGTGGTGATCACCAGCCTTGAGGGAATGCCCAGTGCTCGGAAGAGGGTTGCATCAACTAAAGCGTAGTCGGAGCAGCCGCCCAAGAGTCGTTCTCTAAAGAGGTCATCGGCGGTGCGGTTGAACATCCGTTGGTTGCTAAAGTGATCGTAGGTGAAATGAGTCCAGACATAGTCCACGGCTTGATAGAGTCGTTGCCGACGGTTTAGCCCGGAAATTGTCGCTGCCACTGCCGTAACGGCGGGGGAAATGCGGCTTTGTTCACCTTCACTTAGCCAGGGTTTGGTCGCCTCGGGCAGAGGGGCGTCATGATAACGGCTAAAGTCCGGCGGTTGCTTTGCCTCTGGTAATCGGGCGCAGGCCGAGGCGAGGATAAGGAGGAGAGAACAGAGAAGGGCCGCTTGCCAGTGCTTCAGCACCCGGCCCTTCTCTGTTTGTTTAAAGGTCTTCAAGGAAAGTGGTTAGTTGAATCTCGGCGGCATGCTCATTGACGCCATGGATGGACCCACTGCACTTAAGGCCGCACCAGCGGCTGCTGCGCCGACCACTGCCGCAGAGGTGGCGGCCGTCCCGGCAACGGCGGCACTAACCGAGAGAGCGCCGACGGTTTGAGTGGCGCCCACCATTCCGGCGAAGCCTACTGTTGATCCTGGCCCAGTGACGACAGTGGTGATCAATGCTCCGCCAACGAAGGCATGGGCAATGGATACCGGTTGGATAAAGGCAAGAAAACGATCCAGGGAGGATTGTTTCTCCGTCACATAGGATACTGCCAGGGCAAAATCGGTGCCTCGGACACCAGCCACAGCGGTGGGGGTTTTGATCTTGTAGTTGGGGGTGCCGCCGATCTTGGTGACAACACTGCGAACTCGACCAAACATGAGCTGCATTTCTGTCGAGCGTTGATTTTTGGTTGGGTCATAGAAGCTTTTGTCGATAATTAGCTTGGAATGGGGGGCTAGGGAAAAGGCGCTTTTGTCGTTCATGATGATGTTGAGCCTGCTTTTTTGTTGGGTGATCAACATATCGCCGGTGAAGACCGGGTTTCCTTTTTTCAGCTGATAGGCGGAGTTAGTTCCAGGATGAATAACCAGCGCCTTTCCTTGGCTTATCTGTACTTCACCCACAGATTGTCCCAAGGTGGCGGGGTCGCCGATGAAGTCAGGTTTGATGGTAACGTTGGCAGGCAGGAGTGGGGTTCGTGGTCGAACCTCTGTTTTCAGCATGGCAAGAATTTCTGCCGGGGTCTGGGCCGCACATGGTTGCGGGTGAACAGCAAGAGTTAAAAGAATGGCAAGGGTGGTGAGCAAGGTTGGGAACAACAATTGGGCTGTTCTTTTCATAAGAGGCTCCTTCTTCGGGTTGGAGGTTTAAGCCGTCTTTGCTTGGGGCAAATCGACAATTGGGGGTGATCATCTGCCAAACGTCAGCTGTAGATGTATGGCTTGCTTTTCGATCATTATTAAATATTTCAAGCTGATTAAGCAAGAAATGGTTTGTGGTGGTGTTTCTTTAGGATCATTTTTTGATCACCACCTCGATAAAAAGAAGAGAAGAACGCGCTGGCAATGGCTTTCGGTATAATCCGGCCCATTTTTTTGGCGGTACTGAGGAGTAAGTTTGACGGGAAATGGTTAGCGGTTTACGGTCTGGTAATTGACATTGTCTACAAATCTTCACGCAAAGGTGAGTTAACCCATGCAGCGTTATCGGCAAAGCATAGCAGAGACCTTCCTGGCCTTGGATGCTGGGGGGGAAGGATTGACTAGCCAGGAGGCGACGCAGCGGCTGGCAAAATATGGTTTCAACTCCTTGCAAACCAAGAGTGAAGTCAACCCACTACTTATTTTTCTTAATCAATTCAAAAGTTTCATTATTTATATCTTGCTCTTCGCCGTGCTCTTTTCATTGCTGATTGGTGAATACGTTGACTCCCTGATTATCCTTGCCATTTTGTTGCTCAACGCCCTGATCGGTTTTTTTCAGGAGTTGAGCGCTCATAAATCCTTGGAGGCGCTCCGGAAGATGGGTGCGACCAAGGCCACGGTGTTTCGTGATGGCCGGAAGGCCGTTCTGGATGCCAAGTTTTTGGTGCCTGGTGATGTCGTGCAAGTGGAAGCTGGTGACAAGGTCCCTGCTGACTGCCGACTCATGGAGGTGGTTCGGCTTAAGGTTGATGAGTCCGCCCTCACCGGCGAAAGTGTTCCCGTGGACAAGGATTCGGCGGTCTTGGGGCGGGAAGTGCCTTTGGGTGAGCAGGGCAATATGCTTTTTTCCTCCACCGCGGTGGTTACCGGTAATGGCAGGGCGGTGGTGGTGGCAACCGGGATGGCCACCGAGATCGGCAAGATTACCACCCTGGTCAAGGAGGCTGAGGAGGAATTGACCCCCCTGCAGCGGCGTCTTGATGCCTTTGGCAAGAAGCTGGGGATGGTGATCATTGGGATCAGCGGGGTGGTTTTTACCCTTGGTTTTGCCAAGGAGTACCTTGCCAATGGCATGAACACCGAGGCTTTGATTACTTTTGCCTTTATCGCTATCAGCCTCTCGGTGGCGGCAGTGCCCACCGCGCTGCCAGCCGTGGTCACCATTGCCCTGAGTATCGGAGTCAAGCGGTTGTTACGCAAGAAAGCTTTGGTGCGCAGGCTCTCGGCGGTGGAGACCCTGGGTAGTTGCGATATCATCTGTACCGATAAAACCGGCACCTTGACCCAGAACCAGATGTGCGTCCGTCATGCCTGGACATTTGACGGCGAAGCCGAGGTTTCGGGGGTGGGTTATGATCCGCAAGGGGAGATCTCGGACTCACTTTCTCCTCGATTGTTCATGATCGGCCTCGCTTGCAATAATGCCTCTTTATATAACGAAAAGGGGCGGTGGCGGATAACTGGTGACCCCACGGAGGCTGCTCTTCTTAGCAGTGGCCGCAAGGCGGGCGTTGTGGTTAGCGGGGTTCGGAAGGATGAATTGCCTTTTGATTCTGATCGCAAGATCATGAGCGTGCTGGTGGAGGACGAAGGGCGGCGGTTTATCTACAGCAAGGGCGCGGCTTGGGAGTTACTTACTCGTTGCAGCCATGTCCTGATTCAAGGGCAGGAGGTGGAGCTTGATGATGTGCTCAGGGCGCGGATCGAGGGGATCAACGATGCCTATGCCGGGCAGGCTCTTCGGGTGCTCGGTTTTGCCTACAAGAATCTGGGGCCGGGGGAACTGTTTGTTGAAGAGCGGTTAACCTTTGTCGGTCTGCAGGCGATGATCGACCCGCCTCGGCCTGATGTGGTGGAATCCATTGCTAAGACCAAGGGCGCCGGCATTCGGGTGATTATGATCACCGGAGACTACCGGGCCACCGCCGCCGCCATCGGGGCCGAGGTTGGCATCAGCGGTGAAGTGGTCACCGGCGAGGAGATGGAGCGGCTCAACGAAGAGCAACTGATTGCTGCCCTGGCCAACGGCGCTAACATCTTCGCCCGCGTGGTTCCAGAACATAAGCAGCGCATCGTCGCCGCCCTGCAGAAAACCGGGCATGTAGTGGCGATGACCGGTGACGGTGTCAATGACGCGCCAGCGTTGAAAAAGGCCAACATCGGGGTGGCGGTGGGCAGTGGCACCGAAGTGGCCAAGGAAGCGTCTGATTTTGTCCTCTTGGATGACAGTTTTACCCATATCGTCAATGCCATCGAGGAAGGGCGGGGGATCTACGACAACATCCAGAAGTCGATCATGCTGTTGCTTTCCGGGAACTTAAGCGAGGTGTTGATCATCTTCCTGGCCGTGCTGTTTGGCATGAGTCTTCCCTTGACCGCCATTCTTCTGTTGTGGATCAACATGGTAACCGATGGCGCTCCCGCCCTGGCCTATTCCGTTGATCCGTACGGTGACGGGATAATGAGAAGAAAGCCCAAGCCTGCACGAGAAGGGATACTGCCGAGGAGCAAGTTGACCCTGATCGGGGTGCTCGGGGTGGTGGGCACGGTCATCGCCCTGACCATCTTTTCTCTTACCGGTGGCAATGACGGCAGCGCGGAGAATGTCATTCTTGCCCAGACCATGGTTTTTAATTTTGTGGTCTTCTATGAGTGTATTCTTGTTTTCGTCATCCGTCATGGCTATCGGGTGCCGTTTTTCTCCAATGGCTGGGTGTGGGGATCGGTGCTGTTGTGCATTGGTTTGCAGGCAATGCTCATGTATACCCCGCTTCGGGAGGTATTCAAGATCGTCGCCCTTTCAGTCAGGGAACTTGGCGTTTTAGCTATTGGCGGGCTAATTTTCTACCTTCTGAGCGTGTGCTATCAAATGGTCGCCAAGAGATTCTGTACCAATGGGGGGAATCCTGATGAGGGGTGAAATGTAAATATGTTCTCGATGAAGATGGTTACTTTTTGCTCCGGCCCTGTTTGCGAGCTGGTTTTTTTGGGGTTGGCCGGCGAGGTGATGTGGTCTCGGGGCGGCAGGCGATATAGACCACGTGGCGACGACCGCCTCGGCCTGGCCGTTCTTTGGCGAAAGAGAAGCCCGCGTTGCTAAGGCGTTTTTCAAAGCTCTTGTCTGGGTCTTCGGACCACACTGCAAAGACCCCGCCCGGCATCAGGGCGGAACCACTCAGCTCCAGGGCCATGTCGCCGTAGAGATGTTCGTATTCGTCGTCCCCCTCGTGGGGGCCTTCGTAAAGGTCGAGGATGATGGCGTCAAAACGACCGTTGCCGCCCTCCATGGCCGCATTGGTGATCAGGGTGGCCACGTCGGCGATCTCCACTGTTACTCGTGGGTCATTGACTGCCCCGTTGGTGAGATGGGCGATGGGGCCGGAGCACCATTTAACCACCACCGGATTCAGTTCTGCCACCACCACTGTGGCTTGGGGGGGGAGATTGTCCAGGGCTGCTTGCAGGGTATAGCCCATGCCCAGGCCGCCGATCAGCACCCTGGGGTTGCTCTGGTTCTGTATCGCCTTGCTGGCCAGCTCCGACAACACCAGTTCGGAGCGGTTGGCGGAAGAGGTCATCAATACCCGGTTATCGATGGTGATCAGGAAATCTTTGTCACCACGTTGCCGCAGCTCGATCACTCCTTCGTCGGTATCTGCATTATCAAGAATCTGCCACGGTTTGGCCATTGTCTGAATCCTTATGTTTTGAAGGGTTAGAACTGAGGTGGGAGGTTTTTTCTAACCCTTTACTCCTCACTCCTTAACCCCTTACGCTATTTCTGCAGCTATGTTTGTTCCCGAGTTCGTATCGGTGCTGGTTTGGGAGGTGAAGTTGACCAGATATCGGGCACCTTTTTCCGCCTCCTCGCCGATTTTGCGGATATGGCTGCTCTGTTCCAGATGATGCACCATCTGCCGGGGGGTGAGAATGCCACGGGTTCCTGCCCGTAACAAGGCGGCTTTGAGATGATTGTAGGCGTCGGTTAAATTTGCCAGCAATCGTGCCGATTCATCTTTTGAAAATAGATCCGCTTCGCTGTCTGCCTCTTTGATGATTTTAACTGCCGCGCTTTTGAAGCGGGCAATCTCGGCGGCGACCTCCGGTTCATTCACCGGTTGAATCTTTTGTTGCAGATTGGCAACCTCAATGGCCAATTCGGCCATGATCGTATAATAGCCGGTAACTCGCAGGGCATTGGGGAGCACCCCGTCAAGATCTTTGGGGAGGTTGCCGCGCTGGGTGGCGGTGCTGAATTCGGCGGTGGCGTCAACCAGGGTGTCGAGCACGGTTTTATCACTGTGTAAGCGGGCTCCGGGGCCTTTTTCGCTGCTGATTGCCCCCTCCGCCATCCTTCGGGCAATGGCACCGATACGAGCTATTTCCTTGGCCAGGGCATGCATTGCCATCACCGGGGTTGAGGCCACGGTGCTGTCAAGGTAGCGAGGTTGTGCTTCATTTTCTTCATTACTGCGGAACCATCCTTCCAGAATAAACACCATGTGGCGATTGATCGGTAATATCAAGAGAACGCCGAGAACATTAAAAAGGGTATGGAAAATAGCCAGCAGGGTGGCGGGGCCGGTATCCATATGAAAAAGAAGGGCGATATCGGCAAGGTGAGAATACATAAACGGCAGGAGCAGAAAGGCAACTATGCCGGTGAGGATATTAAAGACAACATGGGCGGCGGCAACCCGTTTGGCGTTGGCGGTAGCGCCCAAGGCGGCCATAATGGCCGTGGAGGTGGTGCCAACGTTGGCGCCAATGACCATGGCCGCCGCCGCTTCAAGGTGGATGACGCCTCCCGAGGCGGCGGTGAGGGTAATGGCCAGAGCGGCGCTGGAGGACTGCATGAGGAAAGTCAGGATGAAGCCAAGGCCAACGAAGATGAGCATTCCCAAGGGGCCGTTGCCGGAGATGGCACTCAATTGAATGGTGTCACTGAGTCCGGCGAAGGCGATTTTTAGTTCATTGATGCCGAGGAAGAATAGTCCGAATCCGGCCAGCGCCTCGCCCATGGCACCATAACGTTTACCGCTGCCTGCCACGCGCAGGATCATCCCAAATCCCAGCATGGGCAGGGCCAGGGCCTTGATGTTGATGTCAAAACCCACCACCGCCACCAACCAGGCCGTCATGGTGGTGCCGACATTGCTGCCGTAGATCAACGTCACCGCCTGGGACAGGGTCATCAAACCGGCATTGACGAAGCCGATGGATGCTACCACTAAGGCGCTGGAAGCTTGTACCAGAGCGGTAATAAAGGCACCTGAAAGAAGGCCGCGAAAAACGGTGCTGGTGGAGTTGGCAATGATGGTGCGCAGGGTGTTGCCAGCTGCCAGCCTTAATCCGTCGGTCATCAAGCGCATCCCGAGCAGAAAAAGTCCTAAGCCCCCCATCAGTCCGAAAATCATCTGCATACTCAAGGTATATTCACCAAGAAAAATTGTAACTAATCAGCCAAAGAAAATGATGGTGCCAGCTCTTCATAAACCCGTAACTCTGGCGCAGTGCTGACTATATATGCTCCTCATAACCATGTAACCATGGCCCCGTGCAGACAAGATATGCTCCTCATAACCATGTAACCATGGCCCCGTGCAGACAAGATATGCTCCTCATAACCATGTAACCATGGCCCCGTGCAGACAAGATAT
>JAQYVW010000015.1 GCA_030145325.1 Desulfurivibrionaceae bacterium
GAGGATTTTTGTTCGAGATCAAGGCATGCGAAAAAAATAAGCGCAGGCATATGTTTGATATTCCGAGCATTATTTTTTGAACATAACGCAGAGATCGGGCAGGTAGCGAACCTGTGAGACTCCGAAAAGACCATTTATGGACAGACACCAACTAAGCACTAAAGTCCGCCAAGGCGACTGTAGCCAAGTCTAGAGGCTACAGTCGCCCTGGCCGGCACCTTCAACAAACAACCTTTAACCGCAAAGGAGAACCACCATGCAATGCCCTGGTCAAGACAATCGCTACTGGGACGGCAGCGCCGTCTTCGAAGCCCCTTGCCCCGAGTGCGGCCAGACGGTGGAATTCTTCAAGGATGATTCCACCCGCCCCTGCAGCAACTGCGGCCACCGAATCTTCAATCCGAAGACTGATTTCGGTTGCGCCGCTTACTGCCCGTACGCCAAGCAATGCCTTGGCGACCTGCCCCCGCAGCTCCTGAACCAAAAGCAGGATCTGCTCAAGGACCAGGTGGCCGTGGAAACCCAAAATTACTTTGGCGACGACCAAAAGAGGATTACCCACGCCCTGACGGTCGCCCGCTACGCCGAAGAGATCGGCAACCAGGAAGAGGCCAATGACGCGATACTGCTCATCGCCGCTTACCTGCACGACATCGGCATCAAGGAAGCGGAGCGCAAGCACAACTCTACCGCCGCCCGCTACCAGCACCAAGAAGGCCCGCCCATTGCCAGGGAGATGTTAAGCAAACTAGAAGCGCCGCCAGGGTTGATCGATGAGGTGTGCGACATCATTGGCCACCACCACACCCCTAGGCCCGATGAAACCATCAACTTCAAGTGTCTTTACGACGCCGACCTGATCGTCAACCTGGAAGAAAAACAGCAGTTATCACCATCTTCGCCGGAACACCTGGCCAAGGTGATTGCGAAATCATTTCTCACCGCAACTGGCCGGGAATTAGCCACCAAGGTGTTAGATAATCAATAATTTTATCCTTGCCCCACGGCAATGGAGGGAACAACCATGAGTAAAGTAATGCGCAAGATCATCGAAATTGACGAAGAACTCTGTAACGGTTGCGGCGAATGCGTGCCATCCTGCGCCGAAGGAGCTCTGGAGATTGTTAATGGCAAGGCAAAAATGATCGCCGAGAAGTACTGCGACGGCCTGGGCGCCTGCTTGGGCGACTGCCCCACCGGCGCCCTGCAGATCATCGAACGGGAAGCGGATGACTTTGATGAAGAAGCAGTGGAAGAATTACTGGCCAACCAGAAAAAACCAAAATTAGAAGTGGTGGAGCCCGCCTTGGGTTGTGGTTGCGCAGGAAGCCACATGGAGACCTTTGCCCCCTCCACCCCCTGCCAAACCGCCAACAAACCAGTGGGCGGCATTGCTGCTACCCCGGGTTCGGCCTTAAGCCACTGGCCCATCCAGATTCGCTTGGTACCACCATCAGCGCCATTTTTGAAAAACGCCGATCTTCTGGTGGCCGCGGACTGCACGGCAGCATCCTACGCCGGGTTTCACCAAGATTTACTGGCAGATAAGGTAATGATGATGGGCTGCCCCAAGTTCGATGATGCCGAAAGCTACGTGCAGAAGTTCGTCGAGGTCTTGCAAACCGCCGATCTTAAGAGCCTGACCATCGCCATCATGGAAGTCCCCTGCTGCGGCAGTATGCGCGGGATTGTTAAAGAGGCACTGAAACGGAGCGGAATTACCCTGAAAACCGAAGAGGTGGTGATCTCAACCCGCGGCGAGGTGATTAAACGCGGCCCCCTTGGCTTGTAAAACGCAACCACCAGTTGAACCCATAAAAAAGCCCGACTTTCCTTGCACAGGAAGGCCGGGCTTTCTCATGGTGACAGGCAATAAGAATTAAGCCAAACAGCCTGATCGTCTAGTAAACAAAACCGCTCCGACAAATCATCCCCAACCTCACCCGGTGGGTTCAATAACCCCGAGCTCCCGCAAATCCGTCACCAATTCAGCCATGGGTAAGCCCACCACATTGGACCAGGAACCGACAATCCCTGCCACCAGACAGCCACCCCGCCCCTGAATGCCATAACTGCCCGCCTTATCCAACGGTTCGCCGGTGGCAACATAGGCTGAGGCGGTGGCCCGGTCGAAATCTACAAACTGCACCTCGGTACACACCGCCCGTGCCAATTCTATTTCCGCCTTTACGCCGACCACGGCATAGCCTGTCCAGACCAGATGGGTTCGCCCGGCAAGCTGCATGAGCATCTCCACCGCCGCTGCCGGATCTAAGGGCTTGCCGAGAATGATCTCCCCCAGCACCACCGCCGTATCAGCCGCCAGCACCACCGAGGCGGGACTACTTTTGGCAATAACTCGGGCCTTATCAAGGGCCAACCGCAGGACAAAGGCTTCGGGATGCTCACCGGCAAGGAAGTCCTCATTCACATCCGCCGACTCCACGGCAAATTGTAGTCCTAGCTCCTCAAGAAACCTGCGCCGTCGAGGCGAAGCAGAGGCAAGAATCAACGGCTGCCGACCACAAAACATCGCTTTTTCATCAATCATCAAAAATACCATCAGGAAAGAAAAGGATTTAGAAAATGGCTTCGCTAAAACAAGTCGTACCGCAAAGATCGGGCGAGACAACTGGCTTAACAAGAATCAAAAAACAATTTTTCAAGATTCACTTAATTAAAAACTACCCCCCAAGCCTGGTCGCCAACCGTTTGATGGCGCCCAACAACAACCGTTGCGGCCTGAAACTTACCGGCGTCAACTGCGACGGCAAGAGAAAATCCTGCACCTGCCCATTGGTCAGGGGCTCAAGAGACCAGCTCAACACCTCTGGATCACTACCGGGCAATTGCCGCCGCCAACACTCTCGCCACAAAGGCGATTGTTCAGGGGTGACATCAAGAACTCGCAACAACGCGCTCTCCAACGCCACCGGATTCGCCGAACCCGCCAACAAGCCAAGAGGATAAGGCTCGCCCCCCTGCACCGGCCCATTTTTATGCATGGCGACAACACCGTCAGCCAAAGAAAACCCGCCGGGCAACACCGCCAGCAGATCAACCAACACTTCTTCAAAACGGTTACCGATATCACCATGCTTGGCATGCAACCATGGTTTCCGCCAACCAACCACCACCCCAAAATAATTTTTCACCGCCAAACTCACCAACATCTGACAATGGGCCTTAACCTTCGGCAAATTGACGAGGAAATCGCACTCCAAGGCCACCCGCGCCAGACCAACCTTCTCCCCACAGGCAAGACGAACAGACCGCTGTTGGTCAAAGTTCACCCACTCAACCGGCAAACCACGTAAAGCCTCATCATAGCCACAGGCAGTCATCACCTGCACCGCACTGCCAAAGGCTGGCGAATCACCCACCGAGACTCTGACATTGTGATCGCAGAACCATTCCGCCACCGCCGCCACCAGTTGCGGATGGGTGCAGGACAAACCGTCGCGCCGCTTGCCAGTGATCAGATTCGGCTTCAACAAAACCTTATCGCCGGATCGCACCACCACCCCGGCCACCTCAAAAATCCCGGCCACAAGATCCTTAAGGGACTCACGCCGATAATCTCGGCAGCGCACCATGGCGACATCATTCCCTGCAATCTGCATATATTTCCCTGACTATTGACCGAGGAGATAAGTTACAAGCAAAACTCAATAAGGGGGAGACAGCACCTGAGACTACAGGAAGAAGAACACAAAAACAAGAAAGCCGCCTTGGCAAGGGGGGCCAAGGCGGCTTTCTAAGGGAGAAAGAGATGAAGTTTTCTTACCTAGGTGATATAGCAATCAACGTGCCAAACAGCAAACAAACCGCAAAAGATGCTCCCACCTTCACCAAATCAGCTACTTACAGATATTACCCCCTCCCCCCGCCCTGGCCGAAAAGTTCAATTTTTTTTACCTAAGCAAGGGAACAGTCCCCGGAGAGCGCCGTTTCAGCCCACAAAGCCCCTCCCAGCAACAAAGTTTAATTTTTTATACTCCCCCTTCAGGAAACAAAACAGGCTCAAAAACACTCCCCATCCCCCATCCTGCTCCTCACCAAACAACAACCACCAAAAACAAGTACAAATTTTAATACACCACAAAACAAAACAAGCTGGTTTGTAAACAGGTAGACAAAACAGATACGCGAAGGCGGGTGAGCCTACTAGTTAGTGTCTGTCCATAAATGAGGATTTTTGTTTGAGATCAAGGCATGCGAAAAAAATATAAGCGCAGGCATATATCTGATATTCCGAGCATTATTTTTTGAACATAACGCAGAGATCGGGCAGGTAGCGAACCTGTGAGACTCCGAAAAGACCACTTATGGACAGACCCTAGTTACAAAAAACTTTCTCCCAAACCTTGCCCCACCGTTAATGGGTGGGTATATAAAACACACTAAAGAAATTGCCCCATGACCAAGGGGGTTGCGCAAAAACAACCGGTTCCAACCCTCACCTACTCTGACGAACCGCCGCTGCTCATCCATATAAGGAGATTCATTGATGCTCGCATCCTACCAACAACACGTCAAAGAACGTGCCGACCAGGGGTTGCCCCCTTTACCCCTTTCCACCGCCCAAACCACCGACTTGATCCAATTGTTACAAAATCCCGCCAGCGGCACAGAAGCACTGCTGCTGGATCTGCTCACCAACCAAATCGTGCCTGGCGTGGACGACTCTTCCAAGGTAAAGGCTGATTTTCTGGCAGCAGTGACAATGGCCCAAATAACTTGCCCATTGCTTGACCGCCTTGCCGCCGTCGACCTTCTCGGCACCATGATGGGGGGATATAATGTCGCCCCCCTTATCGAACTTCTTGACGACAAGGAGCTGGCCCCTGCAGCTGAGAAAGCCCTCTCCAACACCCTCTTGGTTTACGAGGCCTTTAACGAGGTGGTCACCAAAGCAAAAAACAACCCACACGCCAAACAGGTTCTACAAAACTGGGCCGATGCAACCTGGTTCACCTCCCGACCGGAGATGCCGGAAACACTCACCGTCACCGTTTTCAAGGTCGCCGGTGAAACCAACACCGATGACCTCTCCCCAGCATCGGAAGCCTGGAGCCGCCCGGACATCCCGTTGCACGCACAATCCATGCTTAACAACCGCCAACCCGGCTCCCTGGCGACCATCGCCGCCCTCAAAGAAAAAGGCCACCCCGTCGCCTATGTCGGCGATGTGGTGGGCACCGGCTCCTCGCGTAAGTCCGGCGTCAACTCCATGCTTTGGCATATCGGTCGCGACATCCCCTTTGTGCCAGCCAAACGCACCGGCGGAGTGGTGATAGGTTCCACCATCGCCCCCATCTACTTCAACACGGCCGAAGACTCCGGCATGCTGCCCATCCAGTGCGATGTAGAAAACCTTGCCACCGGCGACGTTATCACCATCAATACCAAAGAGGGCACCATCAGCAAGGACGGCCAGGTGGTGACCACCTTCAAGCTGGCCCCAGCCACCTTACCTGACGAAGTGCGAGCCGGAGGCCGGGTCAACCTGATCATCGGTCGCGGTTTGACCGCTAAAGCCAGAGAGGCCTTGGCTCTGCCCCCCTCAGATCTCTTCCGCGCCCCGGAAATCCCCGCCGACACTGGCAAAGGTTACACCCTGGCCCAGAAGATGGTGGGCAAGGCCTGCAACCTGCCCGGCGTCCGCCCCGGCGCATACTGTGAACCAAAGATGACCACCGTGGGTTCTCAGGACACCACCGGCCCCATGACCCGCGATGAGATCAAGGAACTTGCCTGCCTGAAATTCTCTGCAGACCTGACCATGCAGTCTTTCTGTCACACCGCCGCCTACCCAAAGCCGGTGGATGTCATCACCCATCAGACCCTGCCCGGATTCATCAGCGACCGGGGCGGCATTTCCCTCCACCCCGGAGACGGCGTGGTTCACTCCTGGCTGAACCGAATGGTGCTCCCCGACACGGTGGGCACCGGCGGCGACTCCCATACCCGCTTTCCAATGGGTATCTCCTTTCCCGCTGGCTCCGGCCTGGTCGCCTTTGCTGCGGCCACTGCCGCCATGCCGCTGGTAATGCCGGAGTCAGTGCTGATTCGTTTCAGCGGTGAGCTGCAACCGGGTATCACCTTACGCGATCTGGTCAACGCCATCCCTTACACCGCTATCCAACAAGGCTTGCTCACCGTTGAAAAAGCGGGCAAGAAAAACATCTTTGCCGGTACGGTGATCGAGATCGAGGGGCTCCCTGACCTTAAGGTTGAACAAGCCTTCGAACTATCCGACGCCTCAGCTGAACGCTCAGCGGCAGCCTGTACCGTCCGACTCAACAAAGAACCAGTGATGGAGTTTCTACACTCAAACGTCATCCTGCTCAAAAACCTTCTTCGCAAAGGGTACCAAGACGCGGAGACCATCAAAAAAAGAATCAGCGCCATGGAAGAATGGCTTGCCGCCCCCACCCTCCTGGAACCTGACGCCGACGCGGAATACAAGGCGATACTGGAAATCGACCTTAACCAGATCACCGAACCAGTGCTGGCCTGCCCCAATGACCCGGACGACGTCAAACTACTCTCCCAGGTGGCCGGTACTGCCATTGACGAGGTTTTTGTCGGCTCCTGCATGACCAATATTGGCCATTTCCGGGCCGTGGCACAAATCCTCGACGGCCAACCGCAAAGCAAAGGAAGGCTGTGGATCGCCCCACCCACCCGCATGGATGAAGAACAGCTCAAAGCTGAGGGGGTCTACAATGTTTTCGCCCGCGCCGGCGCCCGCACCGAAATCCCTGGCTGCTCTCTCTGCATGGGAAATCAAGCCCGCACCCGCGACAATGCAGTGGCCTTCTCCACCTCCACCCGCAACTTCGACAACCGCATCGGCAACAACACCAAGGTGTATCTCGGCTCCGCCGAACTAGCCGCCGCCTGCGCTCGTTTAGGGAAAATTCCCACGGTGACGGAATATCAGGCCATGGTGGCGGAACGACTCACCCCCAACACTGAAACGGTATACAAATATCTCAACTTTCACCAGATGGATGACTACGAAAACCAGAAGTGACAACTATTCTACCCATAATGCTACCCTCGGCGAAGGAGGCTAACAACTTCAAGTCACTCCTCCTTCGCCGACCACCTGCCGATAAATCTAGCTGCGAAGCAACGCTAACCCTGCTAAGCTAACCTTATCGTCATTTTAAATTTAAAGGGTATCTTGAAAAATTAGGCACTTTGTTCGAGAATAAGGCTCAGCCGAAAACAAAAAGCGCCGTAGATTAAGCATATGAGCATTTTTCTTTTCGGTGACAACACCTAGATCGCGAAGACTTCCATCGAGCAAAAGAGCAATTTTCAAGATTCCTAAAAGATATAACCTATGAGTCTCACTGCTGCGCCTACCTTATCCCGAACAAAGACCAGGATAGAATTTTGCCCCCACAGACTCACATTCAACCCACCCCAAGAGGCCTGTCATGAATAATTGTAGATCTTTATTCCCATTGCTGCTGGCGATATTGCTACTCAACGCAAGCTGTAGCACAGTGAATCAACCCAAGGTACCAGCGGCAACCAAGCTACAAAAAGAGACAACGACAACCATTGCCCAACCACCCGTCGTCAACAAAAAAAGCCAACTGGATCTACTGATCGACCAACTCACTGCCCAGGCCCAGGAATCACGAAGAAGCCGCCAGGCCAAATTCAAAGATGTGATCGTCGAAGTAACGCCAATGTGGAGCCTGAACTATCAAGGCGAGGTTCACATCCGGGTTCATGACAACTCCGGCAAAGTGATTCGGGATGAATATCGCTAGTGTCGCATCAAGGATGAAATGCCGTAAAATTGGGCAGCGATTTTTTTTACTGCAAGGCACGACTTGGAGAGCATAGTTGTGCGATGTGATTCGAGTTGTAACGACGCAGGGTAAAAAATGGCCATCAAGATGCGGCGCTTCAGAGTTGACGTGACAATGAGTAACCTCATCGCGTGGCGTTCTTTGACACTCCCCCCCCAAAAAAAGTCAAAGATATGACCAACCAACAGGCTGATCATCCGGGCAGGAAAGAACAAAAGGCATCACCACCGAAGTGATAATACGTTGGGAAACCGACATCTTAGAATAAGAATCGACACAAAAGCGCCAAGACGGCACGATGCTTGCTTTATTACCAAACATAAATAACAGCACCATTTTGCAACCAAGCAATAGCAACCATCAGCGGTAACGGGAGAAATTATCCATGGCCGACGAACCGGAAGTCCAGGCGGAAGAAGAAGCACCGCCGAAGAAAAAATCCAAGGCTCTCTTTTTCATTATCCTCAGTGTATGCGTAATACTCTTGGGCGGCGGCGGCTTTTTCGCCTACATGAAATTCATGGCCCCACAACAGGACGCAGAGGCAGTAAATGAAAGCAGCGAACCGGCCCCTCCGGTGGACACGGTGGGCGAAATATTTGCCTTGGAACCTTTTGTCGTCAACCTGGCCGACCCAAAAGGCAGACGCTACCTAAAGGTTCAACTTAAACTTGAGATCGAGAACCCGGAAGCGCTGGAGCGAACCCAAAAGGCGGCGCCAAAGCTTAGGGATCTGGTTATCATCATGCTAACCAGCCTTACCTTTGAAGAGGTCATGACCCCGGAGGGGAAAATCCGCATCCGGGATGAATTACTGGAACGGTTCAACCAGGTGATGCGACCCGACCGGGTCAAGAATATCTACTTTACCGAGTTCGTGGTACAGTAACGGTTTAATTGGCTCGGACACCCCATCCCGACTTAATGGTGTCTTGAACAAAACTAGCAAACGCGGCGAGAGACATGGAACAGATACTCAGCCAGGACGAGGTAGATGCCCTACTCAAGGGAATCTCCGGCGGCGAAATCGAAGAAACCGAAGAACCGATTGACGCTGAATCACTGGCCTACACAGCATACGATTTTTCCCGGCAGGAACGAATCGTTCAGGTCAAAATGCCAGCCTTGGAGTTCATCAACGACTCCTTTCTGCGCTCCATGCGAGCGTCATTGACCAACTCCCTGCGCCGCATCCTTGACATCACCGCCGTGCCCATGGAGCTTGAGCGGTTCGGTGCCTTTGTCCGCACCCTGCCGGTGCCCAGCAGCCTGCAAATCTTTAAGATGGAACCGTTTCGCGGCCACGCCCTGTTGGTTCTGGAACCAAAACTGGTCTTCACCCTGGTTGAGAACTTTCTCGGCGGCACCGGCACCAGAACGGTGCGCATCGAAGGCCGCGACTTCACCGCCATTGAGCAACGCTTGATCCGGCGAGTGGTCAACATCCTCCTCGCCGACCTGGAAAAGGCGTGGTATTCCTTGCAACCGCTCAAGGTTCAATATGCTCGGAGCGAGATTAACCCCCAGTTCGCCAAGATCTGCGAACCGGAAGACGTGGTGGTCATCAACCGCTATGATGTCGACATGGATCGCGCCGTGGGCAGTATCACCACTTGCATCCCTCTCGCCAACCTGGAATCGGTGAAGAAAAAACTCTTTTCAACCTTCCAGCGCGAGCAGAGCGAAGAGGATATACAGATCCAACGAGTGCTGCAGGAGAATATCAAAAACGTCCCCTTGAAATTCAAGGTCGAGCTGGGCAAGGCAGAGATCCCAGCCGGAGATGTCTTGGAACTGGATGTGGGTGACATCATTCAGCTTGAACACCGCACCGACGACCTGTTACCCGCCTTTGCCGGCGGCGTCCGTAAATACATGGGCACTCCGGGAGTGCACCGGGGCAACAAAGCCTTTCTGATTAAACGCAAGGTACTGGACCAGGAAAAAGATTAACCAACCGCCAACAAATATTATAAACACTGGGATTGCCTAAATCTGTAACCCCCAGGATATGAATCGAAAACCCCATCACCAGGAGCGACCACCATGGCAGACGAACCCTTAGACGATGCCTGGGCCGATGCATTGGAAGATAGCAAATCCGCCCCCGCAGCCCCGGCCACGACCGCCTCAGATGACGCCTGGGGAGACAGCGGTGACTCCGCGCAGGCCGCCAACTTCGCGGACTTAGGCGGCAGCGCCGGCGCAGGACAATCCGGCTCACAAAACCTTGATTTCCTCCTTGACGTGCCACTGGAAGTAACGGTGGAACTGGGCCGCACCGACATGATCATCAACAACATGCTGCAACTGACCCAGGGCTCGGTGGTGGAACTGGACAAAGCCGCCGGCGAACCGGTGGAAATCTTCGTCAACAACAAATTACTGGGCAAAGGCGAGGTTATCGTCGTCAACGAACGTTTCGGAGTAAGAATCACCGAAATAATCAGCCAAGCCGACCGCATCAAGAACATGGGATGAGCAGCACTGGCAACCATACTCGCTCCCTTGGCCGACCACGATTCAACCTCGTACTATTGCTGCTGGTCTTGACCGGAATATTGCTCTGTCACGGCTGGGATACCCCGGCCTGGGCAGCAAATCCGGCTGAACAAGAACCAGCAGTGAGTAAAGGGCAGCCGCAGCCAGATCACGCCATGGACAATTTACAAACCGGACCATCCATAGCGATCTACGCTGCCAAGGCGGTGGGCGCTCTGGCGGTGGTTCTCGGCCTGCTAATGCTACTTGCCGCAGCCCTCAAAAAACTTGGCCTCAGCGGACAACCCATAGGAGGAGGGGGAGTGATAAAGGTGCTGGACACCAAGATGATCGCTCCCAAAAAATATGTCGCGGTGCTGGATATCGCCGGCCAGACCATGGCGGTGGGCGTTTCTGAGCAACAAATTACCTTGCTTACCAAACTGGATCCAGACGAAAAGCTGCGAACCCTGGCCGACAACCACCCATCCTCTTCCCGTTTTTCCTCTCTCCTCTCAAGAGCCGTCAACAACACCGACAAAACCGCCAGCAAGGATCACTCGTGAGATGAAAATGACTATCCACCAGCAAAGGATGAAACCGGCCACCACCCTGCCGATTATCCTCGGCCTCCTCTTCGCCGCCGTTTTCACCCTCCCCTCCTTGTGCCATGCCATCACCCTGCCCTCGCTCAGGATCGGCCTTGATGAAACATCCAACCCGAAAGAGGTTTCTAATCTGGTTGAGATTCTGCTTATCTTCACCGTCCTCTCCGTAGCCCCGGCCATCCTCCTGATGATGACCTGTTTCACCCGCCTGATCGTCGCCTTCGGCTTTCTGAAACAGGCCTTGGGCTCCCAGCAAGCTCCCCCTCCCCAGGTATTGGTGGGCCTGGCCCTGTTTCTGACCTTTTTTATCATGAGCCCTGTTTTCAACAAGATGAATGACACCGCGGTCAAGCCCTATCTTGCCGAAAAAATCAATGCCGAACAAGCCATTGCCGAAGGTGTGAAACCATTACGGGCCTTCATGTTTTCCCAGACCAGAGAAAAAGATCTGGGCCTGTTCCTCTCCATCGCCAAAATAAAAAAACCGAACAACAAAGATGAGGTGCCGATTACAATATTGATCCCCGCCTTCATGATCAGCGAGCTAAAAACCGCTTTTGAGATCGGCTTCATCCTCTTTATCCCCTTTTTAATCATCGATATGGTGGTGGCCAGCGTCTTGCTCTCCATGGGGATGATGATGCTACCGCCGGTCATGGTCTCACTTCCGTTCAAATTGATGCTTTTTGTCCTGGTAGATGGCTGGTACCTTGTGGTCGGCTCCCTGGTCAAGAGTTTCGGAGTATAAACCAGATGAACCAGATGCAGATCATCACCCTGGCTAAGGATGCGATGCTCGTCACCCTGATGGTGGCAAGTCCGATGCTGCTCATCGGCATGATCGTCGGCGTTGTCATCGCCATTTTTCAATCAGTGACCCAGATCCAGGAGATGACCCTCACCTTTGTCCCTAAAATCGTCGCCATCATGATCGGGATGCTCTTTTTTGCCTCTTGGATGCTCACCAAACTCACCGACTACACGACCAATCTTATTACCCACATCCCGGACATGATCCGGTAATCTTGAGAGACGGTCGCCATGACTGACACCACCCTTCTCAACTGGACCTTGGCTAACATCATGGTCCTGGTTATTATCATGGCCAGAGTAGGTCCCCTCATTTTCCTGATGCCCATCATCGGCTCACAAAGTATCCCGCCCCAGGCCAAAGTACTCTTCACCCTGATAACCAGCCTGGTGCTCTTGCCGGTGGTACCGGTAACCGCTGCCGACCTGCCCTCCAGCGCGGTGGGCCTCATCGTTTTCATGGGCAAGGAAATCCTCTTTGTCGCCATCCTCGCCCTCTTCGCTAATCTTGTCTTTGCGGCGGTTGAAAGCGCCGGACAAATGGTGGCCATCCAGATGGGATTTTCCATGGCCGGGGTCATGGATCCGCAACACGGCACCCAGGTCGCCATTATCGGTTTTTTCTGGCACATGATTGCCGCTCTGCTTTTTTTAAGCGTCAACGGCCACCATCTCTACTTCCGCACCCTGGCTGAAACCTTTACCTGGGTACACCCAGGCTCCCTTAACCTGACCCAGGCTACCTATGCAGGAATCGTCCACGGGGTCGGCCATATGTTCGTCCTGGCCGTCAAGATCATCGCTCCGGTGGGCACCGTCCTCTTTTTTTCCGATGTCGCCATGGGCATCCTGGCCAAGGTCTCACCACAAATCCCGGTGATGATCGTTGCCATGCCGATGAAAATAGCCATTGGCTTCATCTTCATCGGCTTGTCACTCAACCTCTTCATGCCCCTGATGATCAATAATTTCTACATGCTGGAAAGGCTGCTGCCCAAACTAGCCATGGGCATGGGAGGATAACCTTTGGCGGAGAATGAAAGCGGCCAAGAGAAATCCGAAGATCCCACTGGACGACGTCTTGAAGAGGCCAGAGACAAGGGCGACGTCGCCAAAAGCCAAGAAGTGCCGTCAGCCGCCGTTTTGCTGGTCGGTCTGCTTACCATCTATGCTCTGGGCAACTATCTCCTGAGCAAATTTTACTTTGTCCTCCGCCACTACCTGGGCAACCTAAACAATATCAAAATCGCCCAAGACAACATGACCACCATCAGCAGGGACGCCATGCTCTACGCCCTGGCCATCATCGGCCCTGTGGCCGGAGCAATCTTTCTAGCCGCACTAATCTCCAACTACGCCCAAGTCGGCATCCTCTTCGCACCGGACAAGCTGGCCCCGAAATTTGAGAAAATTAACCCCATTGCCGGTCTCAAAAATCTGCTCGGGAAACAGGCCCTGGCCAATCTGTTTAAATCCCTCGCCAAACTCGCCATCATCTGTATTATCGCCTACAAGGAGATCGTCAAAGCGATCCCTGAGATCCTGATGCTGATGAACCAGGAACCCATCACCATTCTTCTCTTTATGTGCCGCATCGCTTTCTGGATCTTCATGAAATCGGCATTATTTATCGCCTTACTGGCGGGAACTGACTACATTTTCCAGAGAAGACAATTCAACGAAAAAATGAAGATGACCAAACAGGAAGTAAAAGAAGAATCTAAATCCACCGAAGGTGACCCCCAGGTCAAGGGACGCATTCGCGCCATTCAAATGGAGATGGCCCGCAAGCGGATGATGAGCGAAGTGCCAACCGCTGACGTGGTCATCACCAACCCCACCCATCTCGCCATTGCCCTCAAGTATGAAGCCATGGCCATGACCGCGCCAAGGGTGGTTGCCATGGGGGCCGGAGTAACCGCCCAGAAGATAAAAGAGATCGCCAAGGAACACGGCGTGGCCATCATTGAAGACAAACCCCTGGCCCAAGCCCTTTACAAAACAGCCACGATCGACGAAACAATCCCGGAAAATCTCTTTCAAGCCGTGGCGGAAACGCTGGCCTATGTGTACAATATAAAAAATAAAATTTCGTAACCAAACCACCAACGCAGAACCGGAAAAACAATGGCGAAAGACGATCCCACCAGCGCAACCGCACAGACCGGCCTAAAAGCCATCGACATCGACTCCTCCAGTCTGTTCATGGCAGTGGGGGTCGTGGCCATCCTGATGGTCATGATCCTGCCCCTTAAGCCCATCTTCCTTGATCTGCTGCTATCCACCAACATTACCATCGGCTTGGTCATCTTGATGATCGCCATGTACAACTCCAACCCGCTGGATTTTTCCTCGTTTCCCTCTTTACTCTTAGTCACCACCCTTTTTCGCCTCTCCCTCAATATCGCCTCCACCAGACTGATCCTTCTTCACGGACACGAGGGGCCGGGGGCGGTGGGATCGGTAATCAATTCCTTTGGCAACTTTGTGGTGGGCGGCGATTACGCGGTGGGAATGGTCATCTTCCTGATTATGGTTCTGATCAACTTCATCGTCATCACCAAGGGTTCAGGACGAATCGCCGAGGTGGCGGCCCGCTTCACCCTTGACGCCATGCCCGGCAAGCAAATGGCCATCGACGCCGATCTCAACTCCGGCCTGATTGATGAAGAACAAGCAAAGGCACGGCGGAAGGAAATTTCCAGCCAGTCCGAATTTTACGGGGCCATGGACGGCTCCAGCAAATTCGTGCGCGGCGAGGCCGTGGCCGGGCTGATCATCATGGCCATCAACATCCTCGGCGGCTTTTTCATCGGCGTCATCCGCCAAGGAATGAGCTTAAGCGATGCAGCCACCACCTACACCCTGCTCACCATCGGCGACGGCCTGGTTTCACAGATTCCGGCCCTGATCATCTCCACCTCAGCTGGTATCATCGTCAGTCGCGCCGCCTCAGACGTCAGTATGGGCAAGGAATTCACCCAACAGTTCGGCATGCAACCCCAGGCCTTGGCCGTTTCCTCCGGCATCATCATCCTCTTCGGCATCATCCCCGGCTTACCGCACATCCCCTTCCTGGCCCTTGGTACCCTGGTGGGCGGCATGGCCTACCTAGCTTTCCAAACCAAGGCAGAAAAAGATATCGCCACCGACAAAGAAGAGACAGAAAAGAAACAAGCGGCTGAACTACCAGACGGCTCCCCGGAAACGGTGGAAAGTCTGCTGGGCCTAGACGCCCTTGAACTGGAAGTAGGTTACGGCCTCATTCCCTTGGTGGACGAAAGCCAAGACGGCGACCTGCTGGAACGAATCCGCTCCATCCGCCGCCAGTTTGCCACCGAAATGGGCGTCATTATCCCTCCCCTCCATGTCCGCGACAACCTGCAACTTCGCCCCGACCAATATGTACTACAAATTAGAGGGGTGGAGGCCGCTCGCGGTGAGGTAATGGTTGGCTACCAAATGGCCATGGACGCCGGCGGCGCCAAACGGAAGATGGAGGGCATTCCCACCACCGAACCAGCCTTTGGCCTCCCAGCGCTGTGGATCCAGTCAGACAAGAAAGACGAAGCCCAGGTGGCCGGTTATACGGTGGTGGACCCCTCAACGGTGGTCGCCACCCACCTCACCGAGATCCTGCGCAACCAAGCCTCCGAACTGCTTGGTCGCCAGGATACCCAAAAGCTCCTTGATCACCTGGCCGAATCACAGCCGAAGGTGGTGGAAGAACTGGTTCCCAACCTACTCACCTTGGGCGGGGTGCAAAAGGTCTTGCAAAATCTGTTGCGGGAACGGGTTTCCGTCCGCGACCTGCTGACCATCTGCGAGACCCTTGCCGACCATGCCCCCTTGAGTAAAGATCCAGATATTCTTACCGAGTATGTCCGCCAAAAACTGGCCCGCTCAATCATTGCTTCTTTCCTTGATGACCAGGGCAACCTGCCGGTTCTAACCCTGGAGACCAGAACAGAGGACATCCTCCGTGAATCCATCCGGCAAACGGATCAAGGCACCTACCTCTCCCTTGAACCAAACCTTGCCCAGCGCTTGCTGGAAGCCATTGAAGCCACTGCAGACAAAATTACCGGCGAGGGGTATCAACCCATCATCATCACCACCGCCATTCTCCGCCGACACCTGCGCCAGCTCCTTGAACGCTTCATGCCCCAGGTTCTGGTTCTCTCCCATAATGAGCTGACCACCACCACTAAAATTCAATCTTTGGGGTCCATCGACATCAACCCAAAAAGATAATCAGAGAAATACTGGTATCGGTTGAAAAAAACGTCATTTTTAGATATTATGCCATGTTAACAGGATACTCGGGGTTCCCTTGCCAATCCGGCAAAACCACTATCCCAACAGCAAACTGACCGGTTGAACACCTATGCGGATAAAAAGATTCGAGGCTCCTGACGCCGCCACCGCCCTGGCCATGGTTAAAGCAGAGATGGGCGAAGACGCCGTTATCCTTGCCACCAAAACCATTGGCGCCAGTCGCGGCAATATCGTCAAGAAGGGACAGGAAACCAAGGTTGAGGTTGTTGCCGCCCTGGACTATGACCTTGACTCCCTGACTGACAGCGAACCGAAGCCAGCGCAGACCTACTCCAGACCCGCAGCAACCAAACCGTCACCACCGGTAACACCTCCCCCCGTAGCCCCTCCTAAACCAGAAGAACAATACGAACCGTCGACAATCTCCATCGCCGACAGCAACAAACACAGCCACCTTGAAGCCCATGACCTGCGCATGCGCTTTGCCGGGATGCTCAAACGACAACCAGGTCAAGAAACACAGTCAGCAGCTAAACCAGAGAAAACCTCCCGCCCCAACCAACAAGAAGTATCGCAGTGGCGCGACAAATTAATCGACCAACTCTCCATCAGCCCGCTGCCCGAAACAACCAACCCTGACGGGCCGACCATCATAGCCCTGGTGGGCGCCACCGGCGTCGGCAAGACCACCACTGCCGCCAAACTTGCGGCGTGGTTCAGCCTGCACCAAGGCCTATCGGTGGCAATGCTCTCCATGGATTGCTATCGGATCGGCGCCACCGACCAATTACGCACCTACGCAAAAATCATGCGGCTGCCCTGCGAAATCGTCCTCCGCAAACAAGACATGGACTCTGCCATCGCCAGACATACCGACAAAGACGTGATCATCATCGACACTGCCGGCAAGAGCCCCTATGACCAGCAACATATCGACGAACTACAGGACTGGTTTGGGCACTCCAGAAACATCCATCCCTATTTGGTTTTGAGCGCCACCACCAAGAAGGAGGATCTGGCCAGCACCGTTGCCGGTTATCGACCATTAACTATCAGTGGCCTGATTTTAACCAAGATCGACGAAACCAGAACCTACGCCACCCTCTGTCAACAGGTGGTTGCCTCACAGTTGCCGGTGGCTTCAATCTGCACCGGCCAGCGGGTTCCTGAAGATTTCATGATCGCCAGCAAAATATTCCTCGCCAAATTATTCCGCCACGGCTGGGATGCAATTATCGATGAGCGAGCAATTATCGCCGAACGGGATGACTGGACCGCGCAACCGCACAGGAGCGCATCATGAACCAAGCCTCAACCCTGCAAACAATGATGGATCGCGCCGACAGCAAAAAAAGGGCACAACGCTCCCCAAAAATCGGCACCCCGCCACGGGTAATATGTGTCTCCAGCGGCAAGGGCGGAGTTGGTAAAACCAATATCGTCACCAATCTTGCCTACTGTCTGGCCAAGCAGGGCCAGAAGGTCCTGATCCTTGACGCCGACCTGAATCTCGCCAACGTCGATGTCCTACTGGGCCTCACCCCCCGGTACAATTTACATCATGTTCTCCTGGGCGAGAAATCATTAACCGAAATCCTGGTGAATGGACCGGGAGGCTTCAAACTTCTCCCTGCCAGTTCTGGAATTATGGAACTGGCCAGCCTCACCGAAAGCCAGAAACTATATTTCATGACCGAGATGGAAACGGTGGACGACAAGGTCGACATCATGCTGGTGGATACCGGTGCCGGCATCAATGACAACGTTGTCTATTTCAATCTGGCCGCCCAGGAACGAATCATCGTCCTTACCCCGGAACCAACCTCCCTCACCGACGCTTACGCCCTGATCAAGGTGCTGTCTGGTCGCCATGATGTCAAACGGTTCCGAATCCTCGTCAACAACGCCGATTCGGAAAAAGAGGCCCTGGCCGTTTTCCGCAAACTGAGTATTGTCGCCGACCGCTTCCTCAACACCATTTCTTTGGATCTAGTCGGCTTCATCCCCTTTGATCGGAAACTTCCCAAAGCGGTGCGCAGCCAAAAACTGGTCAGCGAACTGTTTCCCAATGCCGACTCAAGCCGCATGTTCAAAACCCTTTCCACCCAGATGATAGCTGAGAAACCAGAACAGCACAGTGACGGCAACATCAAATTCTTTTGGCAAGGGTTGCTTGATCTGTCATAATACCCACATACAACAAATCTCGGTGGGCGCTTCGCTCCATACCGCTACCGGCGCAGACGTCCAGAGAATCCATAATGAACAAGAAACCAACCTCGAAATTTAAAGATTACACTCAGGCCTACTTCAGCCAAGGTGGACAACTTGATCAGGCGACCCGTAGCGACCTCATCCTCAACTACACCCCGCTGATCAAATACATTGCCATCCGTCTCTCCTCCAGGCTTCCGGCCCAGGTTGCCCTTGACGACCTGATCAGTTGCGGAACCATCGGCCTGATCGATGCCATTGAAAAGTTTAACCCAGCCAAGAAGGTACAGTTCAAAACCTATGCGGAATTCCGCATCAAAGGCGCGATGCTTGACGAACTGCGCTCCCTGGACTGGGTACCACGCTCGGTTCGCCGCAAAGTGACCGATCTCGAGAAAGTATATAGCGAACTGGAAAAAAAGTTGGGACGTCCTGCCACCGACGAAGAGACAGCCGCAGCCCTTAATCTAGACCTAAACGGCTTCCACAAACTCCTTGATGAGACAAAAACGGTTTCCTTCATGGACATCGACATGATGCGAAACAAAAATCCGATTCCCGATGACAGGGGCAGTCTCGCTGAAACCTTTGCTGCCGATGGCACCGACCCTTTTGCCGCCCTGAACGTTGCTGAAATCCGCAATGTGATCGCCAAGGCCATCACATCCCTGCCGGAAAAAGAGAAACTTACCGTCTCCCTGTACTACTTTGAGGAACTAACCATGAAGGAGATTGGCGAAGTTCTTGGCTATACAGAATCGCGAATCTCCCAGATGCACAGCAAGGCCATGTTACGCCTACGCTCTAAACTAAAAAACAAACTCACCAGCTAAACATTCGACATCATATAATTTCCTTTTTTTTCAGCTTTACTGAAACGATAAAATACGCTACTTAGTAATCTTGTATTATTATTTAACTATTGTTTTATAGTAGCTGACTAGTTTATTAACAATCTTTCGGTGAAGATAAGACTGCCCCACAACCATTATCGATTAACGCCGACAGCGAAACAAAAAGCCCGAGAACAGCTGTTGTAGAGACGGCAGACCGACGCACCGATACAATCAAAAATAGTAATACGTTTCAAGAAACGTTTATAGGGAGGAAACAATGCCTGATAATGCTAGCATGAAGGTTCTTGTTGTTGATGACTTCGCCACCATGCGGAGAATTGTCAAAAATATTCTTGTCCAATTGGGCTTCAAAAATATAATCGAAGCGGATGATGGAACCAGTGCCTTAGAAATTCTACAGAAAGAAAAGGTCGACTTAATTATCTCTGACTGGAACATGCCCAAGATGACCGGCCTTGACCTGCTAAAAACGGTGCGCGCAGATGCCAACCTTGCCGCCACTCCATTTATCATGGTAACGGCTGAGGCGCAGCAGGATAACATCATTGCCGCCGTCAAGGCCAAGGTAAGCCAGTACATCGTAAAGCCTTTCACGGCTGACACCTTGTCTGAAAAACTGGATAAGATTTTCGGCAGCTAACGTGCCGATTTAACGAACTCCAATGGGAGACGACTCTCAACAAAATGATGTAGCGCCGGACAACATTGACGATGATCTGGCCAGTGACTGGGAGTCCGCTTTTCAGGCCGACGACTTCTCCTTCTCACCCGAGGATGGGGGGGATGATTTCTTCCTTGGCGACGAAACAGAATTCACCTCTGCAACCAGCACTTCCTACGACTTCACCCCCCCTTCCGAAAAAGAACTTAATGACCTCCCCGATCTCGATGAGGAGGCCTTTGCTCCCCAGCAGGAAGAAGCCCTTACAGATGTTGCCGCCACCACCCACAAAAGCACGGCGGCAACACTGCCAACCAGACTGGCTTCCCTGTATCACTCCGCCAAACTTCGCTTACAACTCCTCTCCCGTAAGCAGCAAATCGTCGCCGGAGTTGCCATCCTTGCTCTGCTACTCCTACCACTGCTAATCCCAGAGTCAGGTAAAGATAATACAGTCACCACCGAATCGACAGCGGTCGATGTTACCGCTGTTGAAGATTCGGCGCCCACCGAGATACCAGCCGAAGAACTGCCCCCGCCGGTGGAAGTCCATGAGAAAGTCCGAGTTAAATGGAAGTTCCCTGCTTTTCTTATCCCTGCCCCGCAACGCAAAGACACTCCACGCAAAACCAACTTCGTCCAGACCGACATCACCCTTGTTCTCCTCCTTGACGAAGGAGAAAAGCCCCCGGCGGACAAAGAACTTATGGTTCGAGAAATCATCTATCAATTCTACAGCAACCAACCGTTGAACACCCTGCGCCGCTTCGCTCTCGCCCGCGGAGACATGAACCGCGCCCTCCGCGCCTGGATCGAAAAGCAATGGCCCCATGCCCCCGTCGAGGCCATCATGTTTAATCGCTACCAAGTCATTTAAGCCCAAAACCCACCCCGCTAAAAAACAAAACTATCTTACATTTTTGTGCCACCAACCGCCATTGCTCACAAAATTGAAAAACTAACCCCCAACCAGCGCATCACCACCACCATAAAATCCCTAGACATATCAGCCACATCCACAGAACAAGAACATATGGCACACGCATTGCTTAAGAAGCGGTGAAGATTGTCGCCTGGCCAGGCACCCCAAAAGCACCACCGTATGTTGCGCCGACCACTAGCGGTGGCCGACGTAACCAAAATCAACAGGTATCACGAAAAATAGTTTTTCGCCGTGATGGCCCCCAAAGTTAACATTAAAGAGGTTTCTCCAGTGAACAGCGGCGACATTGCCTTCATGCTTATCGCATCCGCCATGGTGATGCTGATGACCCCCGGCCTGGCCCTTTTTTACGGCGGCATGGTCCGTTCCAAGAATATTCTTGCCACCATTATGCAGAGTTTCATTTGCCTAGGGCTTATCTCCATTATCTGGGTAGCATTCGGCTACTCCCTAGCCTTCGGCCCCGACGTCGGCGGCTTTATCGGTAACCTCGACTGGGTGGGCCTCAAAGGAGTTTCCACTACCGCTGCCGGGCCTTACTCAGACACCATCCCCCACCTGTTGTTCTGTGCCTTTCAGTTAATGTTTGCAATCATCACCCCGGCGCTGATCACCGGTGCCATCGCTGAACGGATGAAATTTTCCGCCTTCCTCTTCTTCACCGTCCTCTGGTCCATCCTGGTCTACCTACCGGTATGCCACTGGGTTTGGGGAGGCGGCTGGCTGGGCAAAATGGGCGCCCTTGATTTTGCCGGCGGCACCGTTATCCACATCAACTCCGGCGCCGCCGCTTTGGTTGCCGCCCTGATGCTGGGCAAACGAAAGGGATGGGGAAAAGAGTCCTTCCACCCCCACAACCTGCCAATGACCATCCTCGGCACTGGCCTGCTCTGGTTTGGCTGGTTCGGCTTCAACGCCGGCAGCGCGCTCTCCGCCGGCCCCATCGCCACCTTGGCCTTATTCACCACCCAGGTGGCTGCCGGAGCCGCCGCCTTATCCTGGACCTTGGCTGAAACAATGCTGCAAGGAAAACCCACCACCCTGGGCGCAGCCTCCGGCGCAGTGGCTGGCCTGGTAGCCATTACCCCGGCGGCAGGATTTGTCAGCCCGGTATCGGCAATCTTGATCGGCCTGGTGGCGGGAATAATCTGCTATCTGGCAGTGGTAGCCAAAAGCAAACTCGGTTATGATGACGCCTTGGACGTGGTTGGCGTTCATGGGGTGGGCGGACTCTGGGGGGCGCTGGCCACTGGCCTCTTTGCCTCAACCGCCATCAACCCCGGCGGCGCCGACGGACTTTTCTTCGGCAACCCGTCTTTGCTTGCCATTCAGGCAGAAGGCGCTCTGGTCACCATCGCCTACTCCATTGTTGTGACCTTTGTCATTCTGAAGGGCATCGATCTTACCATCGGCATCCGGGTCAGCAGCGAAGACGAGCAGCAAGGACTTGATCTCAGTCAACACAGTGAAATCGGCTACACCTAATAATTAAGTTAGGCCGCTATTCAAAAGGAGTTAGTTATGAAAAAAATCGAGGCGATCATCAAACCGTTCAAGCTTGACGACGTCAAGGAAGCACTGAACGAGATGGGCATCAAAGGCATGACAATCTCCGAGGTCAAGGGCTATGGACGCCAGAAGGGCCATAAGGAGATCTACCGGGGCGCTGAATACGTGGTTGACTTCATCCCCAAGATCAAGCTTGAGATTATTGTCGAAGCGGAACTGGTTGAACAGGTGGTGGAATGCATTCGCCTGGCCGCCAATACCGGCAAGATCGGCGACGGTAAGATCTTCGTCCTGCCGGTGGAAGAAGTAGTCCGGGTGCGAACCGGCGAAAAAGGAACTGAGGCCATTTAGATGGAAAAGGGCGAACTGCGTGCCAGGCGGGACGCCCTTGAGGCCTTTTGGCGACAAGGGCTGGAAGGACGAAAACTCCTCCAAAAACAGACCCAGCTCCTTGACAAATACATCAGACATTATCATGAAAAATGTCCGCAGGAATTACGCTCGCACATCACTCTGGTCGCCTTAGGCGGCTACGGGCGCTGCGAGCAGTTTCCGTTTTCGGATGTTGACATTCTTCTCCTCCACCAGCCGGAGGTCACAGAACAACTTGACATCATTACCGAAACCATCTTTTATCCGCTCTGGGATGCTGGACTTGAGGTGGGGCACGGGGTGCGCACCATTGAGGCTTGCCTGGTCGATGCTAACAAAGACTTTTTCTTCCAAGTCGCCCTACTGGATGCCAGATTCCTTTGCGGTAACGAAAGATTATTTGCAGATCTTGAGAAACAATACCGGCAAGGCTTTGTCGAAGGCCAACGACGAACCTTCTTTGAAAACATGATAAACAGCCGCCAGCAACGTCAACAACGATTCGGGATGCACAGCTACCTTCTTGAGCCGCATATCAAGGAAAGTCGGGGCGGCTTACGTGATATTCACGCTATGATGTGGACGGCCAAGGCTCTCTTCGGCCTCTCGTCCCTTGAGGATATGTATGATTCAGGGCTGTTAAGCAAACAGGAACAAATCGACTTCACCTCGGCCTGGGACCACCTCGTAAAAACTCGCAACCGCTTGCATTTCCTGAGCAGCCGCAAAAACGATCAGCTCTATTTTGAATACCAGGAAGAAATGGCCAACGACTTGCAATTTCGTAACACCAAGGATCTGCTCGGGGTAGAGCAATTCATGCGCGACCTTTACGGCCACCTGCAAAAGGTGGCTGTGGGCACCGACCTGTTCTTTGAACATGTGGAGGAGTCCCTGGCCCTTGCTGCCCCCTCCACCACCAAGGCCGCAAAGAAAACCACGAACAATTGCATAATCATCCGCCACAACCATCTCCACCTGGAGCTGGACGACTCAAGCCAGTTGCCAAGCAAACCTTATCTCCTCATGCAGGTTTTCGCCCAAGCGGCAAAAACCGGCCTCCCCATCCACTATCGCACCAAGAAACTGATCACCGCCAACCTTAACCTGATCGATGAGCGAAGCCGCAGTTCCAAACGAATGGCCAAGGCCTTCCTTGCCGCCCTCAGTGAAGCTGCGGAACCACTGCCGGTTCTCACCACCATGCTTGAAACTGGCCTCTTGACCGCTTACCTTCCAGAACTGGGCAAGATCGCTTCCCTTGCCCAGCACGACGTGTACCACATCTACACCGTTGACCGCCACCTCCTCCAAACCGTGGCCGAAACGGTGCTCCTGCGCCAAGAGGAAGCAGCGGTTTTTATGGCTTTGGCCTCACCCAATGTTCTTTTTCTTGCCGCCCTCCTCCATGATATCGGTAAAGGGCAGGGCGGCAAGCACGCCGAACTGGGCGCCGAACAGGCTGCGGCCATCGGCAAACGAATGGGCTGGTCGGATGCTGACACCGCTTGTCTCTGTTACCTGATCAAAAACCATCTATTCCTCACCGAAACCGCCCTCAGACGAGATCTTGAAGACGAATTATTCATCATCCGCTGTGCCCGTAAAATCGAAGATCAGGATCGCCTCAACATGCTCTTTCTTCTTTCCATTGCCGATGCGCGGGCCACCGGCCCCACCGCCTGGAACGACTGGAAAGCATCGTTATTACTTGAACTCTATCAGCGCATCACCAATCTCATCGGCAACACCGATCACCTAACCGCCCCGGATCAGCACCTCAGCGTCGACTGGATGCGTTCCCAAATTGCTGCCATGTTGGCCCCGGCCCAAGCCAAGACCATGGCTAAGGTTCTCAACCACCTTCCCGACGACTACCTGCTCAGCTTCGGCGCCGACGAGGTCATGGAACACCTTGCCATGCACCAGCGACTGCAAGGGAAAAAAGCCCTCATCGCCGCCACCGACCACGGTGATGCCTGGACCATCCGGATCATGGCCAAGGACCGGCCAGGACTGCTGGCCAAGATTTGTGGCACCCTAGCGCTACACAACCTTACCGTCTTGTCAGCCCAAATCTGGACCTGGCCTGACAACACTGCCGTTGACGTGCTCAAAGTCAGCTCCCAACAGGGTGACTCCTGGCTGGAACAAGACTGGACGAAACTTGCCAATGACCTGAACCTGGCCCTGGCCAACCGCCTGGCCTTGGCGCACCGCCTAATGGAGAAAAGGTCAACAATTTCATCCCGGCACCACCGCATGGGTGTCCGCCCCAACCCGCGCGTCCAGATCAACGACACCACCTCAGACCGCTACACGGTTATTGAGGTGTTTGCCGATAACCATCTCGGCCTCTTGCACGACGTCACCAGATGTTTGGCCGAACTGGACATCAATATTCATCAGGCGAAAATCGCCACCGAGAAAGAAAGACTGGTGGATGTTTTTTACGTTCTTGACAGCGAAGGAAATAAGATTGAAGATGATTTTTTTCGTAAAGAGATAAGCAAAGCGCTTCTGCATGTTGCGCATAACAACAGATAACCTGTGGGTAATGGCTGCAAAGCCAGATTACCCACAATAATACATGTAACACCCAGTGTCCCGTCCCTTACCGGCGTGACCTGACAAATTTCCACTTCCCTTTTGCGGATGGCATGAGGCGTGGCTAACTAACATTTAAGAATCAAATTTCAAGGAGGCAGGAAAATGTGCAAAGAATGCAACTGTGGCAATGGCAACCCAATCATCGCCATCCCTCAACTGTTCGGAGGCAACGTCTTTAACGATAAGGCGATGAAAGAGCGGCTGCCCAAGGACACCTACAAGGCGTTGAGAAAAACCATCAACACCGGCTCATCATTACAGCCTGAGGTTGCTGATGTAGTTGCCAATGCCATGAAAGACTGGGCCATCGAGAAGGGCGCCAGCCATTACACCCATTGGTTCCAACCGCTCACCGGCGCCACCGCCGAGAAGCATGACTCCTTCATCGACCCCACCAGCGACGGCAGTGTGATCATGGAGTTCTCTGGAAAGCAACTGATCCAGGGCGAGCCCGATGCCTCCTCCTTCCCCAGCGGCGGCCTGCGGGTCACCTTTGAGGCCCGAGGCTACACCGCTTGGGACTGCACCTCTCCGGCCTTTCTGAAAACCGATGCCGCCGGTGACGTCACCCTCTGCATCCCCACCGCCTTCTGCTCTTACAAGGGCGAAGCGCTGGACAAGAAAACCCCGTTGCTTCGTTCAATGAACGCGGTTTCCGGCCAGGCCATGCGCGTTTTGAAAGCACTGGGCAACACCACCTCCTCCAGCGTCACCGCTAACGTCGGCTCCGAGCAAGAGTACTTCCTCGTGGAAAAAGATTACTTTCTGCAACGATTGGACATGATGAGCTGCGGTCGTTCCCTGTTCGGCGCTGCCGCTCCCAAGGGCCAAGAACTGGACGACCAGTACTTCGGCGCCATCAAGGATCGTGTTTCCGCGTACATGAAGGATCTGGACGTGGAACTGTGGAAGATGGGCATCACCTCCAAGACCAAACATAATGAGGTTGCCCCTGGACAGTTCGAGATGGCTCCGGTTTTCTCCACCACCAACATCGCTGCCGACCAGAATCAGCTGACCATGGAAACCATGCAGAAAGTCGCCTTACGGCAGGGCATGGTCTGCATGCTGCACGAAAAACCCTATGGCGGCGTCAACGGCTCCGGCAAGCACAACAACTGGTCCCTGGGCACCGACGACGGCATCAATCTCCTTGACCCAGGCGACACCCCGGAGGACAACGCCCAGTTCCTGGTCTTCCTCTGCGCCATGATTAAAGCGGTGGATACCCATGCCGACATCATGCGCGGCACCTGCGCCAGCGCCGGTAACGACCATCGTCTCGGCGCCAACGAAGCGCCACCGGCGATCATCTCCATCTTCCTGGGTCAGGCCCTTTCCGACGTTCTGGAGAACCTTGCCAGCGGCAAAAAGATCTGCAAGAAAGACGCCTGCGATTTCCTCACCATCGGCGTTGACACCCTCCCCAATCTGCCCAAGGACAACACTGACCGTAACCGCACCTCACCCTTTGCCTTCACCGGCAACCGCTTTGAGTTCCGGATGTGCGGCTCAGCCCAGTCCATCTCCGGCCCCAACGTGGCCCTGAATACCATTGCTGCCGAGGCTTTGGACGAGATTGCCACTCGCCTGGAGAAGGCCAAGGACGTTAACAAAGAGATCCTGACCATTGTTAAGGACACCGTTAAGAATCACAACCGAGTGGTCTTCAACGGCAACAATTACGCCGACGAGTGGGTCAAGGAAGCCAAGAAACGCGGCCTTCCCAACCTTCGCTCCACCCCTGAGGCGATCAAAACCTTCGTCACCAAGAAGGCCATCGACCTGTTCGGCAAATACAATGTTTTGAGCAAGGACGAACTGGAATCCCGCTTCGAGATCTACACCGAGCAGTATGCCCAGCACCGCAACATTGAGGCTCAGGCCGCGATCCAGATGGTCAAGCGGCAATACATCCCCACCGCCATCCGCTTTATGACCGAACTGGGCAACTCGGTTAACGCCGCCGGCAAGTATGGTTCAGTACAAAAGGAGCTTCTTGCCCAGGTTTCCAAACTCACCGCTTCGGCGAACAAGAAACTTGCCAAGCTGGAAACCGAAACATCAAAAGCACAAGGCATCGCCAAGGTAGACAAACAAGCCGTTGCTTACCTGGACAAGGTTCTGCCCGCAATGGAAAGCCTGCGCGAGGACATTGATGCCATTGAGGACATCGTCCCCGCAGATCTCTGGCCGGTACCGACCTATAACGATATGATGTTCAAGTTGTAAGTTTTTTCATTACCGAAGCACCTTAAAAAAGGAGGGCGTCCGATAACGGACTCCCTCCTTTTTTTATCCATCCACCATCACAACCGGAAGCTAGACAACATATTGAATATTTAATAGGATAAATTGACTTACTAATTAACCAACAAAACAGACCTCTCCATGGCGAACAAGCGACAACAAAGCTTCAGCAAGCTCTACCAGCTTAGTATCTTGATTATCCTCACCCTGCTTTTTATAACCCTAGGCACGGTCTGGATCTTACACGAATACAACAGCCACCGAGACAGCCTTGCAAAAATGCGTGAAGACTATATATCCACCCGCAAGCAGGAGGTGATGCAAGAGGTTAACATTCACCTCGAAGACATCCGCTTTCAAATATCCACGATGGAATCACAGCTTCGCCACAAACTGCAAGCACAAACCGAAAATGGCTGGGCCATTGCCGACAACATCTACCGCCATAACGCTGGCACATTAAGCGACCGCCAGATCAAAAAACTAATCATTGAGGCCCTGATGCCGCAGCGTTTTTTTAATGGTCGGGGGTATTACTGGATTCTCGACACCGACCACAAGATGGTTGCTCATCCCTTCAACTCCAACTTGGTCGGTAAAAGCCAAGCGGACCTTACTGACCGAGAAGGGCAGAAATTCATCCGCAATTCGGTCAGGGTAGCGCAAGAAAATGAGCAAGGAGGTTTTGTCTCATATTTCTGGAACAAGCCTGGGGTCGGAGAACGTTTGTCTATCGAAAAAGGGGAACATAAAATCGCCTTTCTCAAACTGTTCAAACCCTTTAACTGGATAATCGGCACCGGCGAATATGTCCATGACGTTGAGAAAGAGCTCCAAAACAAATTCCTGGCGCGGATGAACTCCATTCAATCCAGCAAAAAAGGCTACATCTTCACCCACACCTTCGAAGGGGTCTGCCTTTCCCATCCCAACAGAAACAATATTGGCAAGAATCGATGGAATTACCAAGACGCCAACGGCAAAAAGGTAGTGCAGGAGGTGATCCAGATCGGCCAACAACCCGGCGGCGGTTTTGTTGAGTATCTATCTTCCTTGGATCCCAAAAGCGGCAAACCGTCTCCAAAAATCAGTTTCGTCAATTCCCTTCCCCAGTGGAGATGGGTTCTCGGTGCTGGCGTCTACCTTAACGACATCAACAAAACAATGGCCGGATTTAGGCAGGACTTACGCTCCGAACTAATTCATCGATCCCTGACCACCATAATCCTTATTCTCGGGGCTTTGGCCTTGGGGATCTGGCTTAGTTACCTGTTCGGTAAACGATTAACCCGCGAACTAAATATTTTTTCAACGTTTTTCAAGCAGTCCGCGACCCAGCCCCAAACAATCAACGCCGACCAGATGACCATCAGTGAATTTGGCGATCTAGCCCGTGCCGCCAACCAGATGGTAGAAGAACGGCAGAGAATACAATTCGACCTGCAACAATCTAAAGAAGTTTGGGAAAAGTCATTCAACGCCATCAGCGACTTCGTCACCATCCATGACAAAGACTCACGCATCATTCGCACCAATAACGCCGTCTGCAAGTTCCTTAACAAACAACCTGAAGAAATTGTCGGCAAACTATGCCACGAGGTTTTTCAACAAAATGCAGAAAGATGTCCAAACTGCCCAGGCCGAAAGACCTTGATTGACAAACACAGCCATACTGCGGCAGTACCCTTCCCGAAAGTAGACAAAACTTTTCAGGTCTCCACGGCCCCAACCTTTGACGACCAGGACCAACTTGAATACATTGTCCATGTGGCCAAGGATATTACCGAACAGAAACGGCTGGAGGAAGAACTGCTCCATTCTCGGAAGATGGAAGCAATGGGCACCCTGGCTGGCGGCATTGCCCATGACTTTAACAACATCCTTACTTCATTACTGGGCTATGCTGATCTCGCCGAAGAAAATACCCGCAACCACGACAAAACAAACTCCTACATCCAGCAAGTAATAATGGCAGGAAACAGAGCTGCCGAGTTGGTCAAACAGATCCTCGCCTTCAGTCGTAAATCGGAACAATCCCTTACCCATATCTCCCCATCCCGCATTGTCGCCGAGGCGCTAAAATTAATCCGCGCCGCCTGCCCGACCACCATTAAAATTCAAGTTGAGATCGTCCAAAGTGATGACTACATCCTCGCCGACCCAACCAAAATACATCAGGTGGTGATCAACCTCTGCACCAACGCTTTACACTCCATGGAAAACCAGCAAGGCACCATGAGTATCCGCCTGATCCGCAAAGAATTAACCGCAGAGGAACTCCAAGACCAAACAGGCATCGCCCCCGGCCCCTTTATGGAACTCACCATCGCTGACACAGGCCACGGCATAGAGGCAAACATTATCGGTCACGTCTTTGACCCCTATTTCACCACCAAGGAGGTGGGGAAAGGTGTCGGCATGGGCCTGGCCATGGTTCATGGCATCGTCAAAGAATATGGTGGTCTGATTAAGGTGGAAAGTAAACTCATGCATGGCACCACCTTTCGCGTCTACCTACCCATCACCGCCAACAATGCTCCACCGCAAATATCCACCCCCATTGAGCCTCTGCCCAACGGCAATGAACAAATTATGGTCATCGATGACGAAAAAAGCATCTGCTACATGCTGAAGGGCAGTCTAGAAAGATTCGGGTACCGAATTACGGCCATAACAAACAGCCAGGAAGCACTGACAGAGTTCACCACCAACCCCGACAAATTTGACCTCATTATCACCGACCAGAACATGCCCAAACTATCCGGCATGGCCTTGGCTCAGGAGGTCTTAAAACTGCGACCGTCATTGCCGATAATTATTTATTCCGGCTTCAACGATCAAACCTCTGAAATGAAAGCACTGGAACTTGGGATTAAGAAATTTTTGCTTAAACCCATCGACAGCAAAACTATGGCGGTACATATCCGCAAGCTACTGGACGAAAGGCAAGCACCGGCATGAATCAATAAAACAGAATTGTACCCTATGGAATTGGCACAAGTTATGTACTGTCGCCTCACCAAACGCAATGATGTAGCAACAACACTGATCAGGGGGGATGCGAACAGACACAGACCCATGCGAGCCAGCGAGACAAAAAGCGCGTACCCAAGATAGGCGCGACTGCAAAAGTGCTGTGGTTAGTTGCGAAGAAGAGCAAGAAGAGAGGAACACACCAAGGATCTAACCACACATATCACAATCAGCACCGTTTTCACGTAAGAGGATCCGATCAAGGACGGCAAAAAGGTTTTCCGGAATAATCGGCTTAGAAAGATACTCATCCATTCCGGCGGCAAGACATCGTTCCCGATCATCCTTCATGGCATGGGCAGTCATGGCGACAATGGGCGTCCGTCGTCCACCTTCCTTTTCCTTTTCCTGTTTACGAATGATGGTCGTAGCCTCAAGACCGTCCATCTCCGGCATCTGCACATCCATCAGGATCAGATCAAACTTGATCTCGCCCATGGCCGCCAAAACCTCCAGACCATTCTCCGCCAGAGTCACCCGCCACCCTTCTTTTTCTAGCAGAATCATGGCCAGGGTTTGATTGATATGTTCATCTTCGGCCAGGAGAATATGTTTACTTTGGCGCCGTTCCCTAGGCATAAAACTAACCACCGCCTCCGGAGTGCACTCTCCAGGGGCAATGGAACTGACCGCCTCCTGAATGGCCCGTAAAAGATCAGACTGACTCACCGGTTTCATCAGGTAACTACTCACCAATTCCTTAATCCGGCCAGGGTCACCATCCCGCTGAAAGACCGGCGGGGTCAACATAATCAGATGCGGAGGAGATGGCCCGCAGAAGTCCCGAACCTTTTGGGCCAAGACAAACCCATCCAGATCTGGAAGTTGCAGATCAGTAAAAACGATATCAAACGAATCGCTACTCAAAGCAGCCAAGGCGGCCTCAGCACACTTGGTGGTTTGCACCCTTCCCAGCCAACCGGCAAGCATTTCCGCAAGAATATGCCGACAAGTATCATTTTCAACCACCACCAGAGCGGACAACTCCATAAATTTTTCCACGGAAAGCGCGGCCAGTTTTTTCGCTGCGGCCGGTTGTTGCTTAAACATTGCGGTAAAATAAAAAGTGGCCCCCTCTCCAGGCAAACTATCCACCCAAATTGCCCCTCCCATCAGCCGTACCAACTGCGAGGAAATGGTCAAACCAAGGCCGGTACCACCGTATTTACGAGCCATGGAGGCGTCAGCCTGGGAAAACGACTCAAAGATCAGCACCTTCTTGCCGTCGGGAATGCCCACCCCGGTATCCCGTACCGAAAATTGCAGTTTAACCACCCCATCTGCGCCCTTCTCAACCACCTCCACCCTGGCAACAACCTCTCCGTGGTGAGTAAATTTGAGGGCATTACCGATTAAATTTACAAATATCTGCCGCAGTCGCCCAGAATCACCGATTAAGCCATCCGGCACATCATCCATGACATGATAAATCAGCTCCAGCCCTTTTTCGTTGGCCTTGATGGCCAGAATCTTCAAAGCCTCATCAAGCATCACGCGAAGACTAAAAGGAGTGAAATCCAGTTCAAACTTGCCAGCTTCAATCTTTGAAAAATCTAGAATATCATTGATGATATCAAGGAGACGCACCGAAGCGGTTTTGACCATTTCAAGATACGATTTCGCCTCTCCCGGCAGCTCAAGACCAAGAATCAGATCCGTGTAGCCAATTATCCCATTCATGGGCGTCCTGATCTCGTGACTCATATTGGCAAGAAACTCACTCTTGGCCTGACTAGCCACCCCTGCCGCCTCCTCAGCGCGCTTACGAACAATAATCTCTTCCTGCAAGTCGGTGTTGGATCTTGCCAGTGCTGCGGTGCGCTCCTCAACCCTCTTTTCAAGATGGGCGTGGGCTTGCTTTATAGCCTCCTCACTACGACGACGATCGGTAATGTCGCGGGCAATGCCGACAATTACCCAGCCATTCTCCATTTTCATGGCCGCCAATGACAGTTCGATAGGAAATTGTTCACCACTCCTTTTAAACGCTTCGAGCTCAACAGTTCCCTCTGCGTTACGGCCAGTTGCGGAATTTTCAATGGTCCCATCAAGCCATTGCCGGTAAAAACCACGATAACTCTCTTCACCAAGGAGAAGGTGTACCTCCATGCCGCGTAATTCATCTTCCGAATAGCCAAAAATGTGGCTGGCAGCAGGATTAGTAAAAGAGATCCGCCCCTCACCATCAATCATCATAATCGCATCCTGAGCAGTATCGGCGATGGTGCGATACTTCTCTTCACTAAGATGCAGGGCCGCCTCCGCCCGCCGCCGCTCTTCAATATCACTTAGCAGCCGAGCCAGCATGGCATTAAAGGCACTAGCCAGGGAACCGATTTCATCATCCCCTTCCACCTGGGCCTTGCGCTCAAGATCACCACCACTGATGGCCTGGGCGGTGGCGGCAAGGGACTCAATGGGACGCACAATCCGGCGCACCGCTGAAAACCCGAGACCAATACTGCCCAACAAGGACAGCGCCAAAAACGCCACCATGGTCATTAAGGCCTTGAACGACAACGCCATGGCTTCACTAAACGGTATCTCAACCACCACGTAAAATTGTTGTCCACCTAGGTTAAACTCGGCACAGGAACGAACTACCTTCCGACCATCACTGGTGATCTGCACCCCCTCACAAGCGCCAAGATCAAAGATCGTACTGCGAAAAACCACCGACGAATTGGGATGGGCCACAATCATACCGGTGCTGTCGGTTATGGTGACGATTCCATTCTTGCCATATGGATGCTGAACCACCTCATCCCAGACCATATACAAACGAAGCCGCGCCACCATCACCCCTTTAACCGCCTGAGTCCTGAGATCAACAATAGGCAGGGAAACGGTAATAAAAGGTTCAGCAGTCACCATATCAAGCATGACCGAACTGTAATAAACCCGCCCAGTGGTTGAGGGCACCACAAACTCTTCTTCCTGACTTCTTTCGCCAAGATCGCTCGGGGCAAAATTCTTCACCCTGGAAACCCGAGCCAGCTCGTTGCCGTTGCCATCAAGAAGAGTCAATTCATCGATATAGTCACGATGCAAAACATCGTCAAAGGATCGTATCAGGGAAAGAATACGGAACTGCTGACGCTGCCCAAGAGCAAAAAGGTCAGCTGTGGAGCAGGCAAGCCGTAAACGCATTTCAACTTCATGACTCCCCATCTGAATCTCTTCAATGGAGCGCGACAACACCTCATTTTGCAAGTCGGCAATCTGCTCCTTCTGGGTGGAAAAGATCAACCAGGAAAGAACCAGACCCAACAACAACAATGGGCAAGTGGTTAAAATAATAAAGGTTACGCTCAACCTTTTCCTGATACTGTCCTTTATCTGCATGATATCCCTAACAAATTAATAACAAACAACCTACTTCCGCAGCCATAAAAGGGCACAATGTAACCACTACAGTTTTAACAATAGTTAGCCTAATCAGGATGCACTATTTAGATCATTCCTTCAACTTTTTCTCGCAGAAACAACAACATCTCCCTCACCGAAGGTACAAATTAAGCTTGCGCTTAATCTCTCCCCGGAGTATTCAACCCCCTACTCCAATTTACCCAAAAGCTGGCATTACAACCATTTAGGTCCCCAAAGCAAATGAGCCGCAGAAAAAAAGGCACCCATATCCCGGCAACTTTGCCCATCCTTGCCAAACTGAGCCACGAATACGGCCATGAAGATCCAACCTCCGCCCAAAACGGCTCGGATTCGTGCAAACATCCCTTTACCGTGGCGCAATGGCGAGATCTCACCAGTAAATTAAAGGAAAATTTCTCCCAGACAGATCGGGAGCGCATGCAAACCCTGGCCCTAGGAATCAGGGAAGGGCTGCTCTGGTGCGACGAGACCATGGATCGCTATTGCGGTCTCACCTGCCATGGTTGTCGTGATTTCTGCTGCGATGCTGATGGCATCTATTTCGATGACGCCGACCTCATCTACCTCCTAATCCTTGACAACGATCTACCCGCCAACCAAACCCGCGCCAAAGCAGGTCTGGCCTGCCGCTACCTCTCCATAACAGGATGCATCCTGCCCAGGATGTGCCGACCCTTCATCTGTACCTGGTATCTCTGCGAACCACAAATGGAGTTACTTACCGCCGAACCCCTCCCCCTCCAAAAACAATTTACCGCTGTGATGCAGATGGTACGACGCTGCCGCCAACAACTTCTCGCCCTCCACAACAAACCATCACCAGCAATCAAAAACCTCGCAGCCCCACTTCCTTGCCAGTAAAGCACCGAAGCAGAAAACTCTAACCTTGAGCTGACAAGAAAGCTTCTACACCTGACGACGACTATCAGCAAGGCTATAGGCAACAATGGCCACTGCGATGATGATCATCCCCAGCACCGATGCCGACTGGGGCGATTCTCCAGGCAACAACATCCAGCTCAACAGCGCCCCACAAACCGGAATAATAAATTTCCAGAGATTAAGACGTGACACCGAAACCGCCGGGTCTTTAAGCAATACAAACCACAGTGAAAAAGCCACCGCCGACAATACCGCCAACCAAATAAGCGCTCCATAATAGGCCATCGGCAATGAAAACTGAGGCACCCCTTCCAAGGGCAACGAGACCAAAAAAAGAAAAAAACCGCCGATACAGATCTGGAGGGAATTCAACATCACCGGATCAATGCGAACCTTCTCCTGGGCCACCAAAACATTACCAAAACCACTGGCAATAGTGGACAAAAGCAATAAGACAATCCCACCAATCACCCTCACCCCTTCCGGCGATGACCACGGCTGCCGACTAACGCTGACCAACGCCACCCCCACCACCCCAAGAGCAAGGCTGAACAGTTTAGGGGCACTCATGGGTTCATTTTCCATACAGAAATGCGCCAAGACGGCAGTAATAAGAGGTGAGGCGCCGATAATGATCGCCGCCAACGCCCCCGACACCATACTGATCCCGAGATAGAAGAGGCCATACAGAACAAAGGTCTGGCAAAACGAAACCTTGAGGACCAGCGGTAAATTCTTCCTGACCTCCATAAGCACCCCTTGCCGCCACCAGAACGGCACCAACAAGAGCCCGGCAAGCATAAAGCGCTGCCCGGCAAAAGAAAATGGCGCCGAATAACGTAAACCAATCTTGATCCCGACAAAGGCGGTGGACCAGAGCAGGCAAGCAAAAATGGCCAGGAAGGTGGAAGTAAGGGGCGAACGAACGCCTGGGGAAAGCTCAGCCATGTTGATGGCCGATTTTGGCAAACATGCTCACCATACCAACGCCAAGGGTGTGGAGATATTCCACCGCGAGGTTACGATCAGCGCTGCGATCAAAATAGATACTTAACCGGGACTCAAGATCATCCTCGGCGCGCCAGTAACAGATCAAGATCGGTACTTTGGGAAGTGGAGCAAGAATAATGGCAATGTCGGCAGCAAAAACAGGCGCGGAATTACGGCCACTGAAAATACCAATCAAATCCGCAAACAGTCGCGAATTGGCGTCAGCAAGGTTTCTCAACACCATTTCGCAACGGTGGGCAAAGAGCGCATTCCAGGTCGGCCCATCAACAAGTTCGCGCATGGACACCCATTGCCCCACCGGATTTTCACCTGCGCCCTCTAAAACGTAAGAAAGCAGTGGCACCGTCACCCACGGATTAATATGGCACTGGGAAGTAACCGTCCCGTCAGGATGGACAAAGAAATCCTTGCCGAGGCAAGTGAGGGCGAGTTTTGCCCCCACCATCCGCCCGCCCACGGCTTCAGCGCGAGCAGACAGGTCCATGGCAACGACATCCTTCTGCAAAAGGATAAAAACATCCTCCATGTTACGATCCATGGAGGTCCGTGCTTCCACCCGACCAGCAAATTGCGCCGCCACCTCAGGGGCAAGAAAGGGACACTGGGCAAGTTTTTTGGCCCCCTTAAGCACCGCCGTGGCAAAAGCCAAACAAGACGGCAGATGACACTGACGACAATTCGTCTGCGGTAAAAGTTTATATATTTCGAACGGCGTTGACAATTTCGCCATTGCGGAACACCCCTTACGGTGATTGTGGAAAAAATATGAATATCAAGGAAGTAACCCCGATACTTAACGTTGGCGCTGACGTTGCTTTTGCTGCAACTGCATGGCCAAGGTCATTTCCCGCTGCGCCTCTGCCCTCATCCCCTGACTGCCATAGGCAATGCCAAGATTATAATGACTCTCCGCATGCTCAGGATCAATGGCCAATGAACGTTGAAAAAGGTTAATCGCCTGGTCAATCCGTCCAAGACTAAAACAACTCACCCCCCAATTATTAAACAGATCAACGGACTGATCCCCCCTAACGTTAGCCGCCACATACATGGCAACAGCCTTCCCGGACTGACCGCTATGCTCAAAACAAATACCCTTGGTTACCATGGCCATGGTGTTGTCTGGATCAACCTTGAGCGCCAGTTCGGCCTTCGCAAATGATTCTCGCCAGCGCCCGGTCTTCCAATAGATCGTTCCCAGCGAAGCCAAGGCCTTAGCTCTATTTAGCGCCGCGTAACTACCAGGCCTACTGGTCCCATTTCTCTGCCTCCCCACCTCCAAACCCTGCAAAAGCAACAACTCCGCCTTTTTATATTGACCATCATTCAAAAATACCTGACTCAAATTATGATATCCCCGGGTTAGTCGCGGCGACTTGGCAACCACATCCTCCCAGAAAACCCGTTCATTCACCCAATCCTTATTCCGTTGCCAAGTAAAAAAAACCGAGGCAACCACCAAAACAACGATAAGCAAACGACGTAAAACCAACCGCTGGCTCGAAAAACGATACCCGGCAGCAACAACGGCGAGAAAGAGAACGGTGGAGGGGAGATAGAGGCGATGCTCAAAAATCAACTCCAAGGGAACAACGGTTGATTCGATGAGCAGATTACCGAAAAACCAAAAAATGGCGAAGGACGCCAACCGGTCACGGCGAAAAAGGTACGCCGCCAGAACAACTACCGCCAACAGAGAAAACAGGGCCAAAGCGGTCTGCGGAGGAGAAAATAAACTCCGGGAAAGAACAATATCATGGCAGAGATTTAGCCGCGATGGCAACGGGACGACCAGCAAACTTAAGTAAAAGAACAACACTCGGGATTCAGTAAGAAGCCGCTCGCCAAGGGTAAATTCTCTCACCCGGTAGCCAGCAAGAAGGGATGCAAATAGATCCCAGCCAAAATAAGCAACCGCAAACAACAAAACAATACTCACCGCCATGCCCACGGCTAAAACCTTCTTTTGCCAATTACATTTAAAGGACGACTCAGATAGCAAAAAAATCTCGTACCCCACAATCATAACCGGCAACATCACCGCATTTTCTTTACTAATTACCGCTAAGCCCCAACAGCATAGAGAAGCGGCAAAGAAATACACACGACGGCGGCTCTTCGCCCGCAACCGCCCCTGAACATAGAGCAACACCGAGGCAAGAAAAAACAAAGCGGACAAACTGGTCATCCGCTGGACAATATAGGTTACAGCATTAATCTGCACCGGGTGAAGAGCCCAGAGAATGGTGGCAACAAGGGCAATTTCACGGGCCCGAAGATAGCGATTATTGAAGATGGGCAACGTCAGGGTAGTAACCGCGAGGATAAAAAAAACGCAAGAGACAGCAAGATGAATTGCCAAATTAACGAGATGGAAACCCCACACCTCACCATGGTCGGCAAAATAATAATTGAAAGCAAAAGAGATATTAGGGAGCCAACGATTTGACGAAGGCGAACTGGTGGCGGCGGTTAATAAATTTTCTGGGGTGATTTTATCAATATGTAACGACTGATTACTAACGAGATTAGAAAGATCATCAAAAAGGAATGGCACCTGCAGAGTATTGCTGTAAGCGACAGCCATTAATACCGCAATCAGCAATACGGGTAATATCACTCGCGGCACAAAACCGCTTCTTTCAAGAAACCCACCGCTCTGCATATCCTTCCCAAGAAAATCAGCTCATCAGATCTCGTTTGCCCATCCCGCCCGCCACCTCAAGGAAGACCCAAGTAAGTCGTCAGGACAGATCCACCCACAACAACCAGACTTAGACCAAACCTCCGCCAGCCCCTGAAGGGGCAGAAACAAAGAGAAAAAACATTCAAGTCGAGCCTAATACCACAAAAACAACGCCCAGCCAGCCAGCGGCTTCGCCAAGTTCACAGGCGGCGCCAAGAACATCACCAGTGATCCCGCCCAGAGCCCGGTTACACTTAAAACGTAGCCACACCGCAGGAAGTTGCGCACAGAGGATGCCGACATAAGCCGGCCGCGGCGCCAAAACCAGAAAGGGAAAAAGAAAGAACAACCCGACCACCAGGTGTCCAGCCCGCACCTGACCGACAAAGGCATGCCCGGTGCCGATCTCCCGTGGATACCGCGACCCAAAAGCAAGGGCAGCCATACTCCATCGTGCTGCCGTGGGCACCACAATGATCCCGACCAAGGCCGGCAGGGTGAGGGAGAGATAACCGCAACTGGCGGGAAACAGCGCATTCTCAAGGATGGCGGCAAGAGCAGCAACCTTGAGCAACAAAAGCAAGACCAGACCGATGGCCCCGAAGGCGCCGGTGGCCGAATCCTTCATGATCTCCAGCCGCCGGGCCGGTTGGTGGCTGCCGCCAAGGCCGTCGCAGAGATCAGCCACCCCGTCCAAGTGCAATCCCCCGGTCAACCAGGCCGCCACTGCCACACTCAACACTGCTGCCAGCAGTGGCGTCCCGCCCATCACCATTACCGCCCAAGCGGCTATGGCGACAACGCCACCAACCAACCAACCCACCAGCGGGAAAAACGTGGCGCTGCGAGCCAGAAAAGTACCCGGCAGATCCGCAGGGATCGGCACCGGTATCCGGGTCAAAAAGGCAAAGGCAATCCGCAGTGCGTTCCACATCCGTTATTCACCATCGAGTACAACAGATCAATTTTTTTCAGAGCAACAACCGAGCAAAACTCACTCCGATTCGCTGACCCCGGCCTCGCCAAAAGTGGCCATCTCATTCATGATCTTGAGCCCCGCTTCCACCAAACCCATGGACAACGCGGCGCCAGTGCCCTCGCCCAAGCGCAGGCCAAGATGCAATAAGGGCTCGAGCCCCATGGATTCAAAAAAGATCCGGTGCCCTTGTTCAGCCGACATATGGCTAAAGAAACAGTAATCCTTGATCTTGTCGTTGAGGCGGATAGCCACCAGGGCCGCAGCGGTGGAAATAAAACCATCAACCACCACCGGGATCCGGCACCGAGCCGCTTCAATGATCGCCCCACAGATGGCGGCGATTTCAAAACCACCCACCGCTGCCAGTGCTTCCAAAGGCGAACCGAGACGATCGCTGTTAACCGCCAGTGCTTTTTCGATCACCCTAATCTTGTTCTGTAAAGCCGCATCATTGATGCCGGTACCACGACCAGTAACCTCTTCCACCTTGGCGGGCAGCAAGGCGGCAAAGAGAGCCGCAGAGGGAGTAGTGTTACCGATCCCCATGTCACCAGTGCCGATGATCTCAGCGCCATCGGCGATGGCATCGCGGGCGACCTCCATGCCGGCCTTGATCGCCGCCAACGCTTCTGTCACTGCCATGGCCGGACCTTTGGCCATATTATCAGTGCCCCGGCGAACATTTTTGACGATCAGACCTTCGCCATTAACCTCCGAGGCAACTCCCACATCAATCACCCTTACCTCAGCGCCGACATGCTTGGCAAGCACGTTAACCCCGGCCCCACCGGCAAGAAAATTCAAGACCATCTGCGGCGTCACCTCCTGCGGGAAGGCGCTCACCCCCTCCGCCACCACCCCGTGATCTCCGGCAAAGGTAAGGATCGTCTTCCGATCTACCTTGGCGGCCAGATCCTTCTTGATCGCACAGGTACGGGCTGCCAACCACTCTAACTTGCCCAAACTGCCCTGGGGTTTGGTAAGATTATCCAGTCGCGCCTGCGCCTTAACTTCTACTTCAGCGTCAATGGAAAGGATCTCGGCAACAATTTGTTGTAAATCTTCAACGCTGTTCATGGTTCACTCCTAAGAATAATCGTCCCACCGCGAAGAAAGCTCCCGCAAGGACGTTTGTAATTTAGCAAATTCATACATTTCAAGGGTTACCACCCCGGAAAAACCACTCCGGGCCATGGCACTCCCCAAAACACCACTAACCACAGCCTGCTCTTTTACCACAGCCTGGTGATCCTTGCCAGCAATGACCCCGTGATAATGGATATGGCGGGCACGAGGCAAATAACTTTCCAGCCCGGCCTGCCACCCATGATTATAACGAAGCAAATGACCCACATCCAGACAGAGCGAAAAACCATGCTCGCCTAGCAACCCTTCTACTTTGGCAAAGGAATAATCGATATTTTCGATACAGATCCGCTTTTTCTCACTGCCCAGCCGTGCCGCCAGGGATGCCAGAGACCAATTAATATTGGCCAACCACTCCTCCTCGGCAAGATCGGGTTCTCGGGGCAAATGCAGATCAAAAGAAGTAACCTCTAGTGGCGCCAACTCAGCAAGTAAACGGCTAATCTCGTCTATCCCAGCCTGCCGCTCATCCCGCTCCGCAGCCCCCAAACGTATATCGCCAGGCAGATGCGCGGTATACGAGAGACCACTTTCCTCGGCAACATCTTTTAAGGCGGCGATATCCACAGGGTGAGGCAAGCCCGCCTTGGCGCGGCTTTCAAAAAAGAGAAGCTGCACGTCATCAACCAGCCCAGCCAACAACCGGACATTGGCAAGCAGGTCAGCCGGTATCACAAAAGAGGTGGCCCCCAGCCGCCACGGATACTTCTGCTGCCGATAGTCAGGAGGCATAGCCATCACCGTTCTCCCCCCGCCAACGAAACCACCGTCCCCACCTGTTCCTGAGAGGCCAGCGAGATAAGGGGCAGGTGCTCCCCCTGCCCATTAGCAGCCCCAGGCATCACTGCCAACATCGCAGCCCAAACTAGATCTGGATGGTTATTGGTTTCACTGATATGGGCCAGCACCACATGATGCAACAGTTCATGCCGGAGGCTATCAATAAAATCCGCCGCCTCATGATTGGGCAAATGGCCAATATTGGAACGAACCCGTTGCTTAAGATATTCTGGATAGGGGCCGGTTTTAAGCATCAGCGGATCGTGATTACTCTCAAGAATCAAACCATGGCAACCGGCCAGGCGATGCCGCATCAGATGGGAAACCTTGCCAGTATCAGTACAATATCCAAGTGAACATTTGCCATCATCAAGGCAAAAGCCCACCGGTTCGGCGGCATCATGAGAGATACTAAAGGGATGAATGGCAAGATCCTGAAACGAAAAGGTCTCACCGGTAACAACAGGCTGCCAGCGGGCAAGTTTTTGCAGGGTTTTACCACCGGCGGCCAAGGTAAGTTCATTGACCAAAACCGGCAGTTGAAAACGACGCGAGAGGACGCCCACCCCGCAGATATGATCGTGATGTTCGTGGGTGACGATGATTGCAGACAGAGAGGCAGGATCGACCTGGATAGCAGCAAGCCGCCGCTCTATCTCTTTACCGGAGAGACCGGCATCGATGAGAATCCGGGTTGCACCCGATTCAACATAGGTGGAATTACCCTTGCTGCCGCTTGCCAGAACACAGAAACGCATGACACTGCCGGGGGTCGTTTGCGGCCTTACGGGCCGGAGAGAATATTAAAGGCCGGTATGCCCGAAACCGCCGTCATTGCGGGCGGTGACATCCAGTTCGGCGACAACGCTGAGTTCAGCCCGCACCACCGGGGCCAAGACCAGTTGCGCGATGCGGTCACCACGCCTGATGGTAAAAGGTTCCTTGCCAAGATTGATCAAGCCCACCTTCACCTCGCCGCGATAATCGGCATCAATGGTGCCAGGGGCGTTGACCACCGTCACCCCGTGCTTGATAGCCAAACCGCTGCGGGGCCGCACCTGCACCTCGTAACCAGGCGGAATGGCCATGGCCAAACCGGTGGACACCAAAACGATTTCACCCTTCGCCAAGAGCAAAGGGGCAGTGATGGCGGCGGCAACATCCATACCAGCGGCTAGTTCGGAATGATAAGCGGGAAGAGGTAAATCGCTATCTCGCTCAGGATCAAGCCTTCGTATCTGTAAGGTTACGGATTTATTCATTGGTCAAGAAATCGCCAGTCTATTTGATCATCATCCAGAGAACCAATGGCAGCCCCAGCCAAAGGTCGGGAAAGGAGCTGCTTACCCAACGCCCGGACATCATCACCGGTAATTTGCGCAAAGGCCTGCGCCACTTCGTCTAAGGAAACAAAACGTCCAAAACAAAATTCATTACGCGCTAGTCTGGTCATCCGCGCATCCATATTGTCGGCAGAGAGATAGAGCCCGGCCCGCACATATTCCTTGGCATTAACCAGTTCTTCATCAGCGACAAGTTCCTCACCAAAACGGCGCACCTCACGCCCCACCAGTTCCAGAACCTGATTAGCGGAACCAGGCTCAATCCCCATGGAGACGGAGAGATAGCCGGAATCGCTGTAGCCGGAGACATCAGAGTTAATGGAATAGGCCAACCCCCGTTTTTCGCGAATCTCCTGAAAGAGCCGCGAACTCATGTTGCCGCCCAACAGCACATTAAGGAGATATAACCCATACCGATCCGGCGAGGTCAAGGGCAGACCGTAGGTGCCAAGAACCAGATGCAACTGCTCAAGAGGTTTCGTATACACCTTGCGGCACACCGGCTGCGCGGTGGGCTGTTGGCGAGGCGGAGGGGAAGCTTCCGCCCCTAACGTCGTCTTGGCAAAAAACTGCTGCCAGAGATCCACAAAGCGGTCATGATCAATATTGCCGGCCGCCGCAATGACAATCTTGCCCGGCGCATAGACTTGCTGGACATAATGGTGAAGTTTAGCCGAATCCATGGCTGCCACCACCTCACGGATCCCCAGCACCGGAAAACCCAAGGGATGACCACCCCAGAGATCGGCAACAAAGAGATCGTGCAGTTGCTCGTCCGGGGTATCTTCCACCATGGCAAATTCCTGCAAGATTACCTGCCGCTCCCGCTCCACCTCATCCTCACTGAAAAGGGAATGAAGAAAGAGATCGCCAAACAGCTCCACCAGTTGCGGGAGATGGCTATCGAGGACGGTGGCGTAAAAACAGGTATTTTCGCGGCTGGTATAGGCGTTGGCGGTGCCGCCAAGGATGTCCAGCTCTTGCGCGATCTGCTGAGCGGATCGTTTAGCGGTACCCTTAAAAAACATGTGCTCCACAAAATGGGCACAACCATTATTCAGGTTATGCTCATCCCGGGAGCCCACGTCTACCCAGATCCCAACCGCGGCGGTGCGGCAATGTGCTACCTTTTCGGTAACAATGCGCACGCCGTTGTCGAGAACTGTTTTATTATGCATCAAGTCGGCGTTACTCAGAAGATTGCTCTTCGAGGGCAGCCTTACGGCTCAAACGAATCTTGCCGTTGTTGTCAACATTGAGCACCTTGACCATAACTTCCTCACCCTCTTTAAGGACGTCGGTAACCTTCTCAACCCGACGATTCTCAAGCTCGGAGATATGAACCAGACCATCGGTGCCGGGCATGATCTCGACAAAAGCGCCGAAATCCATAATCTTACGGACGGTGCCCTTGTAGATTTTACCGATCTCGGCTTCTTTGGTCAGCTCGTCAACCCTGGCAACAACCAGATCAGCTACTTCTCCGCTGGGAGCAAAGATCGTTACCTTGCCGGAATCCTCAACGTCGAGCTTAACGCCAAACTCAGCGGTAATGCTCTTGATCACCTTGCCGCCGGGACCAATGAGATCACGAATCTTGTCCGGATTAATCTGCAATTGGAAAAGTTTCGGCGCATGTTTAGGAACATCCGACCGGCCCTCAGTCAAGGTCTCGGCCATCTTGCCGAGGATATGGATACGACCGGCCTTGGCCTGAGCAAGAGCCTGCTCCATGATCTCACGGGAAACACCCTCGATCTTGATATCCATCTGCAAAGCGGTGATACCTTCGTCGGTACCAGTGACCTTGAAATCCATGTCGCCGAGATGGTCCTCGTCGCCAAGGATATCGGAAAGAACAACCACATCGTCGCCTTCCTTGATCAAGCCCATGGCGATCCCGGAAACAGGCTTGCGAAGCGGTACGCCTGCATCCATCAGAGCCAGAGAACCACCACAAACAGTGGCCATGGAAGAAGAACCGTTGGACTCCATGATCTCGGAAACCACCCGAATGGTGTAAGGGAAGCTGCCATCCTGAGGCAACATCGCCCGCAGAGAACGCTCAGCCAAAGCACCATGACCGATGTCACGACGGCTGGGGCCACGCAGAAAACGACACTCGCCTACACAGTAAGGAGGGAAGTTGTAATGAAGCATGAAAGATTTAAAAGTATCGCCGTACAGAGAGTCAACCCGCTGCTCATCCTGGGTAGAACCCAAGGTGGCGGTAACCATGGCCTGAGTCTCGCCACGGGTGAAGAGCGCCGAACCATGGGTCCGGGGCAGAGCCTTAACCTGGCTTGAGATGGGGCGAATCTCATCAAAACGACGACCATCGATACGTTGTTTTTCCTTAACAATCCGGTCGCGCATCATGGTTTTCTTGAGACTACTGAGATAACCCTTGGCCTCGCTGGCAGAATCGGCATACTCGTCACCGAGTTGCGCTACCATCTGCTGCGCCAACTCACGGTAAGCGTCGGTACGCTCCATCTTGTCAACGGTGGTGATAACCTTCTGCATATCCTGACCGGCAATCTCGGCTACCTTGGCCTGCAGAGCTTCGTCTATCGTGGGTGCTTCCACCACCAGCTTGGTTTTACCAACAGCACCCCGCAGCTCATCCTGAATATCGAAGATCGGCTTCAAAGCGTCATGGCCGAAGTAAATAGCCTCAAGGATCTCTTTCTCAGAGAGTGAGTCAGTACCACCCTCAACCATAACCACCGCGTTCCGGGTACCGGCAACCACCAGATCCAGACGAGAATCTTCCATCTGATCCTTGGTGGGGTTCAATACATATTCACCGTTGATATAACCAACCCGAATGCCGGCGATGGGGCCGTTAAAAGGGATATCGGAAACGGTTAAGGCACAAGAAGCGCCAATCAAAGCCAGCATATCCGGCTCATTCTGCTGGTCGGCAGAAAAGACGGTGGCGATAACCTGGGTCTCGCACTGGTATCCTTTAGCAAACAGCGGCCGCAAGGGCCGATCGATGAAGCGGCAGGTAAGAACCTCTTTTTCACTGGGACGTCCAATCTCACGACGGAAGAAACTTCCCGGAATCCGACCGGATGCGTACATCCGTTCCTGATACTCAACGGTAAGGGGCAGAAAATCGATATTTTCCTTGGGATCCTGCGCCCGGGTGGCGGTTACCAGAACCACGGTCTCACCATAGGTTACAAGAACTGAACCACCGGCCTGCTTGGCCAGTCGACCAGTTTCAACAGTAAGGGTACGCCCACCAACTTCAACTTCTACTTGCTTAAACATTCATTCTCCTTCGGCTGCATCAACAGCCGGCGTCCGGTAGCGCGCCATCGCGACAAAACCGGTATTGGCCGGAAAACATCACAAACGACCCCTGCCGTTTGCCTTTCCAAGCCTCTCGGGTAACGGCAACTGCCGTCAACAACAAATTTCCCGGTCGCAAATCAGAATCCCGAGGGATCCCTTAACTTGGCCGGGAAACGACAAAACCGCCTCCCATCCCTATTAAAAAAATGGGGACGAAGGCGGGAATTACGACGATCGAGAGAAAACTATCGAATCGTTATTTTCTAATGCCGAGTTCACTGATCAACGACAGGTATTTCGCAGCGTTTTTACGCTTTAAATACTTGAGCAAAGAACGCCGTTGACCAACAAGTTTCAACAACCCACGACGAGAGTGATGGTCTTTTTTGTGGGTCTTGAAGTGCTCAGTCAAATAGGTGATCCGTTCGCTCAGCAATGCCACTTGAACCTCGGGCGAGCCGGTATCGGTTTCATGGGTGGCAAACTTATTGATGATTTCTTGTTTCTGTCCAGCGTGAAGTGTCACAGTTTTCCTCCTGCAAATTTTTCCGTAGCCAAGTCAATAGCGACCTGATTATACATATTTCTTTAAAATACTCACTAATTTTTTATTTCTAAAGCTGCCCAAGCACCTCGTCAACGGACATCCAGTACTTTTTCAGCTGTATTTTAGCCTCCTCCCGACCCTCAAGACAATCACCGGGGAGCGCATCTTTAACGGAAAACGACCCACTTTGCAAGCGTCGTAATGCTGTTAAATGTGCGCCGCAACCCAAAACATTGCCAATATCTGCGGCCAAGGTTCGCACATAGGTTCCTTTGCCGCAAAGAACCCTGATCGTCAACCAGTCTGAACCTAGATCAAGAAGAGCCAGCTCCCTGATCATAATCGGCCGGGCCTCCTTGACCACCTCCACCCCCTTCCGGGCATAGTAATAAAGCGGCTTGCCCTTGTGCTTCAAGGCTGAATAGCGGGGCGGAATCTGCATCCCCTCACCAAGAAAACCATGCAGGCACTCTTCCACCACTGTCCGGGAAAGATCGCCCACCGGTCGTTGATTCACCACCTCGCCTTCAAGATCCTGGGTGTCGGTTTCAACGCCCAGTTGCAAGGTGGCCTCATACAACTTATCACCGCCCATCAACTGGTCAATAATTCTGGTGGCTGGTCGCCCAGCGCAGAGGATCAATAACCCGGAAGCAAAGGGATCAAGGGTGCCAGCATGACCGACCTTCTTGATTCCCAAAGCTCGACGCACCTGCTGCACCATCCGAAAGGAGGTCGGGCCCACCGGTTTGTCGATTAAAAAAACTCCGGCCACAATGCCTTGCCCACCGTCAGGATCGGGCTTGGTGTTAACTTCGGTGGCAGTTGACGGCTCAAGGGAATGAATCTGCACCCCGCTCATCCCTTGCCAGCTTCAACCACGGCCATAAGTTCCGGTAACAACTCAACCCAAACCGCCGCAATGGTTGAATCCGGCCACTTACATCCAGCAGCATTACGATGCCCGCCACCACCAAACTTGGCCGCAACCTGCGCCACGTCATAATGGCCCTTGGATCGCATGCTCACCGAGATCATGCCCTCCGGTGCTTCCTTGATAAAGGCCGCAACTTTTACCGTTTTCAAGGACCGAGGGTAATTAATAAAGGTTTCGGTGTCAGCAGAATCGGTGATGGTTTCGGCAAACATCGCCTGGGTGACAGAGATCATTGCGATCTTATCGTCATCATACAGGTTCATGGTCTCAAGAACATTGGCCATCAAGCGCAGCCTATTGACCGAAAAATTATCGAACAGCTTGCCCGCCACATCAGATGGTTTAACCCCCTTACCGATCAGCTGCCCGGCAACCCGGAAAGTCTCAGCGGTGGTAGAGGAATACCTGAAAGAACCGGTGTCGGAAACAATGGCGGTATAGAGGCAGTATGCCGCCTCATATGACAGATCAACCCCCAGCCCTTCAGCCAGATCATAGACCATCTCACCAGTGGAGGCCCGATGCGGATCCACCCAGCGCAAGGTGCCAAAATCCTTGTGTCCAGCATGATGATCAATCACCACCACCGAACCTGAAGCCAACAGCTCCTCCCTCTTCAAACCGAGTCGGAAACAGTCACCACAGTCGAGAGCCAAAACACAGTCAAAGCTAGCGAGATCGGGCAACTCGGTCTGAAGCTTTTCACCTCCGGGCAAAAACGCATAGAGGTGGGAAATCTCACATTCACTGTACAGCGTAACCTGCTTACCCAAGGCGGAAAGTATTTCACCCATGGCCAGTTGCGACCCCAAAGCATCGCCGTCAGGGTGGATATGGGTCGTCACCAGAATCCGCTTAGCAGCACGAATAACGGCAACTATCTGCTCAAGGGGTTGACTCATTCTCTTCATCCTTGATTTCCGCCAGTAATTGCTCAATCCGTTCCTGCTTGGCCACGGTCTTATCAAGCTTGAATACCGGCTGCGGAGCATGTCGGAGCTGTAATTGCTTGGCCAAATAGCTGCGAATAAAGCCCTTGGCTCGCTCCCAACCAAGAGCCGCCTCTTTTTCCTGCCAAGGCGTACCTGCTACCGTATAATAAATAACCGCCTGACGGAGGTCGTCGGTCATTGACACCCTGGTCACGGTCACGTTCAACAACCGCGGCTCCTTGATGCCCTGCAGAAACAACATGGCCAGTTCTTCCCTGACCATATCCGCCACCCGGGCTGGACGACGCTTCGGCTGACGGCCAAGGCCAAGGGGCAAAGCGATGTCTTTTGTTTTCTTCACAAGCCGTATTCCAATATTTTCTATTATGCGCCAAGGTAGCGATCAGAAGCAAGTCAACAACAAATAATCACCCCCGCCTGCCACCATAAAGATTACAGGACACCAGCAATCTCTTTAAGGATGAAAATCTCGAGAATGTCATCGACTTTGATATCATTATAATTCTCAACCCCGATACCACACTCGTAACCAGACTGGACTTCCTTGGCATCGTCTTTGAACCGCCGTAAGGAAGAAAGCTTGCCGGTATGAAGAACCACGCCCTCCCGAAGCACCCGAACCTGCGCGTTACGCTCCACCTTACCGGTGGTCACATAACAGCCGCCGATGGTCCCGATCTTGGGAACACTGAAGGTCTCACGCACCTCGGCAGCACCGATAACCTCTTCTTCATAGGTGGGATCAAGCATCCCGACCATGGCGCTTTTAACATCCTCAAGGGCATGATAGATAACATCGTAGGTGCGAATATCCACCTTCTCGCTCTTGGCTAACTCCTGCACCTTGGTGCTGGGCCGAACATTGAAGCCAATGATCAAAGCTTCCGAAGCAGCGGCCAGCAAGACATCCGATTCGATGATGGTACCGGTGCCCTGATGGAGAATCTTCACCTTAATCGCGTCGGTACTGAGTTTTTTCAACGACTCACCAAAGGCCTCCAAAGTACCCTGCACATCGGCCCGCAGCAATACTTTCAGCTCCTTGACCTCCGCTTCCTCCATCCGCTCAAAGAGGTTATCCAGCGATATTTTGGAACCACTGGCCAGTTCATTTTCACGGCTCTTCATCTGCCGCTCGGCACTAACGGTTTTGGCCGTCTTCTCATCGGCGACAACGATAAACTCGTCACCAGCCCGCGGCACTCCGCTCAAGCCCTGAACCTCAACCGGGGTTGAAGGCCCAGCCTCCTGCACAGTCTCCCCCTTGTCATTCAACAAAGATCGTACCCGACCATGGTGCAAGCCAGCAACGCAGTTATCACCCACTCGTAAGGTGCCATGCTGGACAAGAACCGTGGCCACGGCACCGCGCCCTTTATGTAACTGCGCCTCAACAACCCAGCCGCGCGCTTTCCGGTCTGCATCGGCTTTCAACTCGAGGATTTCAGCTTGGAGCAAAATCTGCTCCAACAATTCCTCAATGCCAATATTCTGCTTGGCAGAGGTTTGGCAAAAAATAGTATCGCCACCCCACTCTTCGGGAACCAAATTAAATTCAGCCAGTTCACGCAGAACTCGATCCGGGTTGGCGTTTTCCTTATCAATCTTATTAACCGCGACAACGATGGGCACCTCAGCGGCGCGAGCATGGTTGATCGCTTCCTTGGTCTGATTCATCACCCCGTCATCAGCGGCAACCACCAGCACCACCACATCGGTGACCTTGGCTCCACGAGAACGCATCTCGGTAAAAGCGGCATGACCAGGCGTATCAAGGAAGACGACATCGCCCTGAGCCGAACGAACATAATGGGCGCCTATATGCTGGGTAATACCACCAGCTTCGCCCGCAGCCACATCGGTCTTACGAATGGCATCAAGGATCGAGGTCTTACCATGATCAACATGGCCCATAACCGTTACAACCGGTGGCCGAGGTTTCTCTTCGCCGCCCTTCTCCTTATCTTCAATACCGAGAACAATCAGTTCTTCAGTGACCCCCTGCTCAACCTCATAACCGAAATCGCTGGCCACCAAGGTAGCAGTATCCACATCCAATGACTGATTCAAGGTCGCCATCACCCCAAGACCCATGAGTTTAGCAATAATTTCGTTAGACTTGACCCCCATCCGATGGGCAAAATCTCCCACCGAAATGGTTTCAAAAACCTTGATCCGTTTCTTGATTGCCTTGGTTTCAGCCACATCCATCTGACCGCCACCAGACATTTTTTTCTTCTTAGGGCCACCTCCGCGACGACCACGACCAAGACGCATGCCTGCGGCGGGCATCCGCCCGCCCAACTCTTGAACCTCGTCAGCGTCGATAACCACTCCGCCCTTTCGCTTGCCACCACCCTTCTTGGCCCGCTCCCGCTCATCGGTCTCCCGGAAAGCCACAAAGCGCTTGCCCTTCTTGCCTTTCTTGGCTGCATCCCCAGCTGGAGCCGGTCCTCCTCCCGGTCTTACTGTAGCAGCACCAGCAGCAGCAACCGGCTTCCGCTTGGGTCGTTCTGGACGAGGTGCTCTGGGCCTTGGGGTAGGGGTTTCCGGAATAATAATCGCGGCTCTTTTAATCACTTTGGCCAGACCTCTTCGGGCTGGATCAGGCGGAGCCGGTTTTTCTTCCTTTACCTCCGGCTGGCTTTCAGCTACCGGGGTCACGGCTTCAGCTTGCTCAGGCACACCGGCAACTTCCGGTGCGGCAACTCCTACCTCAGCAGGTTCAGCAACAACCTCTCCCCCGGGCTCTACTTCTCCAACCGGCGCTGCGGTTTCAACCTTTGCCGCCTCGGACTCGACAACAACCCCAGACTCGGCCTCGGCCTTAACAGGTTCAAGTTCTGCATCTGGTTCTGAATCTGGCTCCGGCTCTGGCTCCACAACCTTAGCCCGCCGACGAATAATCGTGGTCTGCCCCTGGCGCTGAATACGTTTTTCACCGTTATCCAAAGAGCTGACATCACCAGAATCGTCCTCGCTCTCAGCTTTGTCTACAACCGATGACGACTCAACCACGGCGGCAGCTACGGTTTTGCCAAGCACCCGCTTGCGAATATCATTAGCCGCATCCGCTTCCAGAGTAGAATTGTAAGCTTTTACGTCATAGCCCAGTTCTATGAGTTTGGCCGTCAAAACCTTGCTTTCTATCCCAGCCTCTTTAGCCAACTCGTAAACCCTGATCTTACTCATCATTCACCTCTGAAAAAGCCTTCAGCTCTTCGCTCCATGCAAGATCTCCCCTGCGAAACGCCCGAGAGACCTTCTTTTTATACCGATGGAGCTTTCGCAAACAGAACGTATTATTACAGCAGTAGGCACCTCGGCCACCCACTTGCCGATCATGATCAATCACCAAAACATCCGCATCATCAACCCCCAGTCGTAACAAGCTTTTTTTAGCAAGTTTACAACCACAGGCCAGACAGGTCCGAAGCGTATCTCCTACCATTATTTCTCGACTGACGACTCCCCTTCCACCCCGGAAGCCTCATCCTCTGCCACCGGGGCATCTTCTGCCTCCAGAGCCTCTTCAACAACCTCTGTCACCTCTGGGGTCTCTTCCCCGTCGGCCACAACATCCATCACGGTGGCACAATGCTCCTTGGCAGCATTGATGAGGGTGAGAGCAGCATCGCTATCATCACCGACCATCTCAACGATGTCTTCAACCACGGCATCAGCCAATTCCTGCGCAGAAGAAATACCACTCTCGTAGAGAGCGTCAGCAAGATTTTCACGAACCCCAGCCACCTGAAGCAAGGACTTGTAGCCGTCTTCAATGGACTTATTGTATTTTAACTCACTACAGACATCAATCCGCCAGCCAAGCAATTGCGAGGCAAGGCGCACATTCTGCCCACCTCGACCAATGGCCAATGACAACTGATCATCTGGAACCACGACCTGCAAGGTTTTATTATCTTCATCAACTATAACCATGGAAACCATGGCCGGAGCTAAAGCATTGGAAACATATTTGGCAGGATCAGGACTCCATGGAACAATATCGATCCTTTCCCCCTGCAACTCCTGGACAACATTCTGCACCCGCGAACCTTTCATGCCCACACATGCTCCCACTGGATCAACATCCGATTCGGAAGAGGAGACTGCAATTTTACCGCGTACCCCAGGCTCCCGCACCGCATTCATGATAGTGACGATCCCGTCGGAAACCTCCGGCACCTCCATATCAAACAGCTTAACCAAAAATTCATTACTGGTACGACTTAAAACCAACTGCGGATCACGAGACGATTCACGAACATCAAGAAGTAAAGCGCGAATCCTATCGCCTTGCCGGTACGAACGGCGCGGCATCTGCTCGCTGGAAGGCAAGATAGCATCAGTGCGACCAAGGTTGACAATAATATTGCCACGCTCGAAACGCTGCACGATACCGTGAATCACTTCACCCTTACGATCCTTATACATATCGAAAATGACGCCAGACTCAGCATCCTTCATCCGTTGAATAATAACCTGTTTGGCTGACTGGGCGGCAATACGGCCCAAATCGACTATCTCCATCTTAGAACCCAACTCATCACCAAGCTGGACATCTGGATCAAGTTTGGCAGCATCGATAAGGGATACTTCGGTCTGCTCGTCCTCAACTTCTTCCACCACATTCCGGAACTGAAAAACCTCGACCTCGCCAAGATCTTCATTGAACCGCACCTCAATCTCACGCCGTTGGCCGTATTTCTTCTTGGCCGCCGAGGCCACCGCCTCTTCCAACGCTTCAATGAGCAAAGCCCGGTCTATTCCCTTATCCCTACTGATCTGATCAATAATTCTGCGCAAATCTGATAACATATTTCTCTCCATCGCATAACACTTAAGCCGAAAGGGCCGCGCCATACCATGTTTCCATTATCAGCTCCTCTCGGGGAGCCACTCAACAATCCATGCAGTGAAATCACTGCCGGATCACGATTATATCATCTCAAAATTCAACAACCAACTTGGCCTTGGCGACAATCGTCAGGGGAATAACAACGTTCTCACCCTCAACAGTAAAGGTAACAGAGTCGTCTGCCACAGCCTTAATAACGCCAATAACCATTGACCCATACCCCTCAAGAGGTTCAGAGGTGGTCACCTTGGCCTTTTTACCCAGACAACGCTGGAAATCTTTCAGATTCCGCAACGGTCGATCCATACCCGGCGATGAAACCTCCAGCCGGTAGGCATGACCAACCATATCCTCAACATCAAGGAGATCACTTACCGCCCGGCTCACCGCAGTGCAATGATCCAGGGTAATACCTGACTCACCGTCGATGATCAACCGCAGCACCCACCCTCCTGACTCAGGCCGGAATTGCACCTCCACCAGTTCAAGGTCAAGTTCATCAATCACCGGCGCCACTGCATCGCTTACCGCCGCAATCACTCCGAGCTGCGCTTCTGTCTGAATCACTTTTTTCATATAATAAAGCCGTGCCCAAAAAACAAAAAAAGCGGGCTTACGGCCCACTTTCTCTAAAAACATGGACACTGGCGACGCCACTGTCCGCAGAGATGGTGTGTTATTCAAGTCCAGCCAAAGCATGAGCCATGAACAACAGGTGGCGTCAGCTCCACCTAGAGAATATCGCCATAAACGTGGCGACAGAACCCGCAATTATTGGAGCGGACAACGAGATTCGAACTCGCGACACCAAGCTTGGGAAGCTTGTACTCTACCAACTGAGCTATGTCCGCTCATTAATCGCGTTCGCCAATATACCAGAATATCCCCCCCTGTCAAGGGGGCGACAGGGGAAGTGAAGACAGGAACGTCTTAAAGGATGGAATGGAGAGCCTTGGCAGCCACTTCAAGAACCCCACTGGGAGCCACGCCCATGGCGACAATAACCACCATCAGACAGACACTCACCAGCCGCGTCATACCGCTTACCACCACCTCGGGCCGTTCTTCAGGATCATTACAAAAAACTACCCGAACCACAGAGAGATAATAGTAAATGGCGATGGCGGTATTCAGAGCCGCCAAAATGACCAAGAGCAGATGCCCCTGATTCAAAGCACCGGCCAACAGCATAAATTTACCCATAAAACCGACGAAGGGAGGAATCCCGGCCAAGGCGAACATACCCACCGCCATGGTCAGCGCCAACAAGGGTGCCCGCTTATGGAGGCCACTTAAATCCTCAATCTGCACATTCTCGCCCTCACGAGAAACGTTACAGATAACCAGAAAACAGGCAAGGTTCATGACTACATAACCAAAGATATAATACATGGAGGTGGCATAGCCACTCTCCTTTAAGGTAAGCAATCCTAGTAAAACAAAACCAGCATGGGCGATGCCGGAAAACCCGAGCATCCGCTTAATATCTTTCTGCACCAAGGCAGCCAGATTACCATAAAACATTGAAGCCACAGCCAGCACCATCAACAGATTAACCACCATCTCACTACCTGGCGCAACCAAAGTGGTGATCCGAATCAACATCGCCACGGCACCGAGCTTAGGCACTGAGGCGATAAAGGCGGTGGTCTCGTTGGAACTGCCCTGATATACATCCGGTACCCAGAAGTGGAAGGGGAAGACTCCAAGCTTGTAGAAGAAACCACCCATAACCATCACAATCCCCACCAATGCCGCAGGCTGACTACCCAAAGCGTGCAATTTCGGAAGGAGTTCGCTGAAATAAGTGGTGCCGGTGAGGCCGAAGAGATAGCTCATCCCAAAGAGCATGACGCCAGTGGCCACAACGCCAAAGAGGATATACTTGATGGCCGCTTCCATTTGACTGCGCAGACCGGTGCGATCATCACGCATGGGCACCAACAGATACAAGGAATAGGAAGAGAGCTCCAAAGCAATGAAGAAAGAAAGCAACTCTACACAGCTAACCAACATCACCAGTCCCAAGGTAGAGAGCAAGAGGAAAAGGTAATACTCAGGACGAACATCCTTGTCCACCCCTTTCAGGTCAACGCTGAAGAGCAGCACCACCACCAGCCCGGCGATGATAAGAAGTTTGAACAACTGCGAAAAGTGATCCACTTGATAAGCGCCATAAAACAGGGTGCCTTGCTGGC
>JAQYVW010000083.1 GCA_030145325.1 Desulfurivibrionaceae bacterium
CAACAAGATAGAGTTTTTTGAAGTGTATCCTGCCGAGCGGCGGAATTTGCGGGTGGCAATCATCGCCCCGCACAGCGAGAGTTTTGCCAAGGCGCTTGACGCGGCCCTGGCCCACCACCTTGAACTCGCCAATATCTCCTTCATCTACAATCCAGCGGCCCTCCGTGCCGATGTCGCCATCAGTGCCACCGGCAACCGTCTGGAGGTGCAATGGACGGAAGGCGATCGGATTCTGCTTGAGGATGGTCTGGAAGTAGAAAATCTCTCGGAAATCATAAAGAAAATCATTCATTATGATGCCTGATCAGGTGGAGCGGTGGCTGATCAGGATCGGGGCGATTGTTCCCGCTGTGTTTCTGCGCAATTGAATCCGGCCGATATTCCCCCTGCCGCGTTTACAACTTTCAGTTGCCTTTGCCGTAACCACCGGATAGGATTGTAGATATGTTTACACGTAACGGTCCCCGCTTAGTTGCTCGTAAGCAAACCGACAGCGCGCCAACGCCTACTCCGGAAACATTGCATGAACAAGCAGGACGATATTTCCGCAACGGAAAAATTGCTGGATATAATTCGCAAGGACGAGGCAACCGCCGGCCTGGATGATCTTGCTTTGGAGCTGGCCACGCCTCCTGCCGGAGAAGGTCCGCCGGCAACCGTTGTCGCCGAAGTCCCCACCCCTGTTCCGAAAACCCATGCGGCCAACGATGACCAGTTGCGCTTCTTTGAAAAGATGCCGCGGCCCAGGCCGGTGAAGAATCACACGGTGCGGACCACCATGACGCTCGGCGTCGATATCCGGCCGACTGCCCTCACTCTTGCCAAGGTTGCCGTCACCGGCGACCGGCCCCGGGTTCTGGACTTCAGGCATTTGCCGCTGGCTGGCGAGACGTTTCCGTCCGATCCGCGCGGGTTTGAAGCCTTTTTAGCCAATGCTGAGTTCAGGAAAACGCTCCAAAAAGAGCTGGCCTCTTTCTGTACCGAGCCGAAGCAATGCAATATCTGGTGTGCGCTGCCGCGTGAATTCATTGAGATTCATCACCTCACCATTCCGCCGGTGCCTGTCAGCGAGGTTGCCAACGCCATCTTTTGGGCGACCAAGAAACACACCACCTTCGACGAGAAAAACACGATCCTCGACTTCACCCTTCTCAACGGTGAAAATAATACGGTGGCAAAGAGAACCGCCATCGTCTTTTTGGCCCCCCGGCAGACCGTTTTCGCCCTCAAGGATCTTTTTGCCGGTATCGGGCGTTCGCTCACCGGCATTACCACCTCCTCCATCGGTTTCCAGAACCAGATCAAACGGCAATGGCTGACGCCACCCGCAGCCTTTGCGCTTCTCCATATCCAGGAACAAAGCTCGTTTATCGATCTGTATCACAATGGGGTGTGGATCTTCGGCCGCGACATCAAAACCGGCCTCAAAAGTTTTATCGACTCGATCATTGAACAGGCCGAGTCCCGTGGGGCAAGAATCGATGAGCGCACGGCCAAAAGAATTCTCTTTGGCGGAGAGATGGAGGTGCCGGCGGCACTGGAACCGGCTGGTGACGATATCCTGGCGCTGGATGAAGAGAAAGCCATTGCCGGTGACCTCAAGTTGCCGGCTGCGGAACGGCTGGTCCGGCAACTTGAACGTACCTTTGACTACTGCGTGACCACCTTCGGCACGCCGCGCGCCACCAAGATTTATATCTCCGGCCAACCGGCGGCAAGCCGTCTGTTGTTGGCCAGTATCAGCGCCGAATCGGGCCTTGACTGCGCGCCGGCGGACCCCTTCAGCGCTTCCAAGAAGATGCTTCGCTGCACCATTCCGCCGACGGACCCCAAACAACGTTGCGCCATGAACGCCGCCTTCGGCCTTGCCTGTGCGCAGCCGCTTGAGACCCAGAACTTCCTGAACACTTACCAGAAACGAAGAGATTCCATCCGGAGTATCAAAACCAACAAGGTAATTTGGGCCGGTTTCGCTGTGATTATCGTCCTTCTCGGCGGTTTCGGCCTTTTTCACCATCGTATTGTTACCCGGGCAGAGACGCAACTGGTAGCCCTCGAAAAACAGCTCGCCACCGCGACCACCACGTTTAACGGTAAGATAGATTCAACCAGGTTGCTGCAGACCGCCCAAAAAATTCAGGGCGGGCGGGCGGCCAGAAAAATGTTGGCGCAAAAATATTACCAGATCGGTCTGATCGGCGAGATCACCCGGTTGTTGCCGGACCGGGTCAAGCTGGTGCGGTTGGCCATCGAACCTGTTCCCGCTGATCCGCGACAGATTGCCGCGAGGAAGAGCAAGGGAGCGCAGAAGTACAACCGGCAGGCGGTTTTGGAAGGCGTGGTGTCCGGCGATGAGCAGAGCCGTGAATTTGTCATGAGTAGCCTTCTCCAGCAACTGGCCGGCTCGCCGCTGGTCCGTGACGTCTCCTTTATTCAGCAACAGAGCGCGACTGTGGGCGGCAAAACGGTTCTGTATTTCAGCGCTGTCCTCACCCCGGAACCCATGGTGATACCTTCGGCCGTTAAACTGCAGGCAAGGAAGAAGCCATGATGACCATGCCCTCGTTCCCTAAATTGGCCCGCCGGAATATTATCCTCCTCGCCAGCTGTCTGGGGGTGTTGCTTGTCTTCGCCAGTGTCGTCTTGGTGCCGGATATCCACAAGCATCGCCATCAGGTCAGGGCCCGCCAGCAGTTGCAGGCGCGGCTGAATGAACAGAACGACCTCAACTCCCTGCATCGGCAACTGGAAGCAAAACTTATCGCCCTGAGCAAACTGGATATCGAGCCGCCCGCCAAGCCCGAGCCGCTGCCGGCGCGGGAGATGAATCAAATCGTTCTCACTCTGCAGGAACTGGCAGCCAAGGAAGGAGTCGTCTTCGACGACATCCGGCCGGCAATCACAACCGGCCGCCTGCCTTTGCACCGGATGCGGATCCAGGCAATTCTGCACGGTCATCTTGAGCAACACCGGGCCTTGCTTCTCGACCTGCTGCGTGAACCCTATGTGGATGAAATTGAACAGCTCACGATTGAAGCAAACGGCAGCGACATAACCCTCCGGATAATCCTGGCGATCAATATCGCCTGAGATTCGAAGGTCAACGGCTTAACGGAGAACACACGCGTGACTACTCGGGAAAAAGTCATCGTCACCATGGCGGCAGCAGCCCTTCTTTACGGACTCTACACCACGTTCAGTGAACCGGAGGTGCATGATCTCCCTGCCGGCGAAACCTCGGCCGCCACCGTTGTTATGATAAATGCGGTCTTGACCGATGAACCGGCCGACGCCCAGGCGATCACGCAGGTTCTCGCCAATGCACAACTGCCGTGGCAGGATAACTCCTTCCTGATTGCCGGGCTTGATCACCGGCAAGAGACTGATCAGGAGAAGCTGGTGGATATTCCGGCGGCGGTGAAGGGGATCGTCTACTCGGGATACCTGGAAATGGCCGGAGAACGGATTGCGATCATCAACAACGCCGAGTACCGGCCGGGCCAGGTGGTCGAAGGCTTTGCCATTGAGCACATCAGCCCGTCGAAAATTCGTCTTTCCCGTGACCGGAAAGAATACGAAGTTGCCCTTCAAGAGACAAAATGAGCCATAAACTCCCAAGCGACACTGTAACCGGATCAGGTATGCCCATGAAAATTCTCTTTGCCTCCTTTCGTTATCTGCTGTTTGCATCAGTTCTCATCGCCACCCTGGGTTGCGCGGTCCCCAAGGAGCCAGAAAAGGATGTATTTATGGCAGAATGGCGGGCCAAGGCGGAAACCGCCAAGCCCTACCTGCCGCCACGCAAGGCGATAAAAACATCCCCCGGCACCGCGGCCTCGGCCCAACCGGCAAAAAAACCGGCCGCGCCCACCATGGCAGAACTCGCCAAATCCCTGCCGGATAAATCTATTTCGGTGGATTTTGTTGACACCGACATTGGCACGGTCCTCAGGGCGCTGGGCAGGCTTGCGGGCCAGAACATCCTGATCAGCCCCGACGTTAAGGGACCGATCAACACCCACATCAAGGAAGCGCCGTGGAACCGGGTGTTCATGGGGATCATCAACAGCTACAACCTGATTGTCATCAAAGAGGGCAATTTGCTGCGGGTGCTGTCCATGGCAGACCTCAAACGGCAACTGGAGCGGAAGTCCATCCAGTTGGAGAAAGAACAGGTGGGGCCGCTTGAAACCAGAATCGTCACCATCGAGTTTTCCGATCCGGCAGAGATGATTAACTCCATTCTGCCGCTGCTTACCAAGGATAAGGAGGGTAAGGCCAGGGGCGCGGTGTCGGTGGACAAACATGCCCGCGCCCTGGTGATCCGCGATGTGGCGGAGAACATGGACAGTCTGCTTGAATTTGTCTGGAAACTCGATCGGCCGACCCCGCAAACCCTGATTGTGGCTCACATCGTTGAAACAACCCAGGACACGGCTCGGGAACTAGGGGTCCAGTGGGGCTGGGGATGGGCCAACCCCAGCGCGCAAAATCGCGGTGTTGCCGTCACCTCGGGAGCGGCCACCACCCTGAACACTGCCGCAGCGGCGGTAACCGTGGACGGCTTTGGCATTAATTTGCCTGCCAACAAAATTGGTGGTGTTTCTCCTGCCACCATCGGCTTTGCCCACTTCAGCCTGGGCGGCGACATCCTCGACCTGCAACTGTCGGCATTGCAGAAGGCGGGCAAGGTCAATATCCTCTCCCGGCCCTCCATCGCCACCCTGGATAACAACAAAGCCGTGATTGAGTCCGGGGTGCAGGTTCCCTATCAGTCGGTGGAGGATAACGATGTCAAGGTGGAGTACAAGGATGCGGTTTTGCGGCTTACCGTCACCCCGCATGTGATTTCCGAGGAGATGATTCGGCTCGATATCGAGGCCAAGAAGGATGAGGTTGACACTATCAATAATGTTAATGGCAATCCGTTCATTTATAAAAAATTGGCGCAGACCCAGCTGATCGTCAAGAACGGTGAAACCGTGGTCATCGCCGGCCTTTCCAAGGAAAAGAATACCAATGGCAACTACGGGGTTCCCGGCCTTAAGGATGTGGCCGGGCTTGGCTGGCTGTTTAAAAATGACGCCCGATCCCGTGATTTTGAAGAGTTGTTGATCTTTATCACCCCGCAGATTCTCTCCTCCCGGCAGGACGCTGCCGCGATGGAACCGCAGCCCGCAACCGCAATCGGCAACTGACGCCGCGCTCCGGCCCGGCAATTAAAGACAGGAAGAAATCGTGCGAAGAGTCAGAAAAAGACTTGGGGAAATGCTGGTCGACGCCTATCTGCTCACCGCCGAGCAACTCGACGAGTTGTTGGTCAGGCAGAAACAAGCCGGGGTGAAATTCGGCGACTTCCTCATCGACCAAGGGGTGGTGACCCGAGAGGTGATCATTGAGTTGCTCTGCGATCAGTTGCAGATTCACCGTTATACGCCGGAAGAATATGAAGTCGGCCCGGAACTGGCCGGAATTATTGCCCACGATGTCGCCACCAAGCATCAGATCGTGCCGCTCAAGCGGGAACCCTTTGTGCTTAAGATCGCCATGGTCGATCCTCTGGATATCAACGCTCTGGATATGGTCGAGCGGATGGCCGATATCGAGGTCGAACCCCTGATCTGCACCGAATCTGAACTGAGCCTGCTGATGAACGGCATCTACGGGGTGCGCTCGGCGGTTACCGAGGTGATGGGCGACCTTAAAGAGCCGGAGTTTGAGCCCATTGTCGCGGCGGAACAGTTCAGCAACATTCAGGACATTGCCGACGCCGCGCCGGTGGTGAGATTGGTCAACTCCATCCTTCGGCAAGCGGTGCAGGAAAAGGCCAGCGACATCCATCTCAGCCCCCAGCAACGATCATCGCAACTCCGGCTGCGGATCGACGGCAAACTGCATGAAATGCCGCCGCCGCCGCAAAATCTTTTCACCGGCATCATCTCCCGGATCAAGATCCTCGCCGGCATGGATATCGCCAACACCCGCATCCCCCAAGACGGCCGTTTCAACATCCGGGTCGATAGTCAGGAGATCAGCTTTCGGGCCTCGACCCTGCCGACCATCCACGGCGAGAACATGGTTCTGCGTCTCCTCTACGTCAGCGCCGGGGCCCTGCCGCTGGGCACACTGGGCCTCCGCCATGACGATCTCGAAAAATTGCGCAAGATGGCCAAACAGCCTTACGGCATGCTCCTGAGCGTCGGCCCCACCGGTAGCGGCAAGTCAAGTTCGTTGTACGCTCTGTTGAATGAGATCAGCAACCCGGAGATCAACATCATCACCCTGGAAGATCCGGTGGAGTTCCGAATGGACAACGTTCGCCAGGTGCAGTTGAACGTCAAGGCCGGGATGACTTTTGCCTCGGGGCTGCGCGCCATTCTGCGCCAGGATCCCAATGTGATCATGGTGGGTGAGATCCGCGACGAGGAAACCGCCAAAATCGCCACCCAGGCAGCCCTTACCGGCCATCTGGTTTTAAGCACCCTCCATACCAATTATTCCGCCGGGGCGATCACCCGTTTACAGGATATGGGTATCGCACCCTACCTGATCGCTTCGTCGGTGCTGGGAGTCTGCGCGCAACGGCTCCTGCGGCAGGTTTGCTCTCACTGTGCGGTGCCGTTTGCACCAACGCCGGAACAGATCTCCTTCTGGGGGCTTGAGGACTACTCCAAACCGAATTTTCAGGTCGGCACCGGTTGCGCCCTCTGCATGGGGACCGGTTACAAAGGACGGGTGGGCCTCTTCGAGATACTGATCCTTGATGACGAGGTGCAGGAGATGATCATCCGCCAGACATCCTCGGCCGAGATTGCCGCCACCTTGCACCGGCAAGGAAAACTCCGGCTGCTCAAAGAAGCCGCTGCCATGCGGATCGCCGAGGGGTTGACCACCTTCGAGGAAGCGACCCGGACCGTTCTGACCTGACGAGAAAACCAATGCCGACCTTTACCTATCAAGCAATCGACCAACTGGGTGCCACAGTCACCGGCAGCATTGAGGCGGAGTCGATTCCCGCGGCCCAGGATCTTCTTGCCGAGCGGGATTTGATTCCGATGAAGGTTAAGGAAGGGACGGCGGTAAAGAGCGGCAAAGTAAATCTTTGGCGGAAGCTGACCACCTCGGTGCGGCAGGAGGAATTGATCCTCTTCACCAAACAGATGCGCAGCATGCTGCGGGCCGGTATTTCCATCATCCAGGTGTTCGACATTGTCAGGCAGCAGAGCGAAAACCCGCTTCTCCGCGCCACCCTGACCGAGATGTCCGAAGATATCCAGGCGGGCAGCAATCTTTTCGACGCCTTTCGCAAGCATCCTCGGGTGTTTCCAAACCTCTACTGTAGCCTGATTCATGCCGGCGAAGCGAGCGGCAACCTGCCCGAGATCCTTGACCGGGTCGTCTACATCATGGAGCACGAACACAAGGTGAGGGAGGATATCAGAGGGGCGCTCGCCTATCCGAAAATCGTCGTTGTCGCCTTGTTTCTCGCCTTCTTTTTTCTCCTCACCTTTGTGGTGCCGAAATTCGTCACCGTCTTCGAAAAGGCCAAAATCGATCTGCCGTTGCCCACCAAAATCTGCATCGTCATGTATACCGGCCTCATCGAATACTGGCCGCTCATGCTGGGGGGGGCGGCGGCGCTCTTTTTCGGGCTCACCGTCTACATCAAAACTCCGGCCGGCACCCTGCTGAAGGATCGGCTTTTGCTGCGGCTGCCCATTATCGGCCACCTGTTCGTGAAGACCGCCATGTCCCGCTTCGCCAGCATTCTTTCCATTCTCCTGGCCAGCGGCGTCACCATCCTCAACGCCATTGTCATTATCTCCGAAACCATCGGCAATGCCGCCATCATTGAAGAGTTTGACCGTCTCAGTGAGCAGATGACCCAGGGGCGCGGTATTTCCCAGCCGCTGCGCGCCGCTAAGCATTTTCCGCCCATGGTGATCAACATGGTCGCCATCGGCGAGGAGTCGGGGCGGCTTGAAGAGATGTTGCAGGAGATTGCCAAGCATTATGACGAAGAGGTGGAGTACGCCGCCAAGGGGTTGGCGGAAGCCATCGGCCCGATCTTGATCGTCGCCCTTACCGTGGTGGTCGGCTTCTTCGCCATGGCCATCTTTTTGCCCATCTGGGATCTGACTAAAATGGTGAAATAAATTGAAAAAACGGCGGGTTCTGCGGATATCCGCCCTTGGCTTATAGCATCGGCGGCATTACCTTTTTCACGGAAGTGCCGAAATTATATACATCCACAGGAGGAGACACGTCATGAACAACAATAACCGTATTCTTAACAATCAAAAAGGTTTCACCCTCATCGAAATTATTGCCGTCCTGATCTTGCTCGGCATCTTGGCTGCCGTAGCGGTGCCCAAGTATGTCAACCTGCAGGCGGATGCCAAGAACAAGGCGGCGGAAGGGGCGGTGGCCGAAGGGGTGGCTCAGGTGAATCAGTACGCCGCCAAGCATATCCTCGCCAATGCGACAGTGCCGACCACCATTGCTGAACTGGTCACGGCTGGCCTCACGGTCCCCTACGATGCCGGTGATTTTTCCATCGCCTTTAGCCAGGTGGCGGCCGGTGATCCGATCACGGTGACCGCAACTGGTGTTGTCGGCACTTCGGTGGAAGGCGCTTCGTCCTCACGGACGGTGCCGTTGCCGCAATAAAGACCGGCCGGGAGTGCGGGGCTTGAGCCGCCGCCGGTTTTGGTGGCCGGTTCAGGCCGGTGCTAACGCTGTTTTCAGCTAACCGATTTACGAGTGATGACCATGCCGCGGACGAGCAGCAAGTGGATACCTGCCGATCATGGTTTCAGCACCATTGAGGTGATCGCCACTCTGCTTCTGGTGGGGATCCTGGCCGTGGTCGTCGCTGGTCGGATGGTCGATACCACTGCGGAACTGGTGGCGGAGAGTGCCATCGTCAAGGCGCATCTGCGTTTTGCCCAGTCGCGGGCGATGAACGCCGAGGTTCCTTGGGGCATTCGCTTCGATGGTGCCTCCTACACCCTGCTCACCGATGGGCTGACCAGCAGTGCGCTGTTGCCGGCCGAATCATCCGCCACCCACTTTCTCCAAGCCGGGAGTGCCAGCGCCTCGATCAACCCGGTGGTTTTCGACCAGTGGGGCAGTCCCGGCACCAGCGACATCACGATCACCGTCTCGACCAGCTCGGGCTCGAAAAGTATTATGATCACCAAGGATACGGGGTTCATTCCATGAAGCGGCGGCACGAAGGGGGCTTCACCCTGATCGAAATCATCATCACCCTGGCGGTGGGCGCCCTGCTCGGGGCCATGCTGGTCCCCTTTCTCAGCAGTTCTCTGACCAGGAGCGGCACGCCCGTCTTGCGTCTGAACGAGACCCTGGTCCTGCAAACCACCATGGAAAACATCACCGCCGACTTTCGAGGGCGGGTGACAAAGGGGATTATCACCCTGGCGGACCTCCAGGCCGCGATTGGCTCCGAAGGCAGCAACCAGAACAATGCCTACGGCGCTTACCAAGTGGTGGCAAACCGTTTCATCACCTTTGTCAACGAAGCAGAGAGCGCGGACAGTCCGGGGACCTCGCCCCAAGATAGTCTCAAGGTAACGATCACCGACCAGGCCGGCACCAGTTTTACCACCCTCTTTGTCACGGAGTTGTGAGAATGGTGAGTTATATGAGTGCAGGGAGGCTGCACACCTCGCCCCAACTTCTTGTCGCCAGCGACCGGGGCTTTACCCTCCTAGAGGTGATCATGTCCCTGGCCCTGATGGCGGTGGTCGGCAGCATCGTTCTGTTCGGCCTGTTGAACATGGCTGGCAGTTTCACTTTTGCCAAGGAGAGCGGGGTTGTCGCCGGCAAGGCGCAACTCGCCATGCTCCGCCTCAGCAAGGAGTTTACCAACCTTAAAACCGCCACCGGCACTGCCAACGCCATTACCTTCACCACGGTGCGGCCGGCCGGCGATGAGGTGCATAGCGTCACGGTGAGCGGCGACACCTTGAGGCTTGATCAGGAGATCCTCACCGACCAGGTGAACACCTTTACCCTCTCCTATTATGATACCTATGACGGCGTTCCTTCGTCTGCCTGGGGCGCCAGCAGCAAAATCATTGAGATCCGACTGATCCTCAACGGCCCGGAAAATATCAACCCGGATTTCCAGACCAGGATTACCTGCAGAAACACCCCTTGATTGCCGGAGCCAGACTGCCTGCCATGGACAAAGAAAAGAACCCTCGCCAGCATCCAACCACAGCCGTCCCCAGCGGGGCCGCCCTTCTCGCCATCTGCGGCAATATGCAGGGATCGGTGCTGATCGGGGTGATCGTCACCATGGTGGTGGTGGCAAGCATGGGGGTGGCCATGGTTACCTTGACCAGTACCTCAACCTTCACCGAAATCGGCGCCTTGGACGCCGCCAAGGCCTATTACCTGGCCGAGGCCGGCGGCCGTTATGCCGAGCCCCTGATCCGGCAGGAGGCCCAGGGTGGCGGCAATCCCTTCCATCCGGTGCTGGGAACCATCGCCCTGCTCAATAACAAAACCTTCAGCTTTGCCAACGGCGACCAGTTCCGGCTCACGCTCAGTTATGTCGCCCCGACCTATACCCTCAACTCTTACGGCATCCTGCGCCAGGGCGGGCAGGCCTTCCAGGCGAGCCAGCGCATCACCTTTCTGATCAATGCGACGGGCCCGGATACGCCGATCACCTTCGACACCCAGGCCGATCTGGAGGAGAATCTGACCACCTTGAGCGGCGATGCCGGCATCGTCGCCTCCACCTTGAAAATCGATGCCGACCAAACCGAACTCGCCCTGGCCTGGGACACCAGCGCTACCCTGCCCGATCTGGCTTCGAACTGGACAAGCAACGATGGCCTGCTCAGCTACCAACTGCAAATCAAGGCCAACATCGCCGCCAACTTGAATGAATTCCTGGCCGGCCTCTCCTTCCGGGTCGATGAGGCCAGTGACAGCGCTTACGGCTTCTCATTCATGAAGCGGGGGGGCAGAAGGAATGCCGGCTGCGGCATCACCATTCCCTCTGTGTTCTGCGCCACCGACGTGAACGGCGACTTTATCTTCGCGGACAAGGTTGTGTACATGGTACTTTGGAAAAAGGTAGGGGGCGTCTACACCATAATCGATTACCACCAGGCCCTTATTGGCGACGGCGTCATCAACAACCGGGGCCGCCTGCAGGATTGGTCGACCCTGATCGTGCAGGTGGAGGAGCGCTATCGAACCGACGCCGACGGCAACTATCTGGACGTTAATGGCCAGATCACCGAAGATCCCGCCGCCAGGGTCAGAGAAAATGTCATCGCCGCCTATACCCAGGGGGAAGACGACACTGATGCCAAAAGCTACGAGTATAAACGGCAGACCAGCAACTGCTCCTGCTCGGTTGATGACTGTAGCTGCACCGTCCATTGGGACCACAGCAAATTCAACGGTGTCAACTGGATCGGCAACGGCACCGGGGCGATCATCGACAGCAGTCTCACCTCGGACGGTTTCGCCACCATCCGGCCCGGCGAAATCGGCATTCATTATTTGGGCGATACCGGCGAACGATTCTTTGATGACTTCGCCATGACCAGCGGCGACGGCAGCGGCGGTGGCTCCACGGTCCGGTATTAAAAAAAACACATAACCTTCAGGTCTTATGGACTACTTTACGCTCTTCAACCTCGACAAGGAACCGTTCTCCACTTCGCCGGATCCGGACCTCTTTTTCGCCTCTGATCAGCACATGCGCTCTTTGCAACGGCTGGAATTGGCGATCCGGCTCCGCAAGGGCTTGAGCGTGGCGTTGGGCGAGGTCGGCACCGGCAAGACCACCCTCTGCCGCCGCTTGATCCGCCGGCTGGACAGGGACGAGGGGAAGATTGTCGTCCACCTGATCCTGGATCCGGAATTTGCCTCGCCCCGCGAATTTCTGGCCGCCATCGCCTGTTTTTTCGGGCTGCCGGCTGGCCCCGAGGCAGGGTCCGAGCGGGAGAGGAAGGAGGCGATCAAGCAGCATCTTTTCAACCAAGGCGTTGCTCAGGAGAAAATAACGGTCCTGATCATCGACGAAGGGCAGAAACTGCCAGGCTTCTGCCTGGAAATCCTCCGCGAATTTCTCAATTTCGAGACCAATCAACACAAGCTGTTGCAGATTGTGATCTTTGCCCAGTTGGAGTTCCAACAACCCCTGCGGGAACGGGCCAACTTCAGTGACCGGGTCGCCGAACTCTCCACCCTGATGCCACTCAACTTCAAAGACAC
>JAQYVW010000164.1 GCA_030145325.1 Desulfurivibrionaceae bacterium
GCCAAAAACAGTGACCTTGCTGTCGGTATAAACCTTGGTAATGAAATAGACACCCTCGGGGGTCTTTTCGTCGCCGCGCACCTCCTTGCTGCCTTGATTCTCGCCGGTGGCGCAGACAAACTGGACCACAACCTTCAAGGCAACGCCGTCATGCTCCACCACGAACAGACGCTGAATATCCTTGACAACCAGCACCAAACGCAACGGCTTGTTGACGGCAAAAACCGTCAAAGAACCATCGATAAGGCTGGCAACCGCGGACGCCCGCGCCGGATCAAGCGGTACCGCCCCGGCAGCAGATGCTGCCCCGGGAGCTACCCAGGCTGACCATAACGAAAAGCATAATCCGACGAAGAAGAGGAACGAACGCATACCATTTCAACAAAATAGAATTATAAAAACCTAACCACCCCTAATTTTCCCTACAAAAACCAAGATATACCAGATAACGAGCGGTTGTCAATCAAGCAGCCAGTTTCGCTTGCGGCAAACGGCCAGGACCAGATCTTGAAGAGCGGCAATGAAACTCGGTCGAGCATTGAGACCGGGGGTACGGAACAGCTGCATCCCCAGCGCTGCCGCCTGTTCACGATAGAGAATGTCAATCTCGTAGAGGGTCTCCACATGATCGGAGACAAAACTGATCGGCACCACCAGTAGGTTCTCCGCCCCTTCGGCCGCCAGGGTGGCCAACATCTCCGGGGTGGAAGGCGACAGCCAACGCACCGGCCCGCTCCGACTCTGGAAGCAGAGCCGCCCGGCACCCCCGGTCTTTGCCTCCACTGCGGCAATGGTCTCCTTGATCTGATCAAGATAGGGGTCACCCTCCTCAATGAACTTCACCGGCAGGCTGTGCGCGGAATAGACCACCACTGTTTTGCCATCATCAGGAATTTCAGCCAGACCAGCCTTGATATCATCAACCAGACAATCAACATAACGCGGCTCGGTGGGCCAGGAAGCAATCTCAACCAACTCAAAAGGATGGGGTGACTGGGCAACGGCCCGACGCAGATCAAGCAAGGACGAACCGCCGGTGGCTTTGGAGTAGTGGGGATAGAGCGGCAACGCCACCAGCCGACGGACACCTGCCGAGGCCAGCTCCTGCAAGGTTTCCTCAGCCCCGGGCGCCCAGTAGCGCATGGCCATCCTCACCGGAAATTCGCCAGCCGCCGCCAACACCTGAGCAAGAGATGCGCACTGCTCGGCGGTGAGCCGTTTCTGGGGCGAGCCGCCGCCGATCAACGCATAGGCCGCCTGACTTTTGGGCGCGCGCTTACGGGCAATACGGCGGGCGATATACTTCTGCAGAAAGGGAAAGGGGCTTAAACGGATGATCTGCCGGTCGGAGAAGAGGGTAAAGAGAAAGGGTTCGACATCGGCCAGACTGTCCGGGCCACCCATATTAAGCAGAATTACACCGATGGGTTCCTGCGCCATATCCCGCCCCTAAACGCAAACACCCTGCCAATGCAGGGCCGGTTGAAAATCAGTGATGACGGTATCGACCAGCAGAGACAAATCGCCCGGCTGATAGTCAAGACGGGCAAAGAGCTTTGCCTCCACCTGATGGCAATGAGCGAAATTTTTACGAATGGCGTCACGAAGCTCGGGATCGTTCTTGCCGTAGTGCTCAAGGATATATTGCAGCCGCTCGTCCAGATCGACAATCAGGTCATGCTTGACCCGCTTGTCGGCATAATAGACGATTTCCTTCTCACTGCATGCCTGTTCCGCCTCCACCCCATCGGCCAGCACCACATGTTCACCGACGATTGCCACCAACTCGTCGAAACCATGTTGTCGGCAAATGGCGGCGCCTTCGGCGGCATGGTCATTGCCGCTGTGCAGACATTGGGTCTTGGCGATGTCATGGAGCAAGGCGCCGGCCACCGCCACTTCAACCCGCACCGCCACCCCGCTGCCGGCAATATCACAGGCCAACCGCTCGGCAACCCGACCCACCAACACGGAATGCGCACGAATATTGTCGAGCATGGCATAATCATCCATGAGCTGAAAACATTCGCGCACCGTCG
>JAQYVW010000084.1 GCA_030145325.1 Desulfurivibrionaceae bacterium
GCGGTCTCTTCGGGATTGGCGTTACTCTGCTCATCTGCCATGATACTATCCTTTTCTTGTCTTTTAGGTACACATAAAGGCTGTCTTTTCCCAGCCATCCTCTCCCAACAATATTTAATCCATCATATATAATGGAATGAGAGCAAACTGCAAAGAGCCTTTCCAAAATATTTCTAAAACATTTACCGGTCAGGTAAAAATTGCTTCAAAAACTCACCGGTGTGTGAATCCGGGTTACTGGCCACCACCTCTGGAGTACCGGTGGCAACCACCAAACCGCCGCCATCGCCACCTTCCGGCCCCATATCGATCACATAATCAGCGGTCTTGATCACATCGAGATTATGCTCAATGATCACCACCGTATTCCCCTGCTCCACCAACCGCGCCAGAACCTTCAGCAAGTGCTTGATATCAGCGGGATGCAGACCGGTGGTGGGCTCATCAAGGATATAAAGGGTGCTCCCCGTCCCGCGCTTACTAAGTTCTCGGGCCAGCTTGATCCGCTGCGCCTCTCCGCCCGATAAGGTCACCGACGACTGGCCGAGCGAAATGTAAGACAAACCAACATCATCAAGGGTTTGCAGCTTATTGCGCAGCACCGGGATCTTACTGAAGAAAGCCAACGCCTCCTCAACAGTCATCGCCAATATTTCAGCGATATTCTTGCCCCGGTACTGAATATCCAGGGTATCTTGATTATAACGCAGTCCGTTACAGGTATCGCAGGTGACATAGATGTCGGGCAGAAAATGCATGGCGATCTTGATCACCCCTTCACCCTCGCAAGCCTCGCAACGCCCCCCTTTGATATTAAAACTGAACCTTCCCAGTTTGTAACCTCGGGCCCGCGCCTCCGGCAATCGTGCCAGTAACTCCCGCACCGGTGTCAACACCCCGGTATAGGTGGCAGGATTGGAACGGGGGGTGCGACCGATGGCGCTCTGGTCAATATCAATGACCTTATCGATGCGCTCTAAGCCATTAAGCTCCTTGCATTCTCCGGCCTGTTCGCGGCCCTGATGCAGATGGTTTACCGCCCCTTTATAAAGGGTTTCGATGACCAGCGAACTTTTCCCCGAACCGGAAACACCAGTAACGCAGCTCATCACTCCCAAGGGAAATTTAACTGTGATCCCCTGGAGATTGTTAGCGGTGGCCCCTTTAACGGTGAGCCAATGTCCGCGTTTAGGCTTGCCACGTTTCTTCGGAACCGGAATCTCCAACCGCCCGGAAAGGTAGCCACCGGTAATGGACTGCGCATCAACCAACAATCCATCCACATCACCGTTATAGACCACCTCGCCGCCATGAACGCCAGCGCCAGGACCGATATCCAGGACATGATCCGCCGCCATAATCGTATCCGTATCATGCTCCACCACTAAGACGGTATTCCCCAAATCACGCAACCGAAACAGGGTGCGGATCAAACGCTCGTTATCGCGCTGATGCAGGCCAATACTGGGCTCATCAAGGATATACAAGACCCCGGCCAACCGCGAACCGATCTGTGAGGCGAGACGAATTCGCTGCGCTTCACCGCCGGACAGGGTGGAAGCGCGACGCTCAAGGGACAGATAACCCAAACCAACATCTTTTAAAAAAGTAAGCCGGTCAATGACCTCCTTAAGGATGCGCTGGGCAATCAACTGCTCCTGAGGACTAAAATCAATCTCCGGCAGGGTCTCGTAGAGCCGATAGATACTGAAACCGGTAAGTTCCGAAATGGACCAAGATCCAACCCGCACCGCCAACGCCTCTGGGTTCAAACGGGCGCCATGACAGACTGGACAGGGTTGCTCATTCATGTAGCGTTCAAGATCCTCCCGCACCGCCGCTGAACCGGTTTCATGATAACGCCGGGCCAATTGCGGCAGCACCCCCTCAAAAACGGTCTGCGAAGAAAGATAACGCTGCCCGCGCTGATACTCGAAACGGATCTCCTCTCGTCCTGAACCGTGCAGAATTACTTCCTGGGCCTTAGAGCTGAGCTTGCGAAATGGGGTATCAAGGCTGAAGCCATAATGAGCAGCCAACCCCACCAGCATCTGCCCCTGCATGGAAGGCGTTTGCTCATATTTGCGAAACCGCCGCTTATTTGGCGGCAACCACGGATTACCCCATGGGGCAATGGCCCCCTCCTTAATACTTAAACCAGACTCCGGGATCACCAACTGCGGATCAAAAAATTGCTTAACCCCTAGGCCACCACACTCCTCGCAAGCTCCCTTGGGGTTATTAAAGGAAAAGAGCTGCGGCGACAACTCCGGCAGACTACGACCGCATTTCACACAACCAGCCCGCTCGCTGAAGAGAAGATCCTTGTTGCTCTCCGGCAAATGCACCAACAGAAAACCATCAGCCAGGGTCACAGCAGTGGCCACAGATTCGGAAATCCTCCTGGCAACCGACTCCTTAATCACCAACCGATCAATCACCGCCTCAATGAAATGACGTTTGCTTTTCACCAGCGCAACTTCTTCATCGAGATTGCAAATTACCCCATCGATCCGCACCCGCACATACCCGTCCCGTTGTAACCGCTGCAGAACCTCCCGATGCTCACCCTTCTTACCATCCACCACCGGGGCCAACAAGATCACCTTGGTTCCCTCTGGATAAGCTAACAAGGATTGCACCATATCCTGAATGGACTGGGCCTGAATGGGATCACCGCACTCTGGGCAATGGGGACGCCCGGCCCGAGCAAAGAGGAGCCGCAGATGGTCATATATTTCAGTGATGGTGCCAACGGTGGAGCGGGGATTACGGCTGGTGGTGCGCTGTTCGATGGAAACCGCCGGTGACAGCCCTTCCAGCAGATCCACGTCCGGTTTATCCATCTGCCCCAGGAATTGACGGGCATAGGTGGAAAGCGATTCCACATAACGCCGCTGCCCCTCGGCATAAAGGGTGTCAAAAGCCAGTGACGATTTGCCGGAACCGCTCAGACCGGTAAACACCACCAGCTTATTGCGGGGCAAATCAACATCAATATTCTTCAAATTATGCATCCGCGCGCCACGAATGCCGATAAATTGCGGTTCCATATTATTCTTAACTTTAAAGTGGATATTACGGTGACGACCAAAGATCGTCCCGAGAAGAATCTATCCCTTCACCAACCGGGCAGCAAAAAAACCATCAAGACCATGCAAATCAGGGGCGGTTTGCAGCATGCCCCGCTCATTCACCAACTCAGCGCAGGACTCGGGCAAATATTTTCCCGCCCCAGTGATGGCAAAAGCGGGATGATCAAGCAGAAACCGATCAATCACCTGCTCATCCTCCTCTGGCTCCATGCTACAAGTGGCATAAACCAGTACCCCTTGTGGCTGTAACAAGGTCGCGGCGGCGGCAAGAAGCTCTAACTGCTGAGACTGATAACGAGCCAGATCCTGCTCCTTCCGGTTCCAACGAATATCAGGATGACGCCGCACCACCCCCAGGCCAGAGCAGGGGGCATCAATGAGGATACCGGCAAAACGTTCCGCACCGTTAGCCAAATCCGCCAGTTCCCCGGCAACCACCGTCACCCGGTCGCTGAGCTGCAAGCGGGTCAAATTCTCCTGTAGAAGCTTACGTCGAGACTCACTGGGCTCCACCGCCACCAGCCGCGCGGATTCTGGCAACAAACGGGCGAGATGAGTGGTCTTGCCGCCCAACCCCGCGCAACCGTCGAGATAACCACCTTCTGTAAATGGCGACAACAAGAGACTTACCAACTGAGCCGCCTCATCCTGGATCTGAAACCAGCCCTGATCATACCCCGGCAAATCATGCACGGCACCGCGATAACCTGTTAAACAGACGGCAGCAGGTCCATAACCACCCGCCTCAGCCTCAATCCCCTTCTCACGTAAGGTATCGATATATTCACCAATGGCAGCCAGACTAAGATCAAGACGCAGGGTCAATGGCGGTAAGGTATTGTTAACTCGACAAATATCCTCGGCTCGCGTTTTCCCATAACTCCCTTGCCAACGCTTAACCAGCCAATCGGGATGGCTATAACGAACAGCGACAGCAAGGGTATCCCCGCTAAGCTCAGCCCGCTTTCTATCGACATTGCGCAGCAGGCCATTGACGAAACCGGTAAGCCATTTCGGTTGTTTAGCAGCTTTCAAGGCCTTAACTGTTTCGTTGATCGCCGCCGAGGCAGGCACCCGGTCAAGAAACAACAACTGGTAAACACCAACCCGCAACGCCTGGAGGGTGAGGGACTTCATCTTGCTCAAGGGATGCTTAGAGAATTTGCCGATTACCCAATCAAGATAACGCCGCTGCCGCACCACCCCCAGAACCAGCGCCCAGGCCAGTTGCCGATCACGTGGATCGGCATGGGCTAAATCAGCCAACCCCTGTTCGCACGCTTGTTCCACAGGTTGTTTATTTTGCTGCCACTCACAAAGAATAGCAATAGCCGCACCTCGGAGATTCTTCTTCATGCCCGTAACCCTATCACCGATGCGTTCCGACCGGTGTTTTTTTCGCGTCGATAAGAAAAGAAACGGCTGTCACAGACCGTACAGAGGCCAGCAATACTTATCCGCTCCGCCAAAATACCAGCTTCCTCAAGCTGGTAGCGACTGATCGCCCAGAAATCAAAATGGTTGGGCCGAACCTGAAAAGCTTGACATGCTTCTGGCAACTCTTTCCGATGATTAACAAACTCACCACAACAAGGGCCAAGGGAAGGGCTGACCGCCGCCAACATCCCTGCGGGATCAGAACCGAACTCCGCACCCATCACCGCCACTGTTTTACCGATGATATTAGCCACACTCCCCCGCCAACCACTATGGGCAATCCCCACCGCCGGTCGAGATGGATCATACAGCAACACCGCCTGGCAATCGGCCTGTTGAATCATCAATCCGATCCCCCGCACCTCACTGACCAAGGCATCGACCCCGTTAATATCAACACCGGGATCCTCTTTAACCACTGCCACCTGATCACCATGCACCTGGTGGGCAGCAACCAACGCCGAGAAAGAAAAAGTCCGCCGGATTCTTTGTCTGTTTTCAGCAACCAAGTTCGCATCATCGCCAACGGCTAAGCCGACATTAAGCGAATCCCAGGGCACAGGACTAACCCCGCCCAGACGATGAAAAATACCGTGGCCGAGACCTTCCTCCTGGGAGAAAGCATCAAAAAAAAACGGGGCCAGGCCAGAATGGGCTGAAGAGATAAAAACCATAATCAACACCTTAAACCAAAAAAGAGGGAAAGACCAAAAGGTCTTTCCCTCCATTTCATTCAGGCGATTAAAAACTCTAAAAAATTCTTAGAACATTGCCTCAAAGGTCACGTACACCTGGTCCATGGAATCAACCGGGGTGTAGAACTGAGCATTGAGCGGATCGTTGGCCAGATCGTCGATATCGACCGGGGCACCGAGCCAGAAACCACTGCCGGTATACTTGTAATCATAATGCTGATAGCCAAACCGCATGAAGGCCTTGCCGTATTTGGAAATGGCTTCACCAGCCGGGAGATCATAAATCATGTACGCCTCGGCCACGCTACCACGGGTAGCGAGTTTGGAGGCATAGAGATCGTCATGTCCAGGGGTGAAAGCGATCCAGTTCTCGGATCCCCAGTTGTACTCGAGTCCGAGCTTAACCCTGGAATCAGGCACATCGTAACGGATACCGGCATAGAGAGAGTAACCATCCTTCTCTGCCATGTAGTCGTCATCCCACCAAGAGGAGAGAAGTCCGGTGCCCAACTCATCCACACCCTTCGGGTTGGTACGGCTCCAGCCGCCAACCAGGAAGTAGTTAAGATCCTGGTACTTATCCATGTACACACCGGCGGTATGATAGATATCACCAAGGTTGGCCCGATCGAGAATCATGTTCTTGGTCGAAACCATCGGATCATACTGGGTGTTATCAATGGTCCAAATCGAATACTCCACCGGGTTCGCAAAAGTGACGCCGTCCGGCACGTTGAACATGTTCATGGCGATAAAGGACTGAACATTGACAAAACGGCTACCTTTCTTATAGATATCCCAGCTCAAACCAGCAAAATCGACATCCTTCAGACCGGTTGTATTACTATCAGAGGGACCAGCCTCGAAGCCACGGCCGTAACAGAAGCGAACCCGGCCGGGGAAATCGTCAAGTCCGAAGAGGCTGCGATAAGCATAGCCCATGGAGATACCGTCAAAGGGGTAATCCATGTACTCAACCGGGGTTGCCATCCGCGCGTCAAGCCCCATCCGCAACTGAGCCGGAGGACCGTCAGAGGTGGGACGACGACCGATGGAGAACCAGATCGGATTGCCGCCAATGTTGTTCCAGTTAACAAAGGCACGGTCAACGCGGAGGATGTTGTCGGAAGGCTGGCGGGTGGTGGCACCGTCCATGCCGCTCATGGAGCTCAGCATGAAGGGTCCGCCGCCGTTACCACCGTTATACTGCTGATCCACCGGGTTGCTCTGCATACCCCACGCCTTGTACATGGCGAGACGGGCCTTGACCTCGACGTTCTCGGTGGCCTTAGCGCGCAGGTTCAAGCGCAACCGGGTAGTCCAGATGGTGTCGTTGTCATGATCAGCGGCGGCGGTAGGGGTATATGCGCCAACCATATTAGACATAATTGAACGGCGAGCTGCTGGCGAGAGCTGCTTCATAAAACCAACAAGACTTTGCGTCGAACTCAGTGCCCCCAACAGGTCAGACACAGCCAAATTCGCACCGGCTGATCCCATGCCAGCAACAAGGGCACCGGCCTCAGGATTAGTAAAAAGAACATAGGTATTATTTGCCTGCTCATTTGACAAACCAGCAGCTGTTGCAGCAGCAACAAAAGCAACCTGCCCACCAGCAAGAGCTGGAGCCAAATTGCCAAGCAGCGTACCAGCAGTCACACTATCACCAATGAGCGAGGCTGAAGTTAAACCAAAAGCCGCCAACGTCGGTGTCGTAAAACCATTGACAGCGATATCTTCCATATTTGCTACACCAGCAGCAACATCCAACGCACTATAGGCACTCGGAGCTTTGGCATTCACATAATCCATCCGAGAACGAACATCACCGGTGATCTTGATCCGGGAAGCGAGATCCCACTCTTCGGATTTCTCATCCATCTCCGAGACCTGCGACTTAAGATCCTCCAACTGACGGGTCAATTCGGCGATCTTTCCCTCAAGATCGGCGGAGCCGCCAGCCATTGCGGCAACCGGCAGGGCCAGAAGACCTGCCAACGCCAGTACTGAAATTTTTTTCACCATCTCTTTTTCCTCCTACTATTTTGGAAAGTTGTATAACAGGGCCGCCAAGCGACACCCCTTTCTTCCGCCCGAGCTCTTGCCCTGAGCAAACAAAATATCAAAATCATACTATCGAGGAGCTCACCTTATCCCCTCCTATCATGAAGCTTCTGCTTACGATTATCCTTAACACTTGAATTTACAAGCAATTAACCACATTATTTAATGCTAAACTCTTAACCCACAGCAATGCCTTTGTCAATAAAGGAAAGGAGCAAAAAGACAAAAAAGCCCACAAGCTTAAGGGTTTGCTTAAGTTTGTGGGCTTTTAGTTTCTTGCTGGCCAACTCCCCCCGTAATTACTCGCAGGGTCGCGACCTTATTTCCCTGCCCCCCCCCGTAACGAAGGCAATAGCAGGCCAAGCTTATGATTAAATGGCATCAACTATCGCGTTGAAGGTGGCACTGGGGCGCATGGCCTGGCTTGTCTTAGCAAAATCAGAACGGTAATACCCGTCGATATCCACCACCTGCCCCTGCGCATCATTCAACTCGCCAACAATCTTTACCTCATTGGCGGCAAGATCCGCAGCCACCTTGGCAAAACGGGCTTGCAGATCACTGTCCTTACTCTGTTCGGCCAGAGCCTGCGCCCAGTACAAGGCCAAGTAGAAATGGCTGCCACGGGTATCAAGCTCCCCCACCTTGCGGGAAGGAGATCTCTGATTTTCCAAAACTTGCCCGATGGCCTGATCAAGGCTCTCGGCGAAGACCTTGGCCTTCTCGTTTTTGGAGCTAAGATATAGATGATCAAAAGACGGCACCAAGGCGCAAAATTCACCTAAAGAATCCCAACGAAGATGCCCTTCCTTTAAAAATTGCTCCACATGCTTGGGGGCCGAACCGCCAGCACCGGTCTCGAACAGGCCACCACCCTTCATCAAGGGCACAATGGAAAGCATCTTGGCGCTGGTTCCCAGTTCCAGAATCGGAAACAAGTCGGTGAGGTAATCCCTCAAGACATTACCGGTTACCGAGATGGTATCTTCACCCTTTCTAACCCGGGCCAGTGAAAAGCGGATCGCCTCATCCGGTTGCATGATCTGAATATCAAGACCATCAGTATCATGGTTGGGCAGATATTTCTTTACCTTGGCGATAAGTTCGGCATCATGCCCCCGGTTGTCATCCAGCCAAAATATAGCCGGGGTATTGGCAGCACGGGCACGATTAACCGCTAGCTTCACCCAGTCCTGAATGGGCGCGTCCTTGGTCTGGCAACCTCTAAAGATATCGCCCTCTTCCACTGGCTGCTCCAGCAAGGTCGTACCATCCTCATCAACAATCCGCATCACCCCGTTAGCGGGGGCAACAAAGGTCTTATCGTGGGAGCCGTATTCCTCGGCCTTTTGCGCCATCAAACCAACATTGGCCACCGAGCCCATGGTGGCGGGATCAAAAGCGCCGTTCTTTTTGCAGTCCGTAATGGTTTCCTGATAAATGGTGGCGTAGCATCGATCCGGCACCATGGCGATGGTATCGTGAAGCTTATCATCAGCTCCCCACATCCTGCCACCGTCCCGAACAACAACTGGCATGGAGGCATCCACAATAACGTTATTGGGAACATGCAGATTGGTGATCCCCTTGCTGGAATCCACCATGGCAAGTTCACAATTCGTTTTGTAAGTCGCCATGATGTCCGCTTGAATCTCCGCTTTTTTATCGTCCGGCAGAGTCTCGATCTTGGCGTACAAGTCACCAAGGCCGTTATTGACATTCACCCCCAACTTCTCAATCACCGCCGCATGCTTGGCAAACACATCTTTATAGAAGACAGATACACAATGGCCAAACATGATGGGATCAGAAACCTTCATCATCGTCGCCTTGAGATGCAACGACAACAAGACATTATCCTGCTTTGCTGCCGCAATCTGCTCTGCGTAAAACGTCCGCAAGGAACGAACATTCATTACCGAGGCATCAATAACCTCACCCGCCAAAAGAGGCGTTTTATCTTTAAGAATTTTTATGTCACCAGCTTCGGAAACAAACTCAATCCGTACCTCGCAGGCCTTTTGCACGGTGACTGATTTCTCACTGCCGTAGAAATCGCCGCCAGTCATGTACACTACCCGCGACTTGGAAACCTCAGGCCAATCTTTCATCAACCGATGCGGATTTTTTTGCCCAAACTGTTTCACCGATGCCGCCGCCCGCCGATCAGAGTTCCCTTCACGCAAAACCGGGTTCACAGCACTACCCAAAACCTTGGCGTAGCGAGAGTTTATCTCTTTCTCGACCTCGGTTTGAGGATTCTCAGAATAATCCGGGATATCAAATCCCTTTCCCTGCAACTCCTTGATCGCCCCTTGCAACTGCGGAATGGAAGCACTGATATTGGGCAGCTTGATGATATTGGTGGCTGGCAACTGGGTAAGATCACCCAGTTCCGCCAGGTAATCAGCTACTTTCTGGCTCTCAGTAAGCTTGTCGGGGAAATTGGCAAGAATTCGACCAGCCAAGGAGATATCCTTGCTCTCCACCTCAATGCCGGAACCCTTGGTATATGCCTGCAAAATTGGCAGCAGGGAATAGGTTGCCAGGGCGGGTGCTTCATCAACTTGGGTATAGATAATTTTTGAGGCCATGTTTTTTCCTTATTTTTTTGTACTTGTCTCCACCGCAATCCCAGGGAGAACAATTCATCTTCGTTTTTTATCCACAATGCCGCGATATGCCCAGAATTTGGACTATAAAGGAACATCTTTATTCTAAATGCAGGTTATCGTCAACACTCAACAAGCTGATACGACCTGCCACGCGGGCAAAAAACCCCTTGACACCCTAACAATCCAATGTTCTTTAGTTGATACATCACCACACGAAACCATCCGAACCACCACCAGATTTCGACACTGCCAGCATCCGCCGAAATTGTACTTCATTCATGCCACAGGAGGAGACCGATGAGCGATACCCCAAGACTGGTTATCTTTGTTCATGGCTGGAGCGTCAGCAACACCGACACTTACGGAGAATTCCCCGACCGACTGCAAACGGAAGCAGAAGCCCACGGCTTGGAACTTGACATCCACCAAATCTGGCTGGGCAAATATGTGAGCTTCCGCGATGAGGTTCGGCTGGAAGATATCTCCCGCGCCTTTCAAACCGAACTGAACGCCAAGGTCGGTGCTCTCCTCGCCGATGGTCGTCGCTTTATCTGCATCACCCATTCAACCGGCGGCCCGGTAATCCGTGACTGGCTGGATCGTTACCATATCGGTGTCGACAAACTCGACTGCCCCTTGAGTCACTTGATCATGCTTGCCCCAGCCAACTTCGGCTCGGCCCTGGCCCAACTGGGCAAAAGCCGGGTTGGTCGCCTCAAGGCGTGGTTCGATGACGTGGAGCCGGGCAGTGGTGTTCTCGATTGGCTGGCACTGGGCAGTTCCGATGCGTGGGAATTGAACCGGGCTTGGTTCGACTATCCCGATCTCACTGGTCTGGATCGACCCATTTTCCCCTTTGTCTTGACCGGTCAAAGCATCGACCACAAGCTCTACGACCACGTCAACTCCTACACCGGCGAATCGGGGTCGGACGGGGTGGTTCGCCTGGCCGCCGCCAACCTCAACGCCACCTTTGTTCGCCTTGTTCAAGAAGAACCAGGCTTACTGCCAGATACCGACCCGCCAGAATACCAAGCACCCAGCCTAAAGGTAGAGACCTTGGCCCGTCGCGAAAATATCGCCTTCCGAATCATTGAGGGGCGTTCCCATTCCGGCAAGAAGATGGGGATCATTCGTTCCATCAAGAACGACAACCTGCCACACCCGACTGTGACGGAGGTGTTACGCTGTATCGGGGTTGAAAACAGCATTGACTACAACAACCTTTGCAAGACCTTTGCCCAAGAAAATATCCAGATCATGGACCAAGAACGGATAGCAAAGCATTTCTTGCCGGGGCACTACTTCATCACCGATCCCCACTCCATGGTCATCTTCCATCTTGTGGACGATCACGGCTACCCGCTGGACGCCTTCGACCTCATCCTCACCGGCAAGGATAATGACCCGAACCTGCTGCCGCCGGGCTTTCTCAAAGACCGGCAACGCAACCAGAAGCATCTCGGCACCGTTACCCTCTTCTTCAACCACGCCCTGATGACCGGCTGCCCCGCACTCATGGACAACAACCATATCGTCCGCCCGGCCCGGCCCGACTCCCAAGAACTGGGGGTGAGGGTGCAGCCCCACGTCACCGACGGACTGGTTCATTACTTGAATGCCATTCTGGAAGCCAGCACCGAACAGCTTAAGAATTTCTTGCGCCCCAACGAAACCACCATGGTAGAAATCGTCCTCCGCCGGGTGGTGCACGAAGGTGTTTTCCGACTCAGCCAGGATCGGACTCCCACCAGCTTCAAGCATGATCCCGAAGGGCCGGTGATAGAATAAAACATCGACGCTACCGCTAGTACAGACCATGATTCCCGCATGGTCTGTACCAGTGGCACCCTTTTTCAGCGGAAGGTGGCGTGGGTAAAAATGAGACCAGCGGTGTAGTCCTTGATGCCGGGCAAAAGACTATCTGATTACCACCGAGTTTGAGCCAAGGTTTTTTAGCCTTTGCAGTTAAAGATTTTCCCATTGGCACGCCGCCGAGTACCGGAAAAGTTGCCGAAAAGGAGCAAAAGGTAAGCAAAGCCGCGAAGTGCGAAGACTCCGACTGTTTGAGTCCGCCCATAGGCGGG
>JAQYVW010000085.1 GCA_030145325.1 Desulfurivibrionaceae bacterium
CCTCTTAACCCCTCCCCCCCCCACTTCAGCAGAAAAAAATAGCCCACTTAGTCATTGGAAATTAATGGCAACAGTTGGGATATTTTCGGGGATAAGATCCTGCCCAAGAAAGAGCTTAAATCACCCTCAGAACAACTTACCGAAAAGGAATATCACCATGAAAAAACTCTTTATTACTCTATTTATCCTAGTGGCAGTCGGGGTCGGCACCATCATTTCATTAACCTTCTTTCTCGACAAAGCAATTATCAACGGCGCTGAAACATTTGGCCCCGAACTCACTGGCGGTAAAGTCTTAATCGAAAAAGTTGACCTCAATATCCTTTCCGGAAGCGGGAAAATTTCAGGCATCACCATTGGCAACCCCAAGGGATTTGCCACCGATGCCGCGATCAAACTCAAAAGCATCCAAGTCGCCATTGACCTAAAATCATTATTGGGCAATAAAATCAGAGTCAAACAAGTCCTTATCGACGGGCCAGAAATCACCTACGAGACCTCACTCAAGGGCAATAACCTTAACACCATCTTGGCCAATATCCAGACCGCCACCAGCAGCACAGAGCAGAACAGTACCAAACCCACCGGCAAAGAACAGCCCGGCAAACAGATGCAAATCGACGATCTGCTAATCAAAAACGGTACCATCAGTTTGAGTGCGACAATCCTAAAGGGAAAAGCCCTTGCCGTGGATCTACCCCAAATTCATCTCCAGGATATCGGTAAGGATGGCGACGACGCATCAATCGCTGAGGTAACCAAGAAAGTTTTTACCAAACTGCACCAAGCGACAATCTCGGCCGTTAGCAAGTCTGGACTCCTTGATACAAAAACAACCATCAAGACGATCAAGGAAAAGGTTAAAGGCTTCTTCAATAGCTTCGGTAACTGATCAGCATGTTTTTTTTTGTGCTTGTCGCCCTGATCGGCGAGGAGGTCTATCTGGTGTCTGCCCACAAATAAGGATTTTTTATTGGCAATCAGGTAAGCGAGTTTACGAGGACTCCGAAAAGACCGTTTATGGACGGACACGACCTAGCCACCACCCAGACCGCCCATGTCGCAATTTTTACCGCCATATCCGTTGCCGCTATGGTATCTTTTCAAGAACTGAATAGTAAGATAGCGTAACAACCTGTTCGCCAGCCCAGCAAACATACGCCGGAGTAGACGATGTCTGACCAGATAGATTTTCGCCAGGTAGTCCATGCCCTTTCCGACGCCCTTGATCTGGTCGGCATCGATGAACTACAACACGGCAAACGAGTTGCGTTCATGGCCGTGGAATGTGGCCGCGCTTTCGGTTTTACCGATAAAACCCTGGACCGCCTTTACCACGCCGCCCTCCTCCATGACTGCGGCGTTTCCTCAACCACCGTCCATCACCACCTGGTCTCGGAACTGGACTGGGCCGGATCAGAAGATCATTGTCACCGTGGTCACGACCTCCTCATCAAACACGAACTATTCGCCAACCTCGCCCCCCTCATCCACCACCACCACACCCACTGGGAGCAGTTGACGGATTTAGATATCAACAACGAAACAGCCCTCATTAATAACTGTATCTACCTGGTTGACCGCGTGGATGCGCTGGTTGCCCAGCAAGGTATTGACGAACTGCTCTTCTGCAAGGACGAGATTCGCGCCACCATTAACAAATATCGCGGCAGTTTCTTCGCCTCGTTACTGGTGGATGTATTCATGGATGTTTCGGCAAACGAGTTTTTCTGGCTCACCTTGCAACCGCGCCATTTAAACCTTTATCTTGCCGAGATGTCTCTGGACAGCCAAGTGCAACAGATCAATCAGGACTGTTTTCTCCGCATCGCCAATATGTTCGCTAATATCGTTGATGCCAAGAGCCCCTTTACCGTTGAGCATTCACATGGTGTTTCCCGCTTGGCCAAACATCTCGGTCTCCTTCTCGAACTGCCGAAAAGCAGTTGTGACGCGTTGGAAGTTGCCGGACTGCTCCACGATCTCGGCAAACTACGGGTGCCGGATGAAATTCTCGAAAAACCAGGGCCGCTGAACCAAAAGGAACTGGCAATCATGAAACAGCACAGCTTTGATAGCTACCAGATCCTTCGCCGCATCAACGGCTTTGAGTCCATCGCCGAAATGGCGGCCCTCCACCACGAAACCATTTCCGGCGAGGGGTATCCTTTTCACCGGGCTGGGCTCAAACTTTCCAAGGAGGCACGGATTATTGCCGTGGCTGACATTTTTCAGGCCTTGGCCCAAAACAGACCTTATCGCACCTCCATGACTGGCGATAAAACCATGGCCATCCTCGAGGAAATGGCCGCCAGCAACAAACTCGACCAGGAAATAGTCCAAACGGTACAGAAAAACTTTTCCTCCTGTTGGCAGGCGGCCACCAACTCTGCCGATGAGGGATAGAGGAATCCTGCCCCATGAACCACAAACCGCTTCTTTACGTTCTAATTTTCATCCTGCTCTTACCTGGCACAAGTGTGGCCCAAGAGCGACGCACCCCGGTTGTGGAAGCAGTGGCCAAAGCTGGCCCGGCGGTGGTAAATATCCGCACCGAACAGATTGTCAAACGCCGCAGCACCCCGTTCTTCGGGTTCAGCGACCCTTTTTTTGACCAGTTCTTCCGTGACTCCGGCCCCACCCGCACCTTTAAGACCCAGGCCTTGGGTAGTGGCGCAATCATTGACCAGCGAGGTTATGTAATTACCAACGCCCACGTCATCAACAAGGCCTCACGAATCTTTGTGGCCATGCCCAACCAACGCCAGGAATTAGAAGCAAGTCTGGTGGGCCAGTCGGCCCGCCTGGATCTGGCGGTTCTCAAGATCAACCAGCAAGGTCGCTACCCAGCCCTTCTTCCGGCCCGTTCCGATGACCTACTGCCAGGAGAGACGGTGATCGCCATCGGCAACCCGCTGGGGTTAGGCCACTCCATCACCACCGGCATCGTCAGCGCCCCACGCCGACGAATCGCCATCGATAAAACCCATACCTCCTTTTTCATCCAGACCGATGCCCTGATCAATCCCGGCAACTCCGGCGGGCCGCTTTTAAACATCAACGGCGAATTAATCGGCATCAACACCGCCATCATCCAACAGGCCCAAGGGATCGGCTTTTCCATCCCCATCGACCAGGTCAAGCGCATCCTACCCAGTCTGATCAACAACGGCACCGTGGCCCGCGCCTTTCTCGGTATCAACGTGGAAAAACTGGGCAAACAAGCGGCATCCGACATCGGCGGCGGGGTGCTGATCCGTGAAGTTGAAAAAGGTTCCCCGGCAGAAGACAATGGCCTTCGTTTCGGTGACGTGCTCACCGCCATTGACAAAACCCCAATCCTGACCACCAGTGACTTTCACTCCCTGCTCGGCACCTACATCCCCGGCAACCAGATCCAACTGGCGATCATGCGCGGCTTCGACACCATCACCGTCCAAGCGACCTTAAGCGAAATACCCAATGATTACGGACTGAAACACGGCGAACAACTCTTCGGCTTTTCGGTGCGGGTAAATCATGGCATGGTTATCGTCGCCAAGGTAAGGAAAAATAGTACTGCCCAACGCATCGGCATCGAGCCAGGCGACCTGATCGCCGAGGTGGAAGGAGAAAAGATCGATACCATTGCCGACTACAACGGAACCATCATCAACAACATGGAGAGAGAACCCTTGCGATTTCTTATTATTCGCGACCAACGCGGATATTATGTCGACTTGCCATAACAATTGACAAGCAGCCACAAAGAACAGTAAAAATACCCTGAACTATACCCTTTAAATTACACCTAGCCAAAAGCAGCAGAATTATATTCCCGAAAGGACAAAAACCATGCAAAAGCGCCCAGCGACAATCATCACCATGACGTCCATACTGGCCATCATGCTCTTTACCCTGCCAGCCACCATTGCCGCAGCCGATGAGCAACCAGCCACCGAGCAGCAACAACAAATGACCCCGGAACAACGTCGGCAGGAGATGTTACAGAAACTCCTCAAACTCACCCCAGAGGATCGGCGCGCCCGCCAAGAACGCTACAAGACGATGACCGGAAAAGAACAGGAACAATACAAAAAAGACCACCCCCAGGACAAACACGAGGAATAGAACCTGCCAGCCAGCAGCTTTAGATCAAGCCTTGGCGCTGCCAAACAACCTCTTTAGCAGCTGGACCAGTTTTGAATCGCGACAACGCAGAAACTCAAGATTCTCTTTGCCAGCCAATTCCGGTCGATGGGCAAGGATCAGTTCGGTGACCAACTCCGCCCCACCTCTGGTCAACGCCTTACAACTGGCCCCCTGCTTCTCTTTACCCAGTTGCAACAACTTTCGGCAGCAGGTGGCTGAATACCGTTCCTTAAAACGGTCATGCAACTCCTTGCTCACCGCCCGGAATTTTTTCTCCTTCAGCCCTTCGGCCAGATTGGGAGCCAAGAACAACCCCAAAGCCATCTCGGCCCCGGTGAGCGAGCCGCAGGAACAGCCCGCCCCGCCCATCCCACCGCAGAAGCCGGATCCAAGTCGCACCGCCATCTCCGGCGACAAGCCGCCATCGAAGGCATCATTTAAGGTCAGGAGCACCGCCTCGGCACAACAAATCTTCTTGGCACCATAGAGATTTTCAGCCCGTTCTCCAGCCATGGTTATCAACTCCTGGACCTGGGGGCTCACCACCTTTGTTTCTTTCATCATCTTCTCAGCGTTCTCCATATCGCGACCATGGCCCGACTTAATTTACTACCTAGGTTTCCCTCAAAAAAACGAGACCTTCACCATCCACCCGGTCAACAACAATGGTATCTCCCTCATGGAAGGCACCTTCTAAGATCTTCATCGCCAGCCTATCCTGCACATAGCGTTGCATAGCGCGCTTTAAGGGTCTCGCCCCATAGGCCGGATCATAACCCATCTCCACCAAAAACTCCTTGGCCGCAGCGGTGAGGGTAAGGGCAAACTTCTGTTCGGCCAGGCGGTTGGTCAACAATTTAATCTGCAGCTCAACGATCCTGGTTAGATGCTCTTTGCCCAGAGCATGAAAGATGATGATCTCGTCGATACGGTTCAAGAATTCCGGACGGAACTGCTGGTGAAGGATGGCGTCCACCTGCACCTTGATCTCCTCACGGCGGGACTCACCCAACTCCATGATCAACTGACTGCCCAGGTTTGAGGTCATGATCAGGATGGTGTTCTTGAAATGCACCGTCCGCCCCTGGCCGTCGGTCATCCGGCCATCATCGAGAATCTGGAGAAGAACGTTGAAGACATCGGGATGGGCCTTTTCGATCTCGTCAAAGAGGATCACCGAATAAGGATTGCGGCGCACCGCCTCGGTTAGATAGCCGCCCTCCTCATACCCCACATAGCCAGGAGGCGCGCCGATGAGCCGCGCCACCGAGTGCTTCTCCATGAACTCGCTCATATCCAGACGGATCATTGATTTCTCGGAGTTAAAGAGAAAACGGGACAAGGAACGGGCCAACTCGGTCTTACCTACCCCGGTGGGGCCTAAAAAGATAAAAGAACCAAGGGGGCGATTGGGATCCTGCAACCCAGCCCTGGCCCGACGCACCGCATTGGCCACCGCGTTGATCGCCTCATCCTGCCCCACCACCGACTGCGCCAAGGCCGCATCAGCATGAACCAGCTTTTCCTTCTCGCCAGAAAGCAACTTATCCACGGGGATACCGGTCCACTTGGCGACCACCGAGGCGATATCCTCCTCGCCCACCTCTTCTTTGAGCATCTGCCGATCCTGCTGAACCTCGGCCAACCGTTCGGTTTCCGTGGCCAGTAGTTTTTCAAGCTCGACAATCTTACCGTAGCGGATCTCGCTTACCTTGGCCAGCTCGCCCAACCGTTGCGCCTGCTGCTCCTCAATCTTGGCGTCTTCGATCTCCGCCTTGGTCTTGCGGATCTGCTGAATAATATCACGCTCCAACGACCAGTGGCCCTTCATGCTGTTGAGTTTTTCGTTTAAATCAGCAAGCTCTGCCTCCAGCTTCCCCAACCGTTCCGCCGAAGCACGATCACTCTCTTTCCTAAGGGCTTCACGCTCAATCTCCAGCATGATCCGCCGCCGATCCACCTCATCAATCTCAAGGGGCATGGAATCGATCTCGATGCGGAGCTTGGAGGCGGCCTCGTCAATGAGGTCGATGGCCTTATCGGGCAAAAAGCGGTCGCTGATATAGCGGTTAGAGAGGGTGGCCGCCGCCACTGTGGCCGCATCCTGAATACGGACGCCGTGATGCACCTCATACTTATCCTTGATCCCGCGCAGGATGGCGATGGTATCCTCCACCGACGGCTCCCGCACCAGCACCTGCTGGAAGCGACGCTCCAGGGCAGCGTCCTTTTCGATGTACTTGCGGTACTCGTTCAAGGTGGTAGCGCCCACGCAATGCAGTTCGCCGCGAGCCAGGGCCGGTTTCAACATATTGGAGGCATCCATGCTCCCCTCCGCCGCCCCCGCCCCCACCAAGGTGTGAATCTCATCGATAAAGAGGATGATTTCCCCCTCGCGCTTCTGGATCTCCTTCAGCACCGCCTTTAAGCGATCCTCAAACTCGCCCCGGTACTTTGCTCCAGCCACCAATGCGCCCAGATCAAGGGACATCACCTGTTTATTACATAAGGTCTCCGGGATATCACCGTTGACGATCCGCTGTGCCAGCCCTTCGGCGATGGCGGTCTTACCCACCCCCGGCTCGCCGATAAGTACCGGGTTGTTCTTGGTTCGGCGAGAAAGAACCTGGATAACCCGGCGCACCTCATCATCACGACCAATCACCGGATCGAGCTTGCCCTGCTTGGCAGCATCGGTGAGATTCCGGGCATATTTCTCTAGAGCCTGATACTTTTCTTCCGGATTAGGATCGGTGACCCGCTGACTGCCACGCACCTCCACCAGCGCGGTTAAAAAATCATCCTGCTTAACCCCCTGCTTTTTGAGCATCCCGGCCACGGAAGAATCATTAGCCGAGATCAAGGCCAAGAAGAGATGCTCCTGGCTGACATACTCGTCGCGCATTTCTCCAGCCACCTTGAAGGCGTGGTCTAGAACGTTCTTGAGTTTCAGGGACAGGTAGACTTGATTAAAACCAGCCCCGCTAACCTTGGCAATCTTTGCCAGCAGCTTGTCGGTTTCAGCAAGGAGCAGAGCAGGCTGGAGGCCGATCCGTTGCAACACCGGCACCACCACCCCGTCTTGCTGCTGAAGGAGCGACTTCAACAGGTGCTCGCTCAGGATCTCCTGATGGCCGCAAGTTTCTGCCAGCCGCTGTGCATCATGCAAGATTTCCTGGGATTTCATGGTCAACTTATCAAACTGCATACCTTCCTTACCTCCACAACATTCTTCAAAAAAATTCCCGGCAAAATCACCGTTCTTGTGAACAAACGGTAAGTTCGCCCCGCTGAAGTGTCAAGCAAAGCTGTGCAAGCCCCTTGACCTGACGGATTAATTGATTCACCATGGGTATTGTTCGGCGAATCCTCAAAACTCGACCTATAAGGCACAAAGAAATGACAACTTATGACTATGATCTCGGCGTCATCGGCGGCGGCGCCGCTGGCCTCACCGTTACCGCCGGAGCCGCGCAACTGGGAGCCAAGGTTCTTCTCATTGAACGAGAATCACAACTTGGCGGCGACTGCCTCCACTATGGCTGCGTGCCCAGCAAGACCCTGATCAAAACAGCCAGTGTCTATCACCAAATGCGCCACACCGAAAAATACGGCCTGCCCAGAGTGGAAATACCGCCGGTTGATTTTACTGCCGTGGCCCGCCGCATTGGTGAGGTGATCGCCACCATTCAACCCCACGACTCACCGGAACGGTTCTGTAAACTGGGGGCAAAAGTTGAATTCGGCCAGGCCCAGTTTGTTGACGAACATAAGGTCCGGGTAAACGACAAAAACATCACCGCCAAACAGTGGCTCATTGCCACCGGCTCTTCGTCTGCCACGCCGCTCATCCCAGGTCTGAGCCAGACCCCATACCTTACCAACCGGGAGATTTTTTCCCTTGAGAAACTGCCCCAATCACTGCTCATCCTCGGCGGTGGCCCCATCGCCATTGAGATGGCCCAGGCCTTCTGCCGCCTGGGGAGCAGGGTGGAAGTGATCCAGCGCAGCGGCCAAATCCTCAGCAAGGAAGACAAGGATCTAGCTGATCTGGTTATGAAACGGCTGCAAGAAGAGGGCGTAATCTTTCACCTCAACACCACCGTCAAGGCAGCTCGTGATACTGGCCGGGAACGTGAGATCGTTTACACCGACAAGGAAGGCCAGGAAAAAACAGTGCGAGGCGAACAATTATTGGTGGCCATGGGCCGCAGCCCTAATCTTGCCGATATGGGGCTCTCCGCAATGGGGGTGGAGCACAGCCCGCGCGGGATCACCGTTGACCGCAGGCTCCGCACCAGCCACCACCATATCTTTGCGGCTGGCGACGTTACAGGCACGCACCAGTTTACCCATGCCGCAGGCTACGAGGGCGGCATCGTCATCAGTAACGCCATCTTCCACCTGCCTCGCAAAACCGATTACCGACTGATGCCTTGGTGTACCTACACTGAGCCGGAACTGGCCTCGGTGGGGATGAACGAGAAGGCAGCGCAACAGGCGGGGATTGAATACACGGTGTGGAGTGAGGAGTTCAGCAACAACGACCGGTCCCTGGCCGAAGGTGAAGAGATGGGGAAAATAAAACTCATTCTGGATCGAAAAGAACGTCCCATTGGCGTGCAGATCTTAGGCTTGCACGGCGGCGATCTCATCGGCGAATGGGTGGCAACGCTGAACGGCAATGTCAAACTTTCCACCATCGCCGCCGCCGTCCACCCCTATCCCACCCTGGTGGAGATCAACAAACGAGTGGCCGGGGCAGTGCTTTCCAAAAAAATCTTTTCTGCCAAGGTGCGAAAGGCGCTTTCTTTTTTCTTTAATCTTAAGGGGAGAGCCTGCGAACCTGGGGAGTAGCACCTATCCCAACAAGACCCCACATTGAGAATCTTTCCGCATAACCGCGCGGTTCAAGGCCGAGAATATCTCATCCGGATTATAGGGCTTGCTGATATAATCATCCATGCCCGCCTCAACACATTTCTCCCGATCGTCGGACATGGCATTGGCTGTCATGGCTATGATCGGCAACCGCCCCCCCTTCAATCTGGCCGCAAGCACCTGAACCATTTCGCGATACTCTGGAGGGCACTCGTCCCGACCCGATTCACAGGAGCGAATCAGCCGGGTGGCCATGATCCCGTCCATCTCCGGCATCTGCACATCCATCAGGATCAGATCAAAACGACTCTCCAGCAGGGCCCGCAGGGCCTGTAAACCACTCAAGGCCACCGTGACTTGATGTCCGGCTCCTTCCAACATGATCTGCGCCAGATCCACGTTAAATTTGTTATCCTCCACTAGAAGAATATGCAACGCCCGATCGCAGGGAACAACCTCCTCGACTACCCGCACCGGCTCTTGCCCGGCCATCCTGCTCATTCCGGAGCAATCTTTTCGAAATTTGACCGTGAAGTGGAACGTGGCCCCCCTGCCATCCTCACTTTCAATCCAGATTTCCCCGTCAAGCAGAGCGACCAGTCTTTTACTGATCGCCAGCCCCAGGCCGCTTCCCCCGTGCAAACGGGTGATACTGTTGTCGGCCTGACAGAAACTGTCAAAAATCCGCAACTGGACCTCATCCGGAATCCCCGGCCCGGTATCAATCACCTCAAAATGCAGCACCACGCTCTCTTCTGTTTCGGCATACACCTCACCGAGGACGGTGACGCCGCCTTGCTCGGTAAATTTGATACTGTTGCCCATCAGGTTGAGCAGGATCTGCCGCAACCGATGACCGTCACCGACGAGGGTTGTCGCTGCCCCCCCCTTCAGATAACCGGTCAGCCGCAACCCTTTTTCATCGGCTTTAACCGTCATGGTTTTGATGGCGCCGTCGAGAATCTTGCCCGCATCAAACAGATCCTCGCCCAGATCAAGCTGGCCCGCTTCAATCTTTGAAAAATCAAGAATGTCATTCAACAGCACAAGTAGCAGCTCTGCCGATTCCTGAGCGTTACTTAGATACTGATGCAGATCGGGGGGAAGATGCCTTTCCAGAATAAGGCGATTAAAACCGATAATAGCATTAAGCGGAGTGCGGATCTCATGGCTCATATTGGCCAAAAACATGCTTTTGGCCTTACTGCCCTCCAGAGCGATTTGCTTCTCCTTCTCAGCCTGCTCCTTTACCTTGCTTTCGGTGACGTCAAGCAGATACCCTTCGTAGAACTCCAGCCGCTTATCACTGCCATACACTCCCCGCAAAGAAATTTTCGCCCAGATGCCCTCCTCGTTTTTACCCTTGAGACGACAGACATAGTCGGAAAGCTGCCCCTCTTCCCTTAAAATCCGTTCGTACTCCGCGCTCTCTTTCGGGCGGACAAAACATTGCAGGAGCGATGGGGTTGACCCGTGCAGTAATTGTTCGCAGCACTCATAGCCAAGCTTCTCACAGAGACTCGGATTCGCGGTCAGAAATCGACCGTCTGGGGCAAGCTGAAAAAGCCCTTCAATGGCGTTCTCAAAAATATGCCGATACTTGCTCTCCACCTTTGAGACCTTCCGTTCGCCATGGAGAATTTTCAGCAGATTGTCTTCAAGCTTCCGGACCATATCATGGATACCGATCTGCACGGAATCCATTTCCGGTAGCCGCATGACCGGCGCCTGGACTTTGAAGTTGCCCAGGGAGATCTTTTCAAGCACCTCAACGAGAGCATCGACATCATCGAGCAGGTTCGCTTTTACTGCCAGCCGTTCGTGTTTGGCCTGATCTCTTTGCAGAAGGAGTTGATTGACCAGCAAACCAAGCTCACGATCATCATCCGGCAGGCATGCCGAATCGACCTGACCACGACATCCGTTTGTCAATATCTGCCGCAACTCCTCTGTCAACTTCCGGGCCATAGCCATGCTCATCTTATTGTTGAAGAAACAGGAACCCTACAAATCGTATTTCTCTTTCATGGCAACCGTGTACTGGTTGATCCTTGAAGGATGGGCCATGACAAAACGGCACTGGGCATCGCCCCTGGCCCGGCAGGAGATCTCCTTGGCAACCAGCTCAATGCCGAAAGCCACCTGACACCAGCCCGAGGAATAACCGGCATTCATTCGGCATACGGGACGGTTGGTGGATATTTTTTCATTCAGATAGGAGTCTGCTTCAAAGGAATACGGGTGATCATAGAGCAGAAAATACTCTTCATCCTGACTGGGATCGGACTCTTCGAGGATGTCGACAAAGGCCCAGCCGGCATGGGCAAAATGCACCGGACCTGCTGACAGGGCTTCCGGCCCTTGCGACAATCCCATTTTCCGCATAAAAAACTCGGCATCCTTGGTGCCGGCGGCTCGTCCGAGATTGTAAACGATTTTCTCCGCCGCCAGCCGACCGTATTCCTCTTCAAGTATTTTTTGCAACTGGATACTAAAGGTGGCGGCCCGGGCCAGAATGTATCGCTCGCCTTGGATGGTGATCTCGCCCTGGTCCGGGGCCGTCCGCATCTCCTTAAAAAAAACTTCCATATTCTTTTCCGCCTGCTGAAACAGGGGAACAAACGGATCGGGACACCGGACATTTTTCAGTGAAGATTCACTCATCGGAACACAGTTTCCCCGCCCGCAATCGCATCCAACCCAAATGGAAGCGGCTCAGGCAAAATATTGAACCCGTGACTGAAATGGGCAATTTAACCTAGGCAACTATTACTAATATTGAGAATTAATGCTTACATATATGGTTTTTGTTTGTCAACAAGCTGGACAAAAATGGTCGGAAAGGTCATTTTCTCAATTATTCGCCAATATCCAGTGAATGCATCACCTTTTGTGCTCGTCCGTTCAT
>JAQYVW010000086.1 GCA_030145325.1 Desulfurivibrionaceae bacterium
GATCATCGACCAAAACGGTTGGCTAGCCACCGGCGACATCGGTTATCTTGACAAGAAGAACAACCTGATCATCACCGGACGCTCGAAAAACGTCATTGTCCTGGCCAACGGTGAAAACGTTTATCCCGAAAGCATTGAGGACAAGATCAACGCCCTCTCGCAGGTGAGCGAATCATTATTGATCGCCAACAATGATCGGTTGGAAGCGTGGGTATATCCTGATTACGACCTGATTGATGAAGAGACCGAGGGCAAGAATGCGACCAAAAAACGTCAACACATTGAAAATGTGATGCAAATTATCAAAACAACCGTCAATAAGCAGCTGCCCTCTTTTGCCAAAATCGCCGTGGTCATTGAACGCCAAGAACCGTTTGTCAAAACTGCCACTCATAAGATAAAGCGCTACCTTTACCAAACCCATGGCAACCCGGAGAGAACCCGCTCAAACTGAATGCCCTCGTCGTAAAAACGAAGGGGGCGGGCAAATGCCCCCTTTGCGACCATAAAAAAACAGGGTCTTTACCGCAAAACACTTTCAAACCTAGACACAACAGCCCATTGACGTTAAAACCCTTATGACAATGGGCTGGGAGGTGGCACCAACAAGAAAAAGGTGCTACATTTATCGCCAAATTACTATCCAAAATCAACATGACTGTCCGCATGCCTAGCAGCGGCCACCCCCAAGAGGCAGCAGTATGAAGAAATATATCAATATTCTCGCCGCAATTTCTATTCTTGTCCCGGCAACTTCCTTTGCTTCCGGATACCGAATCCCTGAGCAATCCGTTAACTCGACGGCATTAAGCGGCGCTTACATTGCGAATACCCCCGGTGCAGACGCGAGCTACTACAACCCAGCCAACATGACCGACTTTGCCGACCAATGGCAGGTGGCAGCCGACCTTACCTACATCAAACTGTATCAGGCCACCTACACGGATAACCTTTTGGTGGGGCGAAACGGCACGTCCAAGGAAGAAAAATTTCTTATTCCACACCTTTTCGTGGTCTCCCCAAAAGTTAACAACTTCCGCTTCGGACTGGCGATGACCCACCCGGCAGGATTATCCAAACGTTGGCTAGACCCCTTTCCACGATCTGGCGCCGAAGACTTCAGCCTGAAAGTTTTTGAACTAAACCCCAGCATCGCTTGGCAAAGTTGTGACAAGTTTTCAGTTGCCGCCGGCATCCGTTTACTCCAAGCCGATGGCGAAGTGCGAAGTTACGTCAATGTCGGTGGTGCTGATTTCCGGCGAGACCTGGAGGGAAACACCACTGAGTTTGGCTACAATCTGGCGGCAACGTATCGCCCCAATGAAGCCCTGCGCTTAAGCGCCACTTACCGTTCCAAAGTTGATCTCGATCTCAGCGGCGAGGCTCAACTTATTGGTGGCCCGGCAAGTTACTCTGGCCCAGCTAATGTATCGGTGCCGGTTCCAGCCGTATTAAGCCTTGCCACTGCCTACTCCTTCGAGCAAACCACGGTGGAGCTAACTTATGACAGGACCTATTGGGATGCTTACGAGAAACTCGACTTCAACTACAGCTCTACCTTAGCGGGCTTCCTCACTGGCTTTGACACCCCGGTTGCCAAAAACTGGTCAAACACCAATGCCTACCGAATCGGCATCACCCATCAATGCACTGACCAGTTGACAGCAATGATCGGCTTTGCCATTGACGAAAACCCCGTCCCCGACAGCACCTTAGGCTTTGAACTACCGGACTCTGACGCCATTATTTACTCCATCGGCGCCCGTTACAAGATAAACGATAACCTGGAAGTCGGGGCCGCATTCCTCTATGACGACAAGGAAGATCGCTCCATTCCTGCCACCGCCGCAAACAGCAGCGCCATCAACGGCACTGTTGACGGCTGCGATGCCCATATCCTTAGTGTCGGTCTCCAGTACAACTTCTAAACCATCACTTTCCAACAACCTCACGTTCGGCGGCTCCGATAACGAGCCGCCGAACTCTTTTTAAGAAGAAAATTCCATGACCGACACAGCAACTATCGCCCCCACCGCAAACGTTTCCCCCGATGTCCATATCGTTGACCTGCATGGTCGCCAGTTCATCCTGGTGGGCACCGCCCACGTTTCCAAACAATCCGTTGACTTGGTCAAGGAAGTCATTGAAGCTGAACATCCCGATCGAGTTTGTGTCGAACTGGATGAAAAACGCTACGAATCCCTGGCCCGCCGCAAAAGCTGGGTAACCCTGAACCTCAAGGAAATCATCTACAAGAAACAACTAAGCACCCTGATGATTAATCTGATTCTGGCCTCCTACCAGAAAAAACTTGGCGACAAACTTGGCGTCCTACCTGGTACTGAGCTCCTTGAGGCAACCAAGGTGGCCGATGCCAAGGAGATACCAATATCGCTCTGCGACCGGGATGTCCGCACCACCATGCGCCGCGCCTGGCACCAAACATCCTTCTTCAAAAAAAGTTATCTCGTCGCCAGCCTCTTCGGGAGCCTTTTTGACGACACCGAACTCACCGAGGAAAAACTCACTGAATTGAAAAGCACCGACGTGCTCACCGAACTGATGGAAGAACTGGGCCAGGCGCTCCCGGAACTAAAAAGGGTGCTGATTGATGAACGCGACACCTTCCTGGCCGAGAAAATCAAAGAAGCACCTGGGCAAAAGGTCGTGGCGGTGGTTGGAGCCGGGCATATCCAGGGCATCAAACAAGCCCTCAACGAAGATCGAAGTGAGCAGATGGCTGAAATTAACACCATCCCGCCGGTATCACCGCTCTGGAAGATCATCGGCTGGTCAATTCCCGCCCTGATCATCGGTTCCCTGGTGGGAATCGCCTTCCGCAAAGGTGGGGCCGCCGCTGGCGACAACCTCATCTACTGGATTCTCGCCAACGGCATCCCTTCCGCCATCGGCGCTCTCCTCGCCCTGGCTCACCCATTAACTATTCTCGCCGCCTTTGTCGCCGCGCCGATTACCAGCCTGACCCCAGTGATCGGGGCTGGCTACGTCACCGCTTTTGTCCAAGTCATGCTGATGCCACCACTGGTTGGCGAATTCGAGACCGTTTTTGAAGATATCGTCACCGTTGCTGGCTGGTGGAAGAACCGACTCCTGCGCGTTTTTCTCGCCTTTTTTCTGCCAGGCATCGGCAGCATGATCGGCACCTATATCGGCGGTTACCAGATCATTAAAAATCTTTTTTGACCCTACGGATTGCCCTGCCCTGCCAACAAGTTCGAGACTACTTTAACCCTTGACAGTCCGGGCAAAATGCAATAAAAATTTGCCCTCGCTATGTTCAAATTGAAACAGTGCGCCTACCAACTTCACCCACAAACAAGTAAGCTGAGTTTACGAGACTCCGAGACTCTAAAAAGACCGTTTATGAACGGGCCCTAGCTCACTTAACCGAAAGGAGATGTACCTTGAATAGAATCAAAACCCTGGCTATCGCCATCGGTTGTCTGCTGATGTTCGCCACCGCCCCTGTCATCGCTGGCTCCAAGGCCCACAAACCTTCTCCGGCCCAGAGTGTGAAGATGCTGCAAGATGGCAACAGCCCTTTTGTAGCCGGTAAATCCAATCCCCCCCACACCGACTCCAAACGGTTGATCTTGGCCAGCAGTAATCAAGCCAAGGTCCCCTGTGCAAACGCTGCTAACTGTAAGAACAGCAAGAATTGCAAAGACTGCAAGGGCTGCAAGAAAGATATTCCTTGCAAACCCAAGCATGGCACCCGTAACTAAGATTCGCTACCAATTGCTAAGAAAAAGGCGGAGCCATGAGGCCCCGCCTTTTTTTTGCCCGAAAATTCGTTGCGGACACAGAATTACCGACATTGACATACTACCCGCGGCTGGATTTACGACGCAAAAGCAGACGTTTGCGGTCAGACGTGATTTCTTCCCATGGCAGTATCCCAGCAGCCATTTCGATCGATTGTCTCAAGCTTATTCTCTGTCAGCCAAGCCTTACATTTTCGCTTAAATCCTGGTGTAATCTTGCCAATGTCGTGTAGGACAGCAAACGCCCCAACCTCTGTTACATACAGACAAAACAGATCAAGTGCCTTGGGTGATGCTTCGGCAAGACAACAAGCCACCCTACCACCACACCTGGGACAGGTGGTGTCCCTGATACAAATTTCATTAATTTTTTCCAGAAAAGAAAACCGGCGGTGAAATGGGGCAAACAGAGTAGTTCAAAATAGGGAAAAAAGGCACATTCAGAGCCGGGTTTCTCCGGTCATAGCAACAAAAAAAAGGCCGACCAAATGGTCGACCTTTTTGAACTTCACAGTAAGGAAATAACGCTTTAGAAACCCATATCCTCCAGCATCTGATTGACTGCGTTCTGATCCAGGCCGCCACCATCTTCATCGCTAACCGGGGCATTGATCTTGTTGATGTAGGAATCAACATCGTCCTGGGCCAACCGCTTGCTTTCCTCAGCGGTGATCTCCGGTTTTTCTTCCTTGCGCTTGAGTTGGGAGCCGAAGGAAACAACAATGGCCAGCAACTGCACCTGAAAATCGCCCAGCAGTTTGATGATCTTCAAGATCTGCTGCCCGGAAAGATCCTGGAAGCTTAAGGCCTCGTTAATCTTGGCCACACTGCCGCAAATATTGGTGACAAGTCCGAAAGCGGACTCGATCTTACTGAAGATATCTAACTGATCCTCCTTGGTCATGGCACTGAGGCCATGGGGCGGAGTGCAGGGCTTATCAAGGCTATCGGTGGCGGCCAGACACTTCTCAATGATCCCGGCCAGTTCGCCAAGGCGGGGATCTGCTCCGGCAGCCGGGGCGGCGGGTGGCGGGGCAACTTCCACCGGCGGGGCGCCAGCCACCTCCTCCATGGGCGGGACCTCAAGGGGCAGATTACCGTCGAGAAAAATCTCGGCCTGGCCGGAAACCATCTTTTTGAACAGGTTCTGGATTTTAGGATCAGAACAAGCGGTAAAGAGAGCCTTCAACACATCGCCAAGGGGGACGGTGAAGAAATTATCAGCGTCCGGCTCAAGTTTGCTGACCTTCTCATTCATCTGCACCAGGAATATTTCGTTGTCGAAGAGGGTGGCGGCCTTCTCGCGAGCATCGGTGATATGGTCCTTCACCGTCTCGTTGGTGCACAACTCGTAAATAGTCTGAAAGATGACATCAATAACAAAGACATATCGTTGCACGGGAGGGGCTGGTGGCGCAACCTCCGCCACTGCGGCTGGAGCTTCTTCGCCGCTGGCCTGGAGACCCACGATGAGATCAAGGGCGCTGCCCATCATCCCTTGCAACTCAGCAACCGAGGTCTTTTCGCCAGCCTCTTCGGCTGCCGCCGCAGAAGCAGCTTCTTCCTCCTCAGCAGTAAAAGCAGCATGTTCCTTGAGAAAGGCAAGCAGATCCTTAACATCATTGGTTTGGGACTGGATACTCTCAACGCTGTCCATGATCTCCATGGTGGCGTTTTCCGTCATGGAGACGATATCCTTGAGTTGGGCCTTGGCATCCTCAATCTTTTCGCCAGCCTCATCCAGAGTAGCGCGTTTCTGACGTTGATCCTCCATGGGGATCCTGGTCATGGTGGAAGAAAGGCTCTTGGCGAGATGACCAATGTCGTTATAGAGATCACTGGAAACCTGCTTGTAGTAATCATCTCCTTTTACTTCAGGGGCCGGGGCCTCAACCTCAACCTGCTTTTCCACCTCGACAATCCGCTCCACCACCTTGGCAGCGCTAGTGTCCTGACTTGCCAGGACAGTGATATTATAAATGGCATCGAGAGCAGTAATACGAAAGAAACCGCCACCGATCTCGAGATTAATTTCCGGTTTATTGTCCGCCATACAATCACTCCATCTTAATTAATTTGACGCGGGAGATGTTTATAACGCGCCGTCATAAAACGACGACGTATTCCTACAGATCGGCAAATAGGCCGAATTCATAAATTATTACGACTTATCTGTAAATCAGATAACTAGTGTCTGTCCATAAATAAGGATTTTTGCCGAAGATCAAGGACTGCGAAAAAAATAAGCACAGGCATACACATGATATTCCGAGCATTGTTTTTTGAGCATGACGCAGAGATACGGCAGGTAGCGAACCTGTGAGACTCCGAAAAGACCATTTATGGACAAGCACTAACCTATCCGACCACAAAAACGAACCCCAATCTCAAAGCGCCCGGTCACGGCCTGACTAACCTCACATCGGGTGGCCATGGCTAGAACCTCAAGTTCGGCAACATCACTATCGTTACCCGTGGCAGCCCAATCGCCATTTTCATCAACCACCCAACCGGAAAACTCTACCAACAACGACAATTGGCTATCCTCTTCGATGGGTTCCCCAGCCAAAAAACATATCCCACCACCACTGACATCTACAATGACCCCTTCTCTCGCCGGAGACGGTGCAGAAATATCCTCCATGCGACGATAGACAACCCGATAACTTTTACTCAACCGCTCATGGAACCGTTTGTCAGCATTCATTTTCTCAGCAGAATCGGCCATATCTTCCCCTTGTCTCGCACCAAAAAAAAGCTATCAATTACGTTCCTATTATCTCTACATTATTTTTAACCAGAAAATCAATACATTAAGCAATATAACAGATTCCCCCACTACTCCCGAACAATTATCTTAATCCCGCCGCCTTTTCTTGTGAGATTGCCCGCATCCTGCTATAGTTGCGCAGTCATGGTGGCTGTGGGCCAAGATCAACCATGAACCACAACAGCCGCTGATGACAAATCCATTATCACTAACCAGCCAATCTAAAAACAGGCAGAACAAATCCCACATGCATGCGGTACATACCCAAAACTTGTCTATTTTCCTTGGGGAAAGCCAGGCGCTGACCAACATCTCCTGCTGTATTAAAGAAGGAGAATTCGTCGCCATCCTCGGCCCCAATGGCGCAGGAAAATCCACCTTCTTAAAAGTGCTGCTGGGAGTTCTGGAACCATCGGGTGGCAATGTCCAGATATTCGAACAGAGCCCCAGGAAGGTCAACCCGGAATGGATCGGCTATGTGCCCCAAGCAAAAACCCTGGATCGCAACTTCCCTGCTCTGGCCACCGAACTGGTGGTCACCGGTATGCACCGAACCTGGTTGCGCCGCATATCTGGCGCTGATCGCGCCGCCGCTAGGGATGCCTTAAAAATGGTCGGGGCTGACCATCTTGCCAACCGACCACTGAGCAAACTCTCCGGCGGCGAGCTGCAACGCATCTACCTGGCCCGCAGCTTGGCCAGAAAGCCACGCTTGATCCTCCTGGACGAACCGGCAACCGGCATCGACACGGTGGGGGAAACAGATTTTTACCGACTCCTAGACAGCTACCGCCACAAACATAACGCCACCATTCTGATGATTACCCATAATCAGGAAGTAGCCTCCCAGCACGCCGACCGAGTGATGGTGCTTAATCGCCGCCTGTTTGGATTCGGCACCCCTGCTGAAACCATGTGTGACGAATGTTTGCACAGCGCCTACAGCACCGAGAACCAAAACAGCAATATCCCAGACCTCAGAACCGGGGCAAACCATGCTTGAAGCGCTGAGCCTCCCCTTTATGCAACGAGCGCTGATCGCCGGCTTGATGGTGGCCTTCCTCGCCTCCTATTACGGCGTCTTTGTGGTGCAACGGGGGTTGGGATTTCTGGGCAACGGCCTGGCCCACGCCGCTTTCGGTGGGGTGGCCCTTGGCTTGCTACTGGGCCAGGAGCCACTGACCATCGCGGTTCCTTTCACCATGGCGGTGAGCATTGCCATCATCTGGGTGCGGCATCGCACCACTCTCGCCTCAGACACCGTCATCGGCGTATTTTTCGCGGTTTCCATGGCCGCAGGGATCATCTTTCTCTCCCTCAAGAAAGACTACTCGGCAGATGCCTTCTCTTACCTCTTCGGCTCCATCCTCGCCATCACCAACACCGACCTGTGGGTGACATCCGGGGTGGTGGTGCTGGCTTTACTGGCGCAACCGCTGTGGGGCCGGTGGGCCTACGCCACCTTTGACCGCGAACTGGCCATCTCCGACCGGGTGCCGGTGATCCTGGACGAATACCTGCTGGGTATCCTGATGGCGGTTACGGTGGTGGTGTCGGTGAAGGTGGTGGGCATCGTGCTTATTTCGGCCTTTTTGGTCATCCCGGCGGCGGCAGCCCGACTGGTGGTGCGCCGCTTTGCCACCATGACCTGGCTGTCCATCCTCTTCGGCATGAGCAGCGCCACCTTTGGCCTCTGGGGCTCCTACCAACTTGACCTACCCAGCGGCGCCACCATCGTTATCTTTCAAGCAATCATCTTCCTTACCTGCTTAGGCCTGCTTTCCCTGACCCGCATAATCGACGCTAGACGCAACAAGAATTCGTAACAACTGCGCCCCGATTTTTCGCTTAAGCAGCAGGTTATTTCAAAAACGGCAACAATGCCTTGAACTCTGGCGTTCCGGCCTTACGCAGCCACTGATAGATAATCATTTCAGTGGAGGCAATCACCCCTCCCAACTCTCTGATCCGCGCCAAACCAATCTCTTTATTTGATACTTTCCGGGACGAAACCGCATCCGCCGCCACCCAGACCCGATACCCGGCCATCAGCGCCCCCAGCACGGTCTGATAGATACAGATATGGGTTTCAACCCCGCAGATGACCAGGGTATTGACCTCAGTGGGCAACCCCTTAACCGTTGCCGCAATGTCCGCATTACCGAAACAGTCAAACTCAATCTTATCAAGGGGCGTCACCCCGCCCAACTCAGCGGTAACCTCCGGCAACAGCGGCCCGATGCGGGCCACATACTGGGTGGAGGCCACCTGAGGAATTCCACAGACATTGGCGCTTTTCTGCAACAAGGTTGTATTGCCAGTCACCTCCTCGGCGCCATCAATAACCCGCATCAGATTTTCCTGAATATCAACCACCATCAATGCACACTGCGCCGGTTCCAATCGGTAAAGATCCACCCTGCCCCCCTAGTATTTCCAAGACCGCATCAATTAATAAATGAAGTACAAATGCCCCTTGCATTTTTACCCATGGCTTGTATCAAATACAAGCCATACAACATCTTATCCTTAAAAACCTCCCGGAGAAAATGCATGCCTCCTTCTTATAGAATCAACAATCTGCTGGCCGAAAAACCCCTCGATACCGAGATTACCGTCACCGGCTGGGTAAGAACCCGCCGCGACGCCAAGGGTAATTTCTCCTTTCTTGAAATCAACGACGGCTCCTGCCTTGCCAACCTCCAGGTCATCGCCGATGACTCCATCCCTAATTACGACACCGAAGTCCTCCGCCTCACCACCGGCTGTGCGGCTTCTATCACCGGCATGGTCATCGCCTCCCCGGCCAAGGGCCAGGAGATTGAACTTAAAGCAACAACCATCACCGTCACCGGCTGGGCCGACCCTAAATCTTACCCGTTGCAGAAAAAACGCCATTCCTTCGAGTATCTGCGCACTGTTCCCCATTTACGGCCCCGCACCAACAGCCTTGGCGCCGTGGCTCGCCTCCGCGGGGCGCTATCCTTTGCCTGCCATGAGTTTTTTAACCAACGCGGCTTTGTCCAGATCCATACCCCGGTGATTACCACCAGCGACTGCGAGGGAGCAGGCGAGATGTTCACCACCACCAATCTTGATCTCGACAACCTGCCCACAACCGCCGGGAAGGTCGACTATCAGCAGGATTTCTTCGGTCGCCGCGCCGCCCTTACCGTGAGCGGGCAACTGGAGGCCGAGGCTTACGCCCTGGCACTGGGCAATGTCTACACCTTTGGCCCCACCTTTCGGGCCGAGAACTCCAACACCAGCCGCCATCTCGCCGAATTCTGGATGATTGAGCCAGAGATGGCTTTCTGCGACCTCAACGGCAACATCGATCTCGCCGAAGCGTTCATCAAACATCTGCTCCAATATGTGGTGGACAATTGCCAAGAAGATTTTGATCTTTTCTGTCGCTTTATCGAAAAAAACCTGGCAACAAAAATCCACAACGCTCTCACCACCCCCTTTGCCCGGATCACCTACACGGAAGCAGTGGAACAACTGCGCAAAAGTAAGCACAAATTCACCTTCCCGGTGCAATGGGGTACTGATCTACAATCTGAACACGAACGCTATCTCTGTGAGGATGTTGTTGGCGGGCCGCTGGTGGTCAGCGATTATCCCAAAGAAATAAAACCATTCTACATGCGAGCTAATGACGATAACAAAACCGTGGCCGCCATGGACATCCTCCTCCCTGGCATTGGCGAGATAATTGGCGGTAGTCAGCGGGAAGAACGACTGGATCTTCTCGTGGCACGAATGACCGAACAGGGGCTTGATCTTGATGAATACAGCTGGTATCTCGACCTCCGCCGTTACGGCTCGGCACCGCACAGCGGCTTCGGACTTGGCTTTGAAAGAATTATCCAGTTTGTCTCCGGCATGGGCAATATCCGTGACGTGATCCCCTTCCCACGCACCCCTGGTTCAGCAACCAGTTAAAGTCTCTTGACAGCAGCAAAAGCGATTCATTATCCTTATGTAAGTCAGGAACGTTTTACCAACCTAACCGGACGCCTACTTCACGATCTGTCAATCCGGCTAGAACCTGGCTAACCTACTGCCGGAGCAAGCAAAATGGCCCAGCAACTACCAGGATACATGGCCATTGATGAACATTACATCCTTGGCAAAGACCGCTCCATTCGCTTTGACATTTTTATCCGCCAAGAAATGAACGGGCGTCCCAAACCAGTCTTGCTGATCGGCAAAGATACCCAAATATCCTCAGTGCAAACCATCCTGGCGGCCAAGAAAGGGCAACTGGGCACCCTCTTCATAAAAAAGGAGGCAGACCGAGACTTCCAGCAATTCATGGAAGACTCCCTCAACCTGCTCATCGCCGACCCGACAGTGCCGGTGGCAAAGAAATCTCAAATCGTTTACGACTGCGCCAAAAACGTCTTGCAGGATGTTTTCGATGATCCCCGCAGTGGCGGGAACCTGCAACGCACTCAGCAAGTCACCAATAACATGGTAGACTTAGTCCTTAGCAACAATCAATCAATCCTTTCCTTGCTAAACTTAGGCACCCATGACTACTACACCTTTTCCCACTGCGTCAATGTGGCCGTTTTCGGTTTGGGGTTGTGGATTATGATCCACGAAGGCAACAATGCCGAGCTGGGCGACTTTGCCCTGGGCTGCATCCTGCACGATGTCGGCAAAACCCTGACCCCGGAACAGATACTCAAAAAACCTAGTCGCCTGGACGAAGAAGAATTCGCTGAGATCAAAAAACACCCGCTGCAAGGATACGCACTGATGAAGGATTACCTGCCGCCCATCGCCTTGGACGTAATCATGCACCACCATGAACGCTACAACGGACAAGGATACCCACACGGACTGAGCGGCGACGACCTTTCACCTCACGCCAAGATTGCCTCCATCGCCGATGTCTACGACGCCCTCACCACCAACCGGCCATACGGCGCGGCACGACTACCCTTTGAAGCAATTCTAACCATGAAGAAAGAGATGACCGGCCACTTTGAGCAGGATAAATTCCTTGAATTCATCCGTTTTCTCGGTGGTAACTCCTCTTAACCCCTCCCCCCCCCACTTAAGCAGAAAAAAATAGCCAACTTAGTCATTGGAAATTAATGGCAACAGTTGGTATATTTTCGGGGATAAGATCCTGCCCAAGAAAGAGCTTAAATCACCCTCAGAAC
>JAQYVW010000016.1 GCA_030145325.1 Desulfurivibrionaceae bacterium
GGGGGCGTGGCTAATTCTCCCAATATGAGCGTAATTTTAACTGTTTGCAGGGTGCCGGAGATGAAAGGCATCGTTCTGCGAAACATACATTGGTATGTGAGCAGGGCGATAACGCGGCAGATTCGGTACCCTGTGAGCAGTTACCTTAAATTTTAGGAGTGCAAAAGGATAATGGCCAATCTTTTCTTTATCGGTGACTCGATGATTGAGTTCTTCGACTGGCAGCGACGTTTTTCCACTCACCGGGTTGTCAATCTCGGGCGATCCGGGGAAACCACCTCCGAACTTCTCGCCAGACTGCCAGGTATTTTGCGTCTGCAGCCGCCTCCTGATTGGCTTTTGCTGATGATTGGCACCAACGATGTCTGTATGGAAAACTTCTCCTTCCCAGCCGTCCATGCGCAGATTATCACGGCCTGCCGTCAGCAACTGCCGACAACGATCATCACTGTTAACAGCCTCTTACCCTTGCTGCTGCCATATCTGTCTCGCGATGTTGTTCCCCGGTTGAATGACATCCTGCGAGAGCAGAGCGTGCAGCAAGGAGGGCATTTTCTTGATGGGTATGCAGCCCTTACTGACTCCGCCGGTCTTCCTCTGCCCCATGTCCTTGCCGACGATGGCGTCCATCTTGAAGAACATGGCTATCAGCTTTGGGCTGACGAGGTGGAAAAACAGTTACAGGTCAGCTATGTATCTTGACGACGACACCTATTTGCTTAATTTGCTTCAGCAGCACCGCTTGCTTTCCGCTGGGCAGCGCAAGCTGATTGTTGCCAGCAAAGCGAAGCAGAGGCAGGTTTTGATCAAGATGCGGGGGGGACGTCCTGGGGGCAAGAAAAACGGTTCTCCCGTTGATGCCGTGACCTTGGTCGATATCATTACCTCTTTTAATTTGGAGTTGCCCGGCAAGAAAGCCACCCTGCTCACCGAAGAGGATATTATGCGCGCGGTGGCTGCTGATCTGAAGCTGCCGTTCAAGAAGCTTGATCCTTTGGACCTCGATCTTGAGGTGGTTACCAAGACCATCCCCAAGTCCTTTGCGCTTAGTCATCTATTGTTGCCTTTTGCGGTAAAAAACGGCGTCTTGGAAGTGGCTATGTGCGACCCCGCCAAGCAGGAGGTGCTGGCGGATATTGAGCGGGCCAATCAGGTGAAGGTGAAGTCCTATCTCACCACCAAGAGTGATATTCTGAAAATATTGGCTGAGTTTTTTGGTTTTCAGTCGTCGATCTCCGCTGCCGAGTCGCATTTGGCCAATCCCCTGGCTGATCTTGGTAATCTTGAACAGTATGTGCGCATCTCTTCTTCCAGCGAGATCGCCTCTTCGGATAAGCATATTACCTCCGCCGTGGATCATCTTTTCTGCTACGCCTTTGAGCAGCGGGCCAGTGACATTCATCTTGAGCCAAAGCGTCAGGACAGCCATGTCCGGCTCCGCATAGATGGGGTTTTGCACACTATCTATAAGTTGCCGAAGGTGGTTCATGCGGCGGTTCTTTCCCGGATTAAGACCCTTTCGCGCCTTGATATTGCAGAAAAACGGCGGCCCCAGGATGGTCGGATCAAGGTTGATCGCGAGGGTAAGGAGGCTGAGATCCGGGTTTCCACCATGCCGGTGGCTTTTGGCGAAAAGGTGGTGCTGCGAATTCTTGATCCAGATATCCTTTTTCAGGATGTGGCCGGGGTGGGTTTTTCTCCTCGCGATCTTGCCCTCTACCGTTCTTTTTTAGCTTCGCCGCATGGGATTGTTCTGGTTACCGGCCCCACCGGCAGCGGTAAGTCCACCACCCTTTATTCCACCCTGAAAAGTATCGCCAGTCCGGAAAAGAATATTGTCACCGTTGAAGATCCGGTGGAGATGGTGCACGAGGAGTTCAATCAGATCTCGGTGCAGCCGCAGATCGACGTTACCTTTGCCAATATCCTTCGCACCATTCTTCGCCAGGACCCGGATATCATCATGATCGGCGAGATCCGCGATTTACCCACCGCCTCTCATGCGGTGCAGGCTGCACTCACCGGGCATCTGGTGTTTTCCACTCTCCATACCAATGACGCCATCTCTTCGGTGAGCCGTCTCCTTGATCTGGGTGTCCAGCCCTTTATGATTGCCTCTGCTCTGCTGGGGGTGGTGGCGCAACGGTTGGTGCGAACCATCTGCCCGCATTGTGTGGAAGAGGTTGTGGTTTCCGCTCAGGTCTTGCGCGGCTATGGGTTGCCGGTAAGGGATGAGGAGGATGTGGTTCTCAAACGTGGTAAAGGTTGTCGGCAATGTCGACATACCGGTTATTTGGGAAGGTGTGCGGTTTTTGAGCTTTTTGGGGTCACCGAGAAGATACGGCCCTTGATTGCCCATGGCGCCAGTGAGGATGATCTGCGGCAAGCAGCAAGTGCGGAAGGGATGACCACCTTGCGTGATGACCTCTGGCGGAAGATCCAGGCTGGGGTCACCACTTGCGAGGAGGCTTTGAGGATTATGGGCGGTGGCGCGGTGTGATCTCGTTTTTTTTTGCTGGATGTGGTATGGTGCTTGCCATCAGTCGGTTCCTTGTCCGTCTTTTTTAGGGCAGGGGCCTTTTTGTTTGTATTTACGTTTAAAAATGATTTTACGGAACCTTTATGGCAAAACCGATGTCTGAAAAGGTAGTGGCCACCAACAAGAAGGCCTATCACGATTACTTCATTGAAGAGGTGATCGAGGCCGGGATGGTCTTGAAGGGTTCTGAGGTCAAATCGCTCCGGGTTGGTAAGATTAACATCAAGGAAGGTTACGCCCAGATCAAAGACGGCGAGGTTTTCTTGTACAATGTTCATATTTCGCCATACCGTTTTGCCACTTATGATGTTCCCAATCCGATCCGGGTCAGGAAGCTGTTGCTATCCAAGCAGGAGATTCGTAAGCTGATCGGTAAGGTTAAAGAAAAAGGCATTGCCTTGGTGCCGGTGAAAATCTATTTTAACAAAGCCGGTAAGGCAAAACTTGCCCTGGGTCTGGCCAAAGGCAAGAAGCTCTACGACAAACGAGCAACCTTAAAGAAAAAAGAAACCGATCGCGAGATGGAACGAGCGATCAGTAAATACAAATAGGGGGGCGATACGGCTTCGACGGGGATAATGAAGCTCAGACTGCATGCCGAGGTCTCTACTTGCTCGTAAAACAGTAGAACTAAAGATAGTTGCAGACGACTACTCTTACGCTCTGGCAGCATAGCCAGCGTTCCCCCAATCCGATCCCGCGGGATTGGGATGGAACGTCGACTAGCGGGATAGCCAAGGGGAAGCGCCAGCCGGCCCCAAGGCGAAACAAAGGCAGGATAGCGCACGAAAACACTTTGTCTCGGAGAGGTTTCGGGCGCGATAAGAATTTAATCGAGAACAAGCATGTAGACGTTTGATGTGGACTATTTTCGGACGCGGGTTCAACTCCCGCCGCCTCCACCAATTGTTAGTCCGGCACTGTCCGGTAAAGTACAGTAAGCCCGCTTTCCATAAGGATCGCGGGCTTTTTTGTGTCCGGGGTCATCCGAAGGGAACCATTGGCATCCGGGGGCAACTGGGGTGGCGGTGAGTTGTGTTGCCCCAGGGTAGTGCTAATATTGTTAGGATTGAAAGTAAACCCTTATGTCGCAGACACTTACAGACGCAGCTGTTCGCAACGCCAAGCCCGTTCGTCTTTTTGATGGTGGCCAACCTGACCAAGTTCCAGGCTTGGCATGAAGGTTAGAAAAACTTCGCCCTGACCGAGTGGGACGCCAAGATCCTGCTGGTGGAGATCATGACTCAAAGCATCATCCCGCCCAGCAATTTTGGACGGTTCAATGATCTTTACTTCGGAGGGGTGTACGATCCGACCCTTTGGGGATTTCATGAAGACGTAACCGACGTGCTGCGCGACAAGAATTTGCTGACCTTGCCCAAGAAAAACAAGATGCTGAACGGGGTGTTGAACACCTATATGGCCGCCAGCTTTAACGATCCGCCTTCACCGCTAGGCGAGTTTTATGAGAGGCGACACCTGCTGTTTCACAACTAATCATGTCCGCTAATACCATCAACGTCATTAAGCCCGCCATGGTTCGCCCTGGCGGGCTTTTCCTTTGTGGGGGTAACCCCGAATAAAGAGCAGAAACGGAAGTATCAAAGACCAGAGGCGCTGAAAGAGATCCTTTGTCGTGAATTATACGGGAAGAAATTCGTTTTTAGTGCGGACACCATATCACCTTTGGGGAGTGGCTTGGCAATGACCTTACGGTTAGGAATGGCAGGGAGTTCAGGGTAATTTGTGCCGAGTGTGGATATTGAAGGAATGGCGAGGCATGTGTGACTTTTGTCTGGGCCTGAGAATCTGTTTGGCCATGGTTCAAATCTTGGTCCCGGCACCAGCATAAAAAAGGCATCACAGCAACTTAGCTGTGATGCCTTTTTTATGCTATGGTCGTTTGGTGATCTTTTTTTACGGCTAGAAACTCTCCTGCCCTGTTCTCAAAACCATCATCACCCCTTCTATGACACCTGGCAAGCTTTGATCTCTTTTTCCACAATAAACGATGACCTCAGTTTAGTAGAAAGGTGATATCTGCTTGTCATGATTATTAAAAAGAGTTAGTTGTTGATAGTCTTTTGTTTGTTAAAGTGTGCGGTGCTACCGTTTAGTTCTAGCGAAAAATCGAGATAAAATCCCTCGCCAGCCAAAACACGGTAGGAGCAGTGGGTTTATTCATGGTCAAGGGAAGTTGACGCATGACGAAAACTGAGTCACAAACCCGCGTCGAGCTGATAGATAAACAGCTGGCGAGGTCTGGTTGGAATGTCAAAGACCCCACGCAAGTGGTGGAGGAGTATGACATCCAGGTGGGGCTCCCGGTTGGTGTTGCTGAGCCTCGTACTCCCTACGAAGGTCACCAGTTCAGTGATTATGTTTTGTTGGGTAAAGACCGCAAACCGCTCGCCGTTGTTGAAGCCAAGAAGTCTAGCAGAGATGCCGCCATTGGCCGCGAACAAGCCAAGCAATACTGTCACAACATCCAGAAGCAACTCGGCGGTGAACTGCCGTTCTGCTTTTATACCAACGGCCTCGACACCTATTTCTGGGATCTGGACAACTATCCGCCGCTCAAGGTCGTGGGTTTCCCCACCCGCGATGATCTCGAACGTTTTCAATACATCCGCCGCAACCGCAAACCGCTTACTCAAGAACTGATTAACACCTCTATCGCAGGCCGCGATTATCAGATTCGTGCTATCCGGGCAGTGCTGGAAGGGATCGAAAAAAAGAAACGTGATTTCCTGCTGGTAATGGCCACCGGCACCGGAAAAACCCGGACCTGTATTGCCATGGTGGATGCGTTGATGCGCGCCGGTCATGCCGAAAAAGTACTTTTCCTGGTAGACCGCATAGCCCTCCGGGAGCAGGCGTTGGACGCTTTTAAGGAACACCTGCCCCATGAGCCGCGCTGGCCCAACAAAGGCGAAAAACTCATCGCCAAGGATCGCCGTATCTATGTATCCACCTATCCCACCATGCTCAATATTATCCGGGATGAGTCACAGTACCTCTCTCCGCACTTTTTCGATTTAATCGTCATCGACGAGAGTCACCGTTCCATCTATAATACCTACGGAGAAGTACTCGATTATTTCAAAACCATCACCCTGGGCCTTACCGCCACGCCCACCGATATTATCGACCACAACACCTTCAAGCTTTTTTACTGCGAGGATGGACTCCCTACCTTCGCCTATACCTTCGAGGAGGCGGTCAACAATGTGCCGCCTTACCTGAATAGTTTCCAGGTAATGAAAATCCAGACCAAGTTCCAAAAGGAAGGCATCAGCAAACGTACAATCTCCCTGGAAGACCAGAAAAAGATGATTCTGGAAGGCAAGGAAGTCGCAGAGATCAACTTCGAGGGCTCGCAGCTGGAAAAGAAGGTCATCAACAAAGGCACCAACACCTTGATCGTCAAGGAATACATGGAAGAGTGCATCAAGGATCCCAACGGTGTACTGCCCGGCAAGACTATCTTTTTCTGCTCCTCAAAGGCACATGCCAGGCGCATGGAAGAAATTTTCGACAAACTCTACCCACAACACAACGGCGAACTGGCCAAGGTGCTGGTTTCAGAAGATCCTCGCGTCTACGGAAAAGGTGGGTTGCTCGACCAATTCACCAATAATGATATGCCTCGGGTGGCTCTCAGTGTGGATATGCTCGATACCGGCATCGACGTGCGTGAGATCGTAAACCTGGTCTTTGCCAAGCCGGTATATTCCTATACCAAGTTCTGGCAGATGATCGGGCGCGGCACCCGTCTCCTGGAAGCCGCTAAACCAAAACCATGGTGCACCGAAAAGGATGTCTTCCTTATCCTGGATTGCTGGGACAACTTCGAATATTTCAAGCTCAAGCCCAAGGGTAAGGAACTGAAACCGCAACTGCCTTTACCGGTGCGTTTGGTCGGCCTGCGCCTCGATAAAATTGAAAAGGCTCATGATAGCGGCCACCAAGAGATTGCCGAGCGCGAAATCGTTAAACTCCGAAAACAAATTGCCGACTTGCCGCCCGGTTCCGTAGTAATCAAAGAGGCTGCCACCGCCTTGCATCGCCTTGAAGAAGAAAACTTTTGGATCACTCTCAGTCATCAGAAATTGGAATTTCTGCGCGCAGAGATTAAACCTTTGTTCCGCACGGTCTCGGAAGCTGATTTCAAAGCGATGCGTTTCGAAAAAGACCTGTTGGAATTCTCCCTGGCTCGCTTGAACGAAAACAAAGAACAAGCCGAGACCTTGAAAGACGGCTTAGTCGAGCAGATCAGCGAACTGCCTCTCAGTATCAACTTTGTAAAGGCCGAAGAATCGTTGATTCGGGCCGCCCAAACCAATCACTACTGGGCCAAGATCGACGAAGACGCCCTGGATGAACTGACCGAAAAACTCGGCCACCTGATGAAGTTCCGCGAGCAAGACACCGGCCCCGGCCCGACCAACCTCGATCTGACCGATACCTTGCACCACAAAGATTGGGTGGAATTTGGCCCACAGCACGAAGCCGTCAGTATTTCACGCTACCGGGAAATGGTGGAGGCCCTGATCGTTGAATTAACCGAACACAATCTCATTCTGGAGAAGATCAAGAACGGCCAGCAGGTCAGCCCGGTTGAAGCCGACGAATTAGCCGAACTGCTCCACTCGGAACATCCGCACATCACTGAAAACTTGCTCCGCCAGGCTTACAGAAATCGCAAGGCCCGCTTCATTCAGTTTATCCGTCATATTCTCGGCATCGAAATACTGAAAAGCTTCCCGGAAACAGTGGCCGAAGCCTTCGACCGGTTTATTCAACAACACACCAACCTTTCCAGTCGACAGTTGGAGTTCCTCAACCTGTTGAAGAACTTCATCATCGACCGTGAAAAGGTAGAAAAGAAGGATCTGATCAACGCCCCCTTCACCGTGATCCATCCCCAAGGGATCCGTGGCGTTTTCAGCCCGTCCGAAATTAACGAAATATTGCTCCTCACGGAGAAACTGGCAGCGTAAAGCGCCAGCCCATTAGCCGCAAAACCAAGAGATTTAAACAATGCTGCAAAACAACCCTGAATTGAAAAGTAAAATAGATCAACTCTGGAACAAGTTCTGGAGTGGCGGCATCTCTAACCCGCTTACAGCTATCGAGCAGATTACCTACCTGTTGTTTATGAAGCAGCTGGACGAGTTGGATCATAAAAAGCAGGCCGATGCCGACTTTACCGGCGAGGGCTATACGCCAAAGTTCAAAGGGACTTGGATTCCGCCGGAACACCGGGATAAATCAGAAAACGATCAAAAGCCCTTTGCCATCGAAAGACGCACATTGCGTTGGAGCGAATTTAAACATTTCCATGCCGAGGAGATGCTCCAGCATGTGCAGAATAAGGTCTTTCCCTTTCTCAAAGATCTCAACGGCTCGCAATCCAACTTCACCCACCACATGAAGAACGCGGTATTCATCATCCCCAAACCTGCTCTGCTGGTGGAGGCGGTGAAAACCATCGACGAAATTTTCAAAGTGATGGAGAAAGACTCCCAAGAAAAAGGCCATGCCTTTCAGGATATCCAAGGCGATGTCTATGAAATGCTGCTGTCGGAGATCGCCAGCGCTGGTAAAAACGGCCAGTTCCGCACCCCGCGTCACATCATCAAACTGATGGCCGAGCTGGTGCAGCCGAAGCTGGGCCACCGCATTGCCGACCCGGCTTGTGGTTCCGGAGGTTTCCTGTTGGGAGGCTACCAATATATTGTCACCCAACTGGCCCTGAAACACGGTGCAAAAGATCTGACCGCCGATGAAGACGGCTTCCTGCGAACCTCCATTTCAGCCGGGCTCAACGAAAAGACCCAGGCGATTCTCAACAACTCCTTATTCGGCTACGATATCGACAGTACCATGGTGCGCCTGGGGCTAATGAACCTGATGATGCACGGCATCGACGAGCCGATGATCGATTACAAGGACACCCTGAGCAAGAGCTTCACCGAGGAATCCGAGTACGACATCGTCATGGCCAACCCGCCCTTTACCGGCAACATCGACAAGGGCGATATCAACGAAAATTTGTCACTCTCTACCACCAAGACCGAACTGCTCTTTGTCGAAAACATCTATCGTCTTCTGAAAAAAGGCGGCACCGCTTGCGTTATCGTGCCACAAGGGGTGCTCTTCGGCTCCGGCAAGGCCTTCAAAAATCTGCGTCAATTACTGGTGGAGCGCTGTGACCTCAAGGCCGTGGTTAGCATGCCCAGCGGCGTATTCAAACCCTATGCAGGGGTCAGTACCGCCATTCTGCTCTTCACCAAGGTCTGGGGCCCCAAGGACAAGGTTAGTCAACCGGCCACGGAGCATGTCTGGTTTTATGAGATGACAGCCGACGGCTATTCCCTGGATGACAAACGTACCAAGCAGGAGGGATATGGCGACCTGCAGGATATTGTTGCTAAGTATCACGCCCGCAATCCTGAAACCGACACCGATCGCAAGATTACGGAAGAAAAAAAATGTTTCTGTGTTCCCCGCGCCGAGATCGAGGCTGAGGGCTATGACCTCTCTATGAGCCGCTACAGGGAGGATGTCTTTGAAGAGGTTGTCTATGAAGCCCCAGCGCTGATTCTGGACAAACTGCTGAAGGCAGAAGTGGGCGACGTAAAAGAGGAGGATCTGGCTACGATCCGGAGCGGTATCGTGCGGGAGTTGCTGGAGCTGCGGGGGATGATTGAATGACCGGGCAGGACTACGAAAAACACGGAATGGAATTATCCAAGGGTGAAATGCTCGTCTACCAAACCGACGATGGCCGGATCAAACTGGATGTCCAGCTCCAGGACGAAACGGTCTGGTTGACCCAGGCGAATCTGGCGGATTTGTTTCTGGTCAAGCCCCAGAACATCACCATGCACCTGAAGAACATCTATGCGGAAGGAGAATTGGCGGAAAAGGCAACTTGTAAGGAATTCTTACAAGTTCAAAAGGAGGGTAATCGTCAGGTAGAACGGAGCAGAAAATTCTATAATCTAGATGCGATTATTTCGGTGGGCTATCGGATCCAGTCGCAGGTAGCCACCCGCTTCCGAATCTGGGCCACCCAGCGGTTGAAGGAGTACCTGGTCAAAGGCTTCACCATGGACGATGAACGCCTCAAGGAATCTGGCAACAGCCGCTACTTTGAGGAGCTGCTGGCCCGTATCCGCGACATCCGGTCCTCGGAAAAGATCTTCTGGCGCAAGGTGCTCGATATCTACGCCACCAGCATCGACTACGATCCCCACCCCGAAAGCTCGCAACTCTTTTTCAAGCAGGTACAGAACCAGATGCACTGGGCCGCCCATGGCCACACCGCCGCCGAGTTGATCTATAGCCGCGCCGATGCCGGTCAGCCCAACATGGGGGTGACCAACCATCCCAGCCATAAGCTGCTGAAACGGGACGTGGAAGTGGCCAAGAACTACCTGAACGAAGAGGAGTTGAATATCCTCAACCGGATGGTGACTGCCTATCTCGAAATGGCGGAGTTACAGGCCTTGAATCGCACCCCGATGACCATGGAGGACTGGGCTGAACGTCTGCATCAGTTCCTGACCATGACCGGCCGGGAACTGCTGACCCACGCCGGGACGATCAGCCATGATTCGGCCATGGACAAGGCCCATGCCGAATATGAGAAATTTCGTTTGCATCAACTGGAAGAACCCACCGAGGTGGAAAAACATTTTGTCGAGGCTGAGGAAGAGTTGAAGCGGATTGAGAAGGGACGGACACGGGGTGATGTGGATGAATAAACACGGAAGGCACGAAAAGCTTTGGATTGGTGCAAGGGGTGGAGTTGTGCGGGAGTTGCTTGCTTGGCTGGGGATAATTTGATGATACTTACAACAAAAGCTATTGGGGAACTGTCTCAGTACATTAGAACGGGCAAGACCCCCCCCACGAAAAATGATGCTTACTTTAACGGGGAGATAGCTTGGTATACACCAGGAGATCTAGATGGGACTATTTTTGTCGAAGAGTCATCAAGGACATTAACAACATTGGCACTTGAAGATCGTAAAGCCGTCCTCTTTGAAAAAAATACTGTCCTCCTGTCGTGCATAGGAGATATTGGAAAAGTTGGACTAATATCTAAACCAGCAAGTTCGAATCAGCAAATTACAGGTATTAAACTTTGTAAAGAAATTGACCCGCTATTCTTTGTTCTATGGTGTAAAAAGCACAAAAAATTACTTGAGAGTAAAGCGAAAAAAGCTGTAGTTCCTATCTTAAACAATAGCATTTTGTCAGGAATTAAAATTTCTTTCCCGGAGGAGCTCGACGACCAAAAGCGCATTGCCCATCTGCTCGGCAAGGTGGAAGGGCTGATCGCCCGGCGCAAACAACACCTGCAACAACTGGACGACCTGCTCAAAAGCGTCTTTCTGGAGATGTTCGGCGACCCGGTACGGAATGAGAAGGGATGGGATTCATCCCCCTGCACAGAGGTTGTTTTAGATATACAGTCGGGCACCAGTTACGGTGGCGAAGAAAAAAATGTTTTGGACAGTGATGATTTAGGTGTTCTCAAAATAAGCGCAGTGACCCAAGGTTTTTTTAATCCCAAAGAGTTCAAAGCGGTCAAGAAATCCATTATCAAAAGGCCTCCGAGATTGGTGCGAAAGGGGGACTTTCTTTTTAGTCGAGCAAATACAATAGAATTAGTGGCAGCCTGCTGCATAGTGGATTCCGATTATCCATATCTTTTTCTTCCTGATAAGCTGTGGGTCTTTACTTTGGCTGAATTTGTTGCGCCGCAATATTTAAATTTTTTGCTGAAAAATGAGAATTTCCGCAACCAAATCAGGAAGAAAGCAAGTGGTGGGCATGATTCAATGTTGAATATTTCCATGAAGAAGTTTCGGTCATTGGTTATCCCTGTGCCGCTTAGAACCCTCCAAAATCAATTCGCCGACATCGTTGAAAAAGTCGAGAGCGTCAAATCCAGATACCAGCAAAGCCTTACCGAACTGGAAAACCTCTATGGATCCTTAAGCCAGAAGGCATTCAAGGGCGAGCTGGATTTGTCCCAGGTGGTTGTACCCATAGAACAGGCGGAAATCACGGAAGAGGTGGAACCCCCTGCAACGGCTATCACTGAAACAGATTCCAAACCATCCATTGAGTTGCCAGCGCCGGATAGCCTTGGCAGTTTTTTCCATGCCAAAGGCCGCAAGGCTCTAATAGGTCAATGGCTTGAAGCCTACCTTGGACAATCTGGGAACACGTCTTTCTCCGCTCAGCATTTTATGGAGACAGCCCAGCAAAGGATGTTGGAGTTGCTGGACGATCAAGATCAAGAGCCTGAATCGTCCCTCACCGTGGATTATGAATTTTTTCAGTTTGGTTCGGCAGGTTATGACCAACTCAAGGAGTTGGTCTTTCAGGCGTTGGCAAGCGGTCGCCTGACACAGGTCTATGACGACGCCGGGAACCGCGTGCAGATCCTCGCGGCCAGGGGGTGATGACGCGTGAAGCTGTTGCGCCTGAAAATTACCGATCCGAAAGGTTTTCGCAGCCTGCAAGCGGGCTTCGAGCACTACTTCCGTACACCTTGGTCAATCGACAATGAGTTGCGGGGAGGAGAAGGCTTTGCGCCGTTTGTCTGCGCTGGCCCCAACGGCAGCGGCAAGTCGAATCTGCTGGAGGTGCTGGCGGCGATTTTCTATCACATGGAGTGCATGTATCTCGAAAACCTGCCGGATAGCTTTCTCTATGACGAGCGGGATAATCCAAATGGCTTTACCAGCGATAGAGGTATTCCAGATGGCTTTGAAATCGAATATCTCATTCAGGCAAAAGATGCCCTAAAGGTTAAGGGTTTGAATGGGCAAGCCCATGTCAAAATCGTTAAAGGTTCAGGAGAAACGCCAAAGTGGTTTTTGCTCAACCATGAAGACCACGACGGCGAGGTGGAGATGACCATCGGTCAAACCCTTGGACGCCAGCTTTTGCCGGAATACATTCTGGGTTATTCCTCCGGCGAAAATGAAATCCTCAGCCTGCCGTTTTTCAAAATGCGCTTTATCCAATTTGATGAATACTGGCAGGCATTGAAAAACCAATTGCCGTATCCGGGGCGGCCGGAAACCAGACTGGCCTATCTTGACAGCGGTTTTAGTCAGGCGATTCTACTCTGCAATCTGCTGTTCCAGGCCGCGGACACCCTGAAGCCGTTCCAAGAGGATGTCGGAGTTGAGGATCTAAAGGAATTTCGCCTCATTATCCGGCGCAGCATTAAAATTGAAGAGAACCAAATCCAGGAGTTCGGTAGTCAGAACCAATTCAAGCGCGAGACAGTCGAGGAGATTGTCAAAAACAATCCGGCACTCATTGAGACGAACTCCGAGGACGGGGAGAAACGCTATCGGGTCAACCTGATGGAGCTTCTGGAGGGTGCCGATAAATCAGACAAACTAGTCAGCCGCCTAAAACGCTGCGCCACCTGTGCCTATGTGGATGATGCCACTGATACCCTCTATCTCGACTATTTTGTCAACGAGGCAACAAGACGAGCCTTCAAAGAGAACTTCGAGCAATCGCCCATCGCCCTCTTTCAGGCCTTCCAGGTTTTGCTGACCCTCAATCTCTACTCCGTCAGCGAGGCGCTGAAGGACGACCTCTACCAATCTGACAGCCACTATGTCAGCGAAACCGTGCCGACATTGGCCTCGGATGAACGTATCATGCGTTTCAAGTTTGTGAAGTTCACCAAGGTAGGCGTTGAGCAACCGGTGACGCTCAAGGGCCTCTCCGATGGTGAGCATCAACTCCTGCACACCCTCGGCCTCTGCCTGCTGTTCAAAAACACCAACAGCCTGTTTCTACTCGACGAGCCGGAAACCCACTTCAATCCTGACTGGCGCTCGAACTTTGTCACCCGTCTGCACCAGTGTTTCGAGGGCTCGGACGATACCCATGAAATGCTGGTCACAACCCACACCCCTTTTCTGATCTCCGACAGCAAACCTGATAAGGTGCTGGTTTTCAAAAAAGACAAAAAAACCAGGGTAATCAGCGTCAACGAGCCGGGTTACAATACCCTAGGGGCGTCTATCAACAAGATCACCATGAACACTTTCGGCAAGCGTGAAACCATCGGTGGTCATGCCAAGGCAATTCTTGAGAAGTTCAGGGAGCGTTCAAAAGATGATCATGAGGATAAAGAACAACTCCTCGTCGAGATCAACCACCGGCTGGGCGACTCAGTGGAAAAGGTGCTGCTGATCAAGACCATCCTTGACAGCATGGAGACCAAGGGCTGATGTTGTTCCCATACTCATATGTTCCTCACCAGATGGAGAGAATGCAGGAGTTTATTGACTTCATTTTTTATGAGGTATGGTGCGATGCTCCCGACAGCGGCCCGTACAGTATTGATTTGTTTGATGGCAATACTGAGCTTAGGGATTTAATAGTATCTTTCCATTATTCAGAAGCAAAAGGGGCGTATTTCTTTAATGGCCAAGTAGAGCGCATTTACAGTTGTTTCGCCGTGCTGACCCCGACACAGATCGATCAGCTTCAGCAATGGTATCAGGCCAATAATGACATCGAAAAAGTTTGTGCCAATGACCCGGCTACGCACATTGCCCGCTATGCCGATATCCTTGTTGTGCACCAGGAACTAGGTGAGCAGCTCGCCGTTTTTTTCAAAGGACTTTATTCACAGCAATTAATTGGCCTTGCCGCGCTGCGGCAGAAGATCGGCGATATCGACGAACACTACAAAGCATTCATGGGCGCGAACAAGACAGGTAAGTGTCCATTTTGCGGCATTGCTGACATGCAGGGCGTCTACCACTCAACCCGAGAAGCCTACGACCACTATCTGCCCAAAGGGCTCTATCCGTTTAATTCGATCAATTTCCGCAACCTCGTTCCGGCGTGTCATCATTGTAACAGCAGCTACAAGACCAGCAAAGACCCCGCATATATGCCGAAAGACCCGGCAGGGTCAACAGATCGTAGGAAAGTTTTCTATCCCTACGCAAATCCTGCTCACAACATAGAAGTGACAATTGAGTTCAACAAGCCGGACGTCGACCACCTCGCACCTGATGATATACAGATTTCCTTCGGACCACCTGCCTTAAACGAGGAAATCGAAACATGGAAGGATGTGTATGGTATCGAGGAAAGGTACCGAGGGAAATTGCTAGATGGTGATGGGAAGGCGTGGCTCGCAGAAGTTTTAGATGAATGGAGATGGAAGGATGACAGTGCGGGAAAAGAAGGTCGGGGTCCTGATGAATACCTCCGGGATCTAGATCGGCATACGACAAAGTCCCCATTCACCGGCACCAACTTTCTTAAGAAGGCCTTTTTGGATGGCTGTCAAAAAGTAGGGTTGTTTGATGAATAAGCTCGAGATCCATCTTTTCTCCTTTATATTAAGGCTTAAACCATGAACGAATCACATCCATTCTCAATCAAAATTTTCGTCGCCAACGGTGATCCGGACGGGTTACGGGTTATTGAACGATCAAACTGGAACGGCAGGGCCTTGGTCTTTCCTCGCACACTTCTGCCGGAAGTAAAGACGCGAGAGGAGTTCGGGCGCACTGGAGTCTATCTATTGCTTGGCCCCCAAGAGGACGGAGAAGGCGAGCTTCTCTATATTGGTGAAGGTGATCCGGTAAGACCCAGGTTTGAAAGCCATTTTACTCAGAAGGACTTTTGGAATCGCGGCGTCTTCTTCGTTACTGGCCAAGAGGGAGCATTAAATAAGGCCCACGTACAATATCTTGAGGCGCGGCTGGTCGAACTGGCAAATGCAGCCAAGCGCATGACTCTTGATAATCAGAATAAACCGAATCGGCCCTCCCTCAACGAAGCCGATCAGGCCGACTTAGAGGTGTTTCTGGATCACATGCTCCAGATCCTCCCTTTGCTGGGGATTTCTGCCTTCGAGAAACCCACCTCGAACAAGAGCAGCAAGAAAAGCCATCTCTTCGCCCAGGCCAAAGGGCTAAAAGCTGAAGGTTATGAGTCCACCAGTGGCTTCGTTGTTTGCCAAGGATCTCAAGCTGCCCTCGAATCCGTACCCTCCATGAAAAATCACATTCGTGGCGTGTACGATCTGCGAGAGAGACTCATAGCCTCCGGTGTTTTAGCTCAAAAAGAGAAGTGCTATCAGTTTACCCAAGACTATAGCTTCAGTTCGCCATCCACGGCAGCGGCAGTCGTTATGGGACGAAGCGCCAATGGCCGGTTAGAGTGGAAAGACAAGTCCGGGCGTACGCTCAAATTAATTCAGGAAGAGTTGGCAGGTGGGTAATGATTTTGAGCATGTTACTGATTTTAAGAGGGTTGTTTTAGGTTCAACAAAGAGTGTACCAGCTGGGCGCTGGGGGCAACTTTGGGGGCAACAGCAAGTGTCGGCTCTGTAGTATTGTAATGATTACAAGTGTATAGTGCTGTGGTTCAAGTGACGCCGCCCCACCATTTTTCAATTAAATCGGCCACCCGGAAACACCAGGTGGCCGATTTTTTTGTCAAAGCTTTGTCTGTTTTGTCACTGGCAGGCGCTTCGTAATGCTGGCGAATATCTTCGCCTTCGACTCCCAAATGCCATGACGGTGGAATTGTTGGCAGCCAGTTGTGGGACAGCGAAGGTTTTCGGGATTTTTTCATTTCCAACCAGTCGCTACAGCGGAGTGGAACAAGCTCGGGAGGCCTGGCGGGTTATCTTTTGGGGCCAGCCGCTGAGCTCAATCGTTATAGATATTAAAGTAATCCCTTACATGTATGACGATAATAAGGGGTAACCCTTAATTGAAGTAAGCATCATTGTCGTTTTCCTACACCCTCTACGTGCTCTCCCCAATTGCAGTCAGGCAATGCTTTCTGTATTATAGATTTTTGGCAAAATAAAGAATGGGGAAATATATGGAATTCGTGCTGATGGTTATTGCGTTTGTCGGGGTGTTTGCGGTGATTATCGTAGGTGGGGTCATCTTGCTTGAAAAAGATCAACGAAGAATATTTAGACGCACCTTGGCAAGCAAACACCGCGATTAGGGTGAGGGTAATTTACGCCGAGTGTGGATGTCGATGGGAAGGCAAATCCTGTGCGACTTTTGTCTGAGCCTGAAAATCCCTGTGTTCTTGGTTTAAATCCTGGTCTCGGTGCTAGTATATTCATGGCCTCTCAGCAAGTTAGCTGTGAGGCCTTTTTTGTTCTGTGCTTGTTTGGCGATCTTTTCTTCCCTGCAAAACCATCCTTCCCTGTTCTCAAAATCAACGCTCCTTTAAAAAATGTTCTTTCTCTCCTTAATTACGGTAACCAAACATGACCGACAAAAAAAACACACCTAGGACACCATATGTCCCAGGTCTTACTTTATGATTTCTAAAAATAGACCGAACCAAGTGCCATGTGCCAATTAACACCAAAGCATGGCATAGTGGCTCTATAACCCAGGTTCAACAAGGTTGAACCTGGGTTAAAATCGAGAATCGGGTCAGGCTTGACTTGTGGGGTGTTTTGATAGGGTAACTAGTCACATCGGGAGTGAAATTTTATCTTTCCTGCAAAATTTTATACAGAGCCTGACTAAGGTCGTGAATCTTGTAAGGTTTGCTGACCATCCCGGCAAAGCCGTATTTTTGATAGTCGGCCATGATCGGGTCGTTGGCGTAGCCGCTGGAGACGATGGCTTTGGTGTTTGGATCCAAGGCCAGTAGTTTGGTGATTGCCTCTCGGCCACCCATGCCGCCGGGGATGGTTAGATCCATCAAGACGGCGGCAAAGGGCTGGTTTTCTTCCATGGCCTGACGGTAGAGGGCGATTGCTTCCTCGCCGTCTCTGGCTGTTGTGGCCTCGTAGTTGAGATGGGTCAACAGTCCGGTGGCGACATCCCTGATTATTTCCTCGTCATCCATGACCAGAATTCTACCTGAGCCCTGGTGGGTGGTGTTGTCGGTGATCGCTTCCTCGGCAAGTTGTTTGTTGCTGGCCGGCAAGTAGATATGAAAGGTGGACCCTGCCCCTGGTTGTGATGTCACGCTGATCTGCCCGTCGTGATTTTTGATGATGGAGTAAGCCACGGCCAGGCCGAGGCCGCTGCCGTTGGCCTTGGTGGTGAAATAGGGGTCAAAGATTTTATCAAGTTGATCGGCATCTATTCCTTTGCCCTGGTCGGTGATGATGATTTCAGCATACTGTCCTGAGGGCAAATCAAGGCTGTTGTCCGTAGTAATTTGGATGTTTTGGGCGGAGATGTCGATGATGCCGCCGTTTTTCATGGCTTGCCGGCCGTTGATGACCAGATTGTTGATCACCTGGCTCAGTTGTCCTTCATCTACCTCCAGCAGATGTAGATCGGCGGCAATATCGTAGCGGCAACTGACGTTGGCGCCGGTGAGGACAAATTTTGCTGCATCGCGGAGCAGGTTACCGATGGCGGTGACTTTTTTTACTGGTGCGCCGCCTTTGGAAAAGGTTAGCAGTTGTTTGGTTAATTCGCCGGCTCTGGTGGAGGCTTTCTCGGTGGTGGTAAGGATTTTTAGCAGTTTGCTATCGTTATGGGCGTGCAACATCGCCAGGGAGATATTGCCGACGATGACCGTTAGCAGGTTGTTGAAATCGTGAGCGATACCTCCGGCCAAAACCCCTAGAGAGTCAAGCTTCTGGGCTCGCAGTAATCGTTCTTCGGCGGCCTTCTTATCGGTTACGTCGCGGAAGATGCAGCGGGTAAGTGATGGTTTGTTGTCGACGTATTTGCAGTTGGCTGTTCCTTCCACGGTAATTTTATGGCCATCTTTGGCGATAAATGTCGCTTCGATCTGATCGGCTTTTCCCACGGAAAGCACCTGGGTGAAGGTGGCGTGGCATCTATCTTGGCAATGGGGATCGATAATATCCTCTAGGGTAAGGTTGACTACTTCCTCTTCAGTGTAGCCCAAGGTATCGCGCCAGGCGCGGTTGGCGTAAAGAATCTTCCCGTCTGGTTGTACCATCTGGATCAGGTCGCTGGCACTTTCGATGAGGTCGCGGTAGCGTTCTTCGCTTTCCTTAAGGTTTCTTTCTGCCTGGAGTCGTTCACTAACGTCGGTGATGATGGCGATAAAACCGATGAGTTTGCCTGCCGGGTCACGTTTATAATCCCAGACCACTTCGACATTAATGTCTCGACCGTCCTTGGTTCTGTTTAGGGAGATATAGGGGGTTGGTGGTGGTTGTTCCGCTACCAAATAAGCCAGGTGCTCTTGCAGGTTTTGTTGTTCGTGTTTGTCTGCATGGAGGGCCCAGATGGTTTTGCCGATCAACTCTCCCGGCCCATAGCCCAGGATCTTGTGGTGGGCCGGATTGCTGAGGGTGATAATGCCGTGATTGTCACTTTCCTGGACGCCGTGGGGGATGGTGTCGAGAAGGGATTTGTAGCGGGCTCCGCCTTGTTGTTCCGCCTCCCTGGCTAGTTTGTGTTCTTCTGTTTTGAGCCGCAGGGAGTTGGTGGTGTTGAGGAGACGTTTTTCCAGGCGACCGATATGTAGAGAGAAGAGGAAAAAGATAATCAAGCCCAGCGCTGAGGCGCAGGCGATGATAATTAGGCTTACGCGTTTAAAAGCTGAATTCTGGATTGTTACGTCGGCGAGGATGAAGATATCGCCGATTCGCATATTGTTAAGATCGTTAATGGGTACCGAGCTGCAACGGTATTCTCTTCCCTGTAAATTTGTCTGGAAGGTGGGTTCACGATCACCTTGAGAGAGGAGGTGTTCTTCTTCTGTTCGCGAGAGGTTGGTCATGGTGCGGTCGATGACCAGATGGTCATGGCTCTCGTTGCTGGTGGTGGCGATGGGGGTAGCTATTGGTAGCCGTGATCTGTTGATTGAGGCAATGAGGTGGACGCCGAGGATGCTGCGCAGTTCTGGCAAAATCTGTCTGATGTCGCGGCCGATCTCCAGATATCCTGCCAGGTGACCGTTGATCAGCCAGGGGCGAACCACGCGCAGGGTGAGGGTGCCCAAGGGGCCGAGTTCAAGGCCGGAGGCGGTGGACTGTTGGCGGCTGGCTTGATCAAGGGTAAGGCGAGAAATAGTGTCGCCGTGAAAATCAGGTTTATGGGCCCGCAAAAAACAGGTTTTGTCCGGGTTGATGAAATAGAAATGGGATAGTTGGTATTTGCTGCGAATTTGTTCGAAGATCGGGGCGGCAATTTTTTGTAGCTGTTCTCGGTTGCCGGTGATAAAGGCGGTTTGTAAATCAAGGTTGTTTTCAAGGTTATCCAGTTGGCTGGCGATAAAAAAAGTCTCTTCGTCCAGTTCTGCGGTGAAGAGGCTTTTCACGCTTTCCAAGTTGGTGTTGTTGGTGGTGTTAATGTGAACTTGGTGCATCCAGTTAATAAGAAGGAAGGTGATGGCGATAAAGGCACAGAAGGCAATGGCCAGCGGGATCAGGATCGGTTTTTTTATTTTTTCCGTCTGCTGGTTATTCATGGTGACGGTCCTCGGTGAGATAGGGAGGGAGGGACATATGGCTCCGCAGAAGGTATTGGTGGCGCCGGGTTGGCTTGTTTGCGGTGCTGTTCATCTAGTTTAGTAATTAATAAACTATTATACACTTAGTAGGTGGAGAAGGCCAACGGAAAGCAGATTTGTTTGTTCAACCGGCTAGCAGGGAATGGGCAAAGGAGATCAAGGGCAGGATGAACTTGGGAATGATGCCGCTGTAAAAGAGGAGCAGGAGTAAAACAAAGCCGAATGGCTCCACCCGGCGCAAGGTGGGAGCCATTTGCGGTGGCAGTAATCCTGCCAGTACTTTGCCGCCGTCCAATGGGGGGATGGGGAGCAGGTTGAAGACGGCGAGCATGATGTTGATCCAGGTGGAGGCGGCGAGCATCATCTGCAGGGGGGTGAGCAGGAAGATTGGCAGCAATGATCCGGTCAGCGTTAGTATTTTCAGTAGCCCGGCGCTAACCACGGCCAGCACCAAATTGGCGCCCGGCCCGGCCAGGGCCACCCAGAGCATATCGCGTTCCGGTCGTTTGAAGTAGCTGGGGTTAACCGGCACCGGTTTGGCCCAGCCGATATGCATGATGAAAAAAAGAATAGTGCCCAGTGGGTCAAGGTGTTTGAGGGGGTTTAAGGTCAGGCGGCCAGCCTGTTGGGCAGTGGGGTCGCCGAAGCTGTAGGCTACATAGCCGTGAGCCAGTTCATGCAGGGTGAGCGCCAGTAAGAAAGGTGGGGCGAGGATGGCGAACTCTTGGATGAATTGGTTGATGTTGCCGGTCATTTCTTGGCCTTTTGTTTCTTGTTAAGGGGATAGTAGCGCTGGATAAAAGCGATTTCTTCGGTGGGTTTTTTTATCTTTTCATCAAGTTTGGCGGCCAGCAGGCGGTCGAGGATTTTTTTGTAGAGGGGGCCTGCCTGGTAGCCCATTTTTTTAAGGGTATTGCCGTTGGTGTGGATGGTGACATGGCGCAACAGGGTGACATATTGCGACACCGCTTTCTTGAGCCCGGTGAGTTTGCTGACGCTCATCAGGTGTAATAGTCCTTCCGGGCTTAGTTCCTTGAGGAGAAGATAGGTTTCACTGGCCGATACGGTGCGGCGGCGAGTAAACCAGTTCTCCGCTTTTTTGGCCAAGATCTTTTCTTGCAAAATCTGGCGGCGAGTTCGTTCCGGTACCTCAAAGTGATCGCAGAAGGCGGTTGCCTGTTTGTTGGTGATGCGACTGAGGATGGCCAGGAGATATACCCGCCAGTAGTGGCAGGGCTCGTCCAGGTATAGCAAACGATGCCAGTCGATGCTGCTGGAGGTTTCCTCCAGGATGGCTTTCAGCCGTTGATCCAGTTTGAGGTTCGGGCTGATGAAATGGAGCAGGTTTAGCTCGGCCAGGCGATGGATAGCAGGCAGGGGTTGCGGTTCTTCCAGAATGATGCGCAGTTCGTTGAAAAAACGGCGGCCCTGGCAGCGGTTGAATAGATCCATCTTCACCGCGCCCTTGATCAGTCGTTCGGTGTGCTTGCCGATGGTAAAGCCCATTCGTTGTTCAAAGCGGATGGCACGAAAGATGCGGGTGGGGTCTTCCACAAAGCTTAAGTTATGTAGAACCCGCAACTGTCGGCCTTTGAGGTCGTTTTGGCTGTTGAAAAAATCCACCAGTAGCCCAAAGCGGTCCGGGTTTAGGTGGATGGCCATGGCGTTGATGGTGAAATCGCGGCGGGAGAGATCAAGCTTGATGGAGCTCAGTTCCACGGTGGGCATGGCGGCCGGAAATTCGTAGTATTCCAGGCGGGCGGTGGCGACGTCGATCTTGTTGCCATCGGGGAGGACGACCACCGCCGTATTAAATTTCTCGTGGGTGCGGATCTCGCCCGCCAAGGCTTTGCCCAGGTGTTTGGCAAAGCCGATGCCGTTGCCTTCCACCACCACATCGATATCAAAATTGGGCTTGTGCAGCAGCAGGTCGCGGACAAAGCCACCCGCCACGAAGGCGGTAAAATGGTTTTTCTCGGCCACCTCGCCGATGGTGCGCAGGAGCATGGTGGTCTCGCGGTTTAAGCTGGAGATGATCTGGGTGCTGAGGTTGCGATGTCGTTCGCTGGCCGAGTGGTTGGGGGCGTAAAGCATATCCTTGGGCATATGGGCCGGGTCGTCAATGAGCATGCTGAGCAGGTCGGTGCGGGTGATGACCCCGACCACCTCGTGATTGTCAACCACGGGTACAAAGCGTTGCCGGTGCTCAATGAGAACCTCTTGGATGTCGGCCAGGGTGGCATCCGGCGGTAGGGTGATCGCTTCGGTGGACATGTATTCACTCACCGGCAGATCGCCCAAGCCGTGATGGATGGCTTTTTCCACCACCCGGCGCGAGATCAGGCCGAGGAGTTTCTTTTTATCCTCTAAGACCGGCAAGACCGTGATGTTGTAACGGGTAAGTAAGTGGTTGCTGGCGCTGATGGTGATCTCCGGCGAAACTGAAATCACCGGCGCGGACATCAGTTCGCGGGCCAGACTTTGGGGGCGGACATGTTTGTGGAGGAGGTGGAGGAGTTTTTCTTCGGCCTCGATGAGGGTAAGGCCGCGCAAGGTGGCGGAGGCTGCCGAGGCGTGACCACCGCCGCCAATCTCGCGGGCCAGTTTGCCCACATTCACTTCCGGCAGGCGGCTGCGGGCGATTAAGTAGATGCGTCCTGCCATGCTGGTCAGGGCGAAGAGGACATGGAGGTTTTCCATGACCATGAAGCGGCGCACCAGTACTGCCATTTCGTCCACATATTCAGGCAGGTTGACCTTGGCGATAACAATATCCAGTCCCTGGATAGTGTAGGTGGTGGCCGATTTGATCAGTTCATGGAGGTGGGCCACCTGGTGGCTGGTGAGTTCCTGGGCGATGAACTGGCTGATGGGATGAAGGTTGGCGCCCATTTCCAGCAGCCAGGCCATGGCGGTGAGATCGGTGGGGGTGGTGGTGTCGAAGGTGAAGGAGCCGGTATCTTCATAAATGGCCATGGCCAGCAGGGTGGCGTCTTCGGCGCTCACTGGAATCTTCCTTTCTCGGAAGATTTCGCAGAGGATGGTGGCGGTGGCGCCGGTGTTGCGGATAACCTCCAGGTCGCCGTGGAGGTCGCCGACGGTGTGAGGGTGGTGGTCGTAGATATGTAGTTCGATGCCAGGATTGTCTAGGCATTGGGCGAAGTTGCCGATGCGGCTGGCTTGCCTGGTGTCCACCAGGATCAAGCGGCTGACCTGGTCAAGGGGGATGTCACGCAGGCGCAGAAATTGATACGATTCCGGTAGTTGGGCAAAGTAGTCGCGAACGCTTTTTTCCTGGGAGCCAGCAAAGCATAAGCTGGCTTCGGGGTAGAGCTTCTTGACCATGACCATGGAGGCCAGGCCGTCAAAATCGGCGTTGAGGTGGGTGGTAATGACTTCCATGGTTATCGGTGCGGCCCTCTTTTTTTATCAGATCAGGTGGATACGCCCCATAGTACCTGATCTGGAGGAGGGTTGGCAGTACAAATTTTGCGGTTATGGCTGCGGGCCGTTTTGGGGTTGCTTTTAGCCGCGCGGATGAAACTTCTGGTGCAGGGATTTGAGGCGGTCGCTGTCGACATGGGTGTAAATCTGGGTGGTGGCGATATCGGCGTGGCCCAGCATCATCTGCACCCAGCGCAGGTCGGCGCCGTTAGCAAGGAGATGGGTGGCAAAGGAGTGGCGGAGGATATGGGGGCTGATCTTTTTGTCGATGCCGTTGGTGCAGGCAAATTCGCGGATAATCTGCCAGAAGCGCAAGCGAGTCATGGGTTTGCCGCGATTGCTGATGAAGAGGAAATCGCTGCTTCGCTGCTTGAGCAGATACGGGCGACCTTCCTGCATGTAGCGGCCAACTCGATCTCGGGCCTGTTCGCCGAAGGGCACCAATCGTTCCTTGGAGCCCTTGCCCAACACCCGCACAAAGCCACTGCCCAAGTTGAGGGCGGCGGTGGGCATGTTGACCAGTTCCGAAACTCGCATTCCGGTGGCGTAGAGCAGGTGCAGCATGGCGATGTTGCGGAGGGGGAGCGGCGCGGTTGCTTCGTGGCCGCTCAGGAGCAGGTCAACCTCAGCCACGGAAAGAACCTTGGGCAGGGGGCGGCCCGGTTTGGGCAGGTCAATGAGATGGGAGGGATCGGTTTGGATCAGGTTCTCTGCCAGCAGAAAACGAAAAAAAGCGCGCAAGCAAGAGATGCGGCGGGCGTTACTGCGGTGAGAAATACCTTGGTCGCGGCAATGGCTTAGGTAGCTACGGATGTGGGTGGTGGTGATGTCGGCTGGAGAAATGATCTTCAGCTTGGCAATAAAGGAGAAAAAACCGGCCAGGTCGGCCTGGTAGGCGGCAAGGGTGTTTTCAGACAACCGCCGTTCGGCGGCAAGATAGTGCAGGAACAGGTCCTGAAAAGTCAATAATGGTTGCGATCCGGTGACCTTTTTCAGGAGCCTGTTCCTCCTCGGCTAGCCTCTGGCCATACGAGAGCGAAGCTTGCGAAGTTTGCGCTGGGCTTCGGCAGCTTTGCGCCGCTTTTTGACGCTTGGTTTTTCATAGTATTCGCGACGCTTAAGCTCTTTTTTCATACCGTCGAGCTGCAGCTTTTTCTTCAACTGGCGGATGGCGTATTCGATGTCGCCACGTACTTCGACTTCAATCATACTCAATCACTTCCTTTGGGTTGGAATTGGGTTTTAAAATTTGGTGTAACGATTATTCCCGGATCGCGACCAAAAAAAAGAATCACAAAATATAGAAGATAGCCTTGGGTGTGTCAATTGTTTTCTTCGTTTTGTTTGGTGGCCGGAAAAATCTTGCCGGGGTTGAGGATGTTGCGGGGGTCAAAGAGTGTTTTGATGGATTGCATGACGGCCAGGGTTTCCGCAGAGAGTTCCATGGGCAGGTAGTTGGCCTTCGTAATCCCCACCCCGTGCTCCCCGGAGAGGGTGCCGCCCAACTCCATGACCTTGGCAAAAAGTGTCTGCTTGGCGTGTTCAGCCGCTGTCGCCTCGGTGGGGTTGTCGCGATCCAGCATGATATTAACATGGATGTTGCCGTCACCGGCGTGGCCAAAGGTGAAGATGGGAATCTTGCTCGCGGTGGCCAGTTGTTCGGCGGTGGTTACCAGTTCAGGAATCCGGTTGCGCGGCACCACCACATCCTCGCTGACCTTGTGTGGTCGCAGGTTGAAGGCGGCTGGCGACACTCGGCGGCGGGCCGCCCAAAGTTGTTCGGCATCTTTGCTGTTGTGGGCCGTATGCACCGCTAAGACCTGCTCGGCGTTTTGTAAAAAATCACGCAAGCGTTTGCTTGCCAAGGGGACGCTTTTCTGGTCGCCGTCAAGTTCGATGAGGAGCAGCGCCGCAGTGGTGGCCGGAATTGGCTCGGGGAATTGATCCGCCACCAGCTCGATGGCGGTGCGATCCATGTATTCCAGGGTGCAGGGGAGATGGTGGGCGAGGATCTCGCTGACCAGGGCCACGGCCCGATCAATGGAGTCCAGCAGCACCAGCAAGGTTTCTTTGGCTTCGGGCTTGGCGGTGAGCCGCAGAATGATCTTCGTGACCACCCCTAGGGTGCCCTCGGAGCCGACAAAGAGGCGAGTGAGGTCGTAGCCCACCACCCCTTTGGCGGTGCGAACGCCGGTGTTGATAATCCGCCCGTCCGGCAGCACCACTTCCAGGCCCAGCACATAGTCGCGGGTGACGCCATACTTGACGGCACTGGGGCCACCGGCACATTCGCCCACATTGCCGCCGATGGTGCAGAATTTGAAACTGGCGGGATCGGGAGGGTAATAAAGGTTGTGTTCTGCAGCCTTGCTCCGCAAGTCGCCGGTGATTACCCCCGGTTCCACCACCGCCACTTGATTGGCGACGTCCATTTCGAGAATCCGGTTCATTCGGCTTAACCCCAAGACCAGGCCACCGGCAATGGGCAGCGCGCCACCGGTCATGCCGGTTCCGGCCCCGCGCGGCACCACCGGAAATGGCGTCGCCGAGGCCAGCTTCATAATCGCGCTTATTTCGGCAGTGGATGCAGGCAAGGCCACCGCCTCGGGGATGAATTCCTGGCCGGTGCCATCATAGGAGTAGCAGAGTAATTCTTCCTTGGCGGTGTGCAGATACTCTGCGCCGATGATCTTTTTAAGGGCGGTAATGGTTTTGCGATCCATGGAGGTTTCCATTGCTGTAGATGGTGAAAAGGGGGCTGTGTGTCAGTCACTATACCACCGGCAAGGTTGAAAATCGAAGGATCCTTTAAGGTTTCATCCATCTCTGGTGGGGGTGTTTTTTGTTGAGACAGGCGGGCGATCATTACGAATAAATACCTTGAATTCTAACTACAGAACATTATATAAGACAACTTCGGGGGGATTGTTCTGGTCATACGGGGCGGTGGGTAAATTGCCATGGCTTGGTGGTGCATTCTGGACAATAGTAAATGCCAGATCGTGCGCCTGTCTCCCTGCTTATTGTCTGTCTATCCCTGTGGGATAACCACACCCTTGAGAAGTTGGAGTATACATGGACGTGCCTGATCAAGAAGAAGCAAGCAGCATTCGTGATAACATTGCCCGTAATTGGCCCCACCTTCGGCGGCGACTGGCTGTTCTCCTGACTTTTTTTCTTCTCCTCTCTCTGGTTCTCTGTGCCTATTTATTCAATAGTATTTTCATTAATATCTACCCTGGCGAGGCAGGCGTTCTCTGGAAACGTTTCCACGGTGGTACAGATATGGAGTACGTTTATGATGAGGGCCTCCACGTCATCCCGCCTTGGAACAAGATGTATATCTACGACACCCGTATCCAGCATCGGCCTTTTCAATTCAAGGCTCTTTCAAAGGATGGCCTGCCGATCACCTTCGAGGTCTCGGTGCGCTTCTTCCCCGATCGGGAGCATCTTCCCCAGCTGCATAAATTAGTCGGTCCTGACTATATTCTTAAGGTGGTAAAGCCCGAGGTTCAGGCCCATCTCCGTAAGGTGGTGGCCAACTACCTGCCGGAGGAGATCTATACCTCTGAGGGGTATCTGCTCCAGATCATCATGCAAGGGGCCATGGGGGCCTTTGCCGAAAAATATATCAATCTTGATAATCTGCTCATTCGCAGGATGATTCTTCCCAAGACCATAGTTGAGGCCATAGAACATAAATTGGCTCGGCAACAGCATGTTCAGGAGTATACTTACCGCCTGCAGATTGCAGAAAAAGAGGCGCTGCGCAAGGCTATTGAGGCCGAAGGGATCAAGCGTTTTCAGGATATTGTCAAGTCCAGTGGTTTCTTCGATAAGTACCTTCAGTACAAGGGGATCGATGCCACCGTGGATCTTGCCAAATCCGACAATGCCAAGGTGGTGGTCATCGGTGGTGGCGACGGTAAGCTTCCTCTGATTATGAACATGGCCTCAACCCCGGCCCCTACAATTCCGGCCCTTCCTCCGGTGGCAAGTACCATGAAAAAGTCCGGCCCGGTTTCGCCGCCAACCCTCAAGGCCAAAGTAAAGCAGGCGGGAGTATTGGAACCGGAAAGTTCGTTTTTTTCCAGACTACAGAGTTACCTGCGCCGAGGTAGTGCGCAGCTAACTCCCCCCGCGCCACCATCCCCCGGCAAGGAATAGCAGCAGATGAGACAGTTTCAGAGAGTTGTTTTCCTCATCATTGCCATGGTTCTCCTGATCATGAGCGGTTGTAACAACAAAACCTCGGTCAGTGAGATTGATAGCACTAGCTGGGCAGAGCAAATCAAGATAGCCAAGGTGGAATTCACTCCCGCCAAGCGGTTGGAGGTTATCACTTGGCACGACTACGTACCCCAGGAGGTCTTGGACCTCTTCACAAAGACATATGGCACCCAAATAGTGCCGACTCTGATCAGCAGTAACGAGGAGATGTTCGATCTCCTTCGGAAAAACCCCAGCAAATATGATCTTGTCATGCCCTCTGACTATATGGTCATCAAGATGCTCAAGGCCGGTTTGTTGCGCCGACTTGAGCATGGCAACATTCCGAACATGGATTTGCTTGACGAAGACGTCCGTCGGCTAAGCTATGATCGGGGTCTCCTTTACACGGTTCCTCTCTCTCGCGATTGCATCGGTATCGCTTTTAACATCAAATACGTGGCTGGCATTCCTCGGAACTGGGGATTTATCATCGAACAGCTTCGTAACGATTATCTTGCGTATCGGGGTGGGATCAGAAAGGAAATGCGCGTTGCCTTGGGGCTGGCTCTCATGCTTCGCGGCTACTCGCCTAACACCATTGACCCTGGGCAGATTGGTGAGGCTCGTGACCTGCTTATCGATACCATCAAGCGCCACGGGCTTAAGCTCACCGGCCCGCAAGGGGGGCGGCAGTTGATAAATAATAAAATCCTCCTCGGTTTGGTCTGGAACGGTACCGGTGCCTACGCTTTGGCCAATAATCCCGATGTTAGATTCTTGCTTCCCGAGGGTAAGGCGCTTGTCAATTATGATAGTATTGCCATCAGTGTCGAGAGTCAGCGGGCGCGAACAGCGGAACTCTTCATCGATTATATGTTGATTCCACAAGTTTCGGCGCGAATGAGCAACTATAATTATTTTGCCGGCTGTAACTCCGCCGCGTTGCCCTATGTCGAGAAGATTATTCGTAACGGGCCTGGCTTTATGTTTCCTGATGAAGAGGATCGCCTGTTCTTGAAAGACCTGGGGGCAAATATCAAGCTCTATGAAGATGCCTGGAACCTGGTATTGCAAACCAAGACTCCAGATTCCTTGGTCGAGCTCCCTCTGCCCAAGGACGGGATCTTTAAGGGTGATACCCGGGGTGCTAATTTTACAAAAAAATTCATCGAAGAGATGGAAAAACCGAAGAATGACAGCCCGTGAAAAACTATTTTCAATTTGTTAAAACAGAGGCTGGTCGGCTCAACCGAACCATGGTTTTGATGACGGTCACCGCCGGTATTGCCAACGGTCTGGCCGTTGCCACCGCCATCCAAACTGCCGCTAAGCTCAAGCCGGGAAGTCTTCATTTTAGTTCTTTTTTCCTCTTTGCCTCCTTGATGGGCCTGTTCTGGTTCTGCAAGCGTTATTCGATGAACGAAAGTACCAAGATGGTGGAAGAGGTGGTGCGTATCATCCGTCTTCGTATCCTGGGTAAGCTGAAAACCACCGATCTCCTCGGTCTTGAGTCCATCGACAAGGGAATCTTCTATTCTGCGCTGGCCACTGACGCGGCAACTATTTCCTATTCAACCACTATTGCGGTTAATGCTGTTTCTTCGATGATCATGCTCACCTTCATCATTATTTATATCGGCGTGATGTCCTTCAAGGCTCTACTGGTAAGCGTCGGCATCGTCGGCCTGATGATTATGCTCTACCTGCGCAACGAAAAACAGATTGCTGATTCCTTACAGAAATCAGCGGTTTGCGAAAACACCTTTATGGATAATTTGGGAGGGCTGCTCAACGGCTTTAAGGAGCTGAAGATGAACCGGCGCAAATACCAGGATTTCAGCCAGGGTGAACTTGATTCGGTGATCAATTCCTCCACCGATCTGCGCATCGACGCCGGGCTCAGGTTGAATGTCACCATCCTTCTCTCCCAGACCTTTCTTCTCCTTTCCATCGGCGGCATTCTTTTTTTGTTGCCCCAGATCGATAAAAGCGAGATCCCGATCATCCCCAAGCTCATCGCGCTTATTATCTTCACCGCCGGTCCCATCGGTGATTTTGCCATGGCCATTCCGGCAGTCTCCCGGGCCGAAGCAGCGATCAATAATATTCGCAGCCTGGAGGAGCTTATCGACCAGGGCCAAAGTAAGAACGAACTGATCAGTGACGAGCAGGCCATCGAAGAGATGGCTTGGAGTAAGATAAACCTGGATGATATTTTCTTTCAGTTTCCTATTAAGGAAAACGGTCGAACTTTCAATATTGGGCCGATTGAATTGGAATTCCATCAGGGTGAAATTACCTTTATTGTTGGCGGTAACGGCTCTGGGAAATCGACCTTTCTTAAGGTTCTCACCAGTCTCTACACCCCAAACCGTGGTCACATTCGTTTGGATGACACCGAGGTTACGCCATACAACCGGGCCAGTTATCGCAATCTTTTCTCCACCATTTTTACTGATTACTATCTCTTCAAACGGCTCATCGGTATTGATCAACCAGACTCCGAACTTGTCCGCAATCTTCTCTCCCAGATGGAATTGGCTGACAAGACCTCCATTGAAAACGGGGTGATTACCAACCGTGACCTTTCCACTGGTCAGAAAAAAAGGCTCACCCTGATCATCAGCGTCCTGGAGGACAAGCCGATCATGCTCTTTGACGAATGGGCCGCAGATCAAGATCCGGTCTTCCGCAAATTTTTCTATGATGTCCTCTTGCCGGAATTGAAGGCCAAAGGTAAGACCATCATCGCCGTCACCCACGACGACAACTATTTCTATGCCGCTGATCGGATCTACAAGATGGAGTATGGCCGTTGTCTGCCTTACGACTACCGTGCTCAACAAAGACGCGAAAAATAGACTTCTTCAAAGCTTCATTCGTCTCGGCGCAGGAAGTTGGCATTGGTCGATTATGATTGTTTTGCCCTCGCCTTAGATTCCTGTGACCCCGCGTAGCTGATCTGCAATGAAAATCCTATTTTTCAAGACACCACAAGATCTTTTCTACGCCTCCAGTTCCTCTCTGAGGCAGCAGGTGATTTCGGCGATGGAGTCGAAAAGAAAAAAATGACCGCCATTGAAGGCATGGGATTGGAAAGTTTCGTTGGTCTCTGCCTGCCAGGAGTTTGCCTCTTCTTTGCTCATGTCGTCCCGACCGTAAAGAACCGTGATGGGAACTGGTTGTGGGGTGGGTTGGGGTGCGTATCCTTCCACGGCCTGGAAATCAAAACGCAACAGCTCTTCGAAATAATCCATCAACTCCGAAGAGTCCAGGAGCTGGGCAGGTACGCCGCCGTAACTGGTAACCGCCTGCCAGAATTCCTTGCCGGAAAGGTGGGCAATGGGTGCGGTTCTGCGAGACTGGGGCGCGGCGGTGCCGGAGACAAAAAGATGCACCGGCATCGGTATTCTTTGGTGCCGACATTGATCGCAGATGGCATGGGCCAGCAATGCCCCCATGCTGTGGCCAAAAAGAGCCCATGGGGTTGTGCTGGATGGTGCCATGCGGTGGAGAAGATCCTTGGCCAGGGATTGCATGTCTGTCAGGGGATTTTCCCCGGCGCGGACACCGTGTCCCGGTAGGTCGAGACAGCAGACCTCCAGGTCTGGAGCCAGGGCCTCGGCCAAGGGGTGGTAGGCGTATGATGCCCCACCGGCATGGGGCAAGAGATACAGGGTTGTTTTCATAGTCCTTCCTTTTTGCAGCCCCATTGGGTTTCTGGCGCCTAGAAAAAGCAGGCCGAATAACCGGGAAACATCTCTACTTTGTCAAGTGGGGGGGGCAGGGGCCGATCCTGGAAACGCCAGACGCATAACCCTTGCCAATAGCCTTTATCATAGGGCATGTCGAGTAAATGTTCATATTTTTGAGGATATAAAATTCCGTTGGTGGATTGTTGACTCGAAGTTTTTAAAGAGTTCGTCCATAGATGGCTGTGGTTACAATTTGAAGCCGCTGTGGACCATGACTGTTAATGTGGGTAATAAAAAGAACAACGATGATTAACCTCCCGAAATGGCCGCTTCCCTGAACGCATGCGGCAGACAGGCATTCTTGTTGTTTAGAAGCTTACCCTAGCGTTTTTTAGGTAGGAAATATGCGGGGGTATTTTTAGATGACTCATTTGTCTGAACAGGCTGAAACTGTAGGGTAATCTTGGTCTTCCGGTAAGGTCTTCGTTATGGAAGATGTGACGTATCTCAATAAAACTTCGCAAAAACAAAAAACTACCAACTTATTAACCCTTGCTTTCGTGTTAGGATATCTTTAATATATATTAATTTTCATTTCAATATAGAGATAAGGTGCATCTTGGCACATCCGGCTGGGACACTACAGAATAATCGTAAATGGAGGGCAGAACCGTGAGCGCCACACAAAAAAACGAGAAGGTTAAGGACGCGGAGGTTGCAGTCGAGGAGGTTGTAGTCGAGGAGGTGGAAGTTCTGTCCACCATTGACCAGGCAGACAAAATTACCCGTCAGTTCGTACTTTGGAGTGCTGGTGGCGGTTTGATCCCGGTTCCCTTTGTGGACATTGCCGCTGTTTATGCTGCCCAGGTAACCATGGTCACCAAGATGAGCAAGGTGTACGGGATTCCTTTTTCCGAGCACAAGTTTAAGAATGTTCTGATGCCACTCTTTGGTACCTTGGGGATTGTGCCAGCAGCCACCGGAATCCTTGCTTCGGCCATTAAAGTCATTCCCGGCATTGGTAATCTGGTCAGTTCTCTCAGTCTGCCGGTGATGGCCGGGGCCATCACCTACGCCACGGGCTCAATTTTCGCTTCCCACTTTGAGGCGGGCGGCACTTTGCTCGATTTCAATCCAGAAAAAATGAAGGAGCATTACAAGAAGCTCTTTGCCGAGGGCAAAAACGTAGCCAAAGACGCGGCCAGCGCATAGGCGATTCTTATGGTTTTGCCGATTACGCCATATTTGCTATATGTTGTTGTGGTCTTGGTCTTTTCCTGGTTTCTAGGGATGGTAGGGCGGAGCTGTAAGTTTGGTTTCTGGGATAATTTCTTGATTAGTCTGGTTTTTACCCCGATTGTAGGCTTGGTTGTTGTTCTTGCTCAGGATAGGCGGCCAAATTCCAAGCAAGGATAATCGTCGATTTAAGCTCCGCCCACAAAAAAAGCCCGGCTTCTAGCCGGGCTTTTTTTTGTGGGCGGAGGGGTTACTTTACTTGGGAAAGATGTTTTTTCTTTGGGCAAAAAAAACAAAGTTTGTTTCGGGTGTTATGGTTTTGTTCGAGATCAGGTAGGTGAGCTCACGGGACTACGGGACTCTTTTCAAGAGTCCCTAGAGATTTTTTTAGGAAGTGGATAGGGCTAGCAAGGTATCAAGGTGTTGCGAGTATTTTATTTACTCATCTTGAAAGGTATACGAAGGATGGAGGCGATTCATGCTCTCCATACGAAAAAAGGGAATCAGCTATAAATAGCTAATTCCCTTGTAACTTGCGGTGGCGTCCCCGACGGGATTCGAACCCGTGCTGCCGGCGTGAAAGGCCGGTGTCCTGGACCTGGCTAGACGACGGGGACGCATTGTGGTGGGTCGTGTTGGACTTGAACCAACGACTCTCTGCTTAAAAGGCAGATACTCTACCAACTGAGTTAACGACCCATCCGGTACAGCAGAAGCCGTTATTTACAATAGACCTCTCTTCATGTCAAGGGAGTCTTTCCGCTTTTTTTATTTTGCCGCGAAAAAATGATTTTTGATAACCCGCAAATCCTTTCCAAACCGCCGCTCCGGTGATTGTTCGGTGTTGAAGGGGTCGGTGCCATTTTGAAAGTCCTTGTCGAGCGGGCATGGGTTTGCTATATCTTCTCTGTTGTTATTGGTTTTTCTCCAAGCCTTTGCCGGACGGTTGAGGCTTTTCTCGTTATTTATTTTAAGGATACGTTTCCATGGGACTTTTATCCGGTTCGGCAACCTTTGTCCGCTATACGGTTGAAGGTGAGTTGCCAGCCAATTTTTGGGATTTTGCCGCCGAACGCCTCGCTTCATTTTCCTTTCGTGACATCGACGACTCCTACGAGGAGCGGTCTGTGGGCTGGGTGTCGGTTCTCAATATGTTCGACAACACTTTTGAATATGCCTCCTACGCTGCTGGTGATAATGTTGTCCTTACCTTGCGGGTGGATGAGCGCAAGATTTCCAATGCCGCTTTGAAGAAATTTACAGCCAAGGAAGAGGAACGGATCAAAAAGGAGCGGCAAGTGCCTAAGCTTGCTCGCAACCACCGTTTGGAGATCAAGGATAACATGAAGTTGATGCTCACCAAGCGGGCGGTGCCGATTCCGGCGGTGTATGACCTCTGCTGGAACCTTTCTGAAGGCACCTTGCTCTTTTTCTCCACCAATAAAAAAGCGCAGGAGGTGCTTGAGGAATATTTCAAGGAAACCTTCGGTCTGCAGTTGATGTTGCAGATTCCTTATCTCACCGCCGGTCATTTGCTTGACGAGGCTGGTGAAGAGCGGCTGGCTAATATCACCCCATCGATTTTTGTCTAAGGATATCTAATGGATCTTGTTGAACTGATAGAGGAAAAATATTTTCTGGGTCAGGAGTTTTTAACCTGGCTGTGGTTTAAGAGCGAAGAGCGCGGCGGCACGGTCTTGGTGCCGGGGCATGGCGACATCATCCTGGTTTTTGAAAAACATATCTTGCTGGAGTCCGGCGAGGGTGATTCCCATGAAAAACTTATCTGTCGTGGTTTGCAGTCAGAGCTAAAAGAAGCGCGCACCGGTTTGACCATGGGTAAAAAAGTGGAGCAAGCTCGTCTCCATCTGGTCAAGGGTGACTATGAGTACCATCTGACCCTGCGCGGGAGCATGTTGGATTTTTCCAGTGTTAAGCCGCCCAAGAGTATGGACGCAGATGAGTCCAACGATCCAGAGGCGGTAGCAGGGCGGATGTTGGATCGTATTGGTCTCTATGAAGAGTTGATCCGGATCATTAACGAACTGTTCAGGGTGTTTCTCGTCGTCCGCACAGGTACTGAGTGGGAAAGCGAGGTGGCTGCCATCCGTACCTGGATTCATAAGGCGGCGTAGGGTAGCCCGGCAGCTGTTTTTTTGAGATATAGGAGCCAAGAAAAAAATGGAATTTGAAACCGTCATCGGTCTGGAGATTCATTCCCAGCTCAAGACCGCCAGTAAGATTTTTTGCAATTGCACCACCGAGTTCGGCAACCCGCCTAATACCAATACCTGTCCAGTGTGTCTAGGGATGCCTGGGGTGTTGCCGGTGCTTAATAAAAAGGTGGTTGATTCGGCGATTATGCTGGGCCTTGCCACCAACTGTGAGATCCGCCGCGAAAACGAGTTCGCCCGCAAGAATTATTTTTACCCGGATCTCCCCAAGGGGTATCAGGTTTCCCAGTTCGACAAACCCATCACCGAACATGGTTGGATCGAGATCGAGGTGGGCGGGAAGATAAAAAAAATCGGCATCACCCGTATCCATATGGAGGAAGATGCCGGCAAGCTGGTTCATGATGATCTTGAGCCGAAAAGCTATGTTGACCTCAATCGCACTGGCACCCCGCTGTTGGAGATCGTCAGCGAGCCGGACCTCCGCTCGCCGGAAGAGGCGGTGGCCTATCTCAAAAAACTGCACGCCATTGTCCGCTATCTCGATATTAGCGATGGCAATATGCAGGAGGGCAGCTTCCGCTGCGACGCTAATATCTCCCTGCGGTTAAAGGGCGAAACCGAGCTGGGTACCCGTACCGAACTGAAGAATATGAACTCCTTTCGTAACGTTCAGCGTGCTTTAGAGTATGAAGAGCGCCGCCAGCGTGATCTGCTCCTGGACGGCGAAAAAGTGGTGCAGCAAACCCTGCTTTGGGATCCGGCCAAGAACGCCACCGCCTCCATGCGCAGCAAGGAAGAGGCTCATGATTACCGCTATTTTCCCGACCCTGATCTGGTGCCAGTGGTGATTGATGATCAATGGATCGAGGCCATGCGCGCAACCCTGCCGGAGCTACCAGCGGCGCGCAAGGAGCGTTTTGTTGAGACCATGGGGTTGTCCGCCGAGGATGCTGAGGTGCTTACCTCTTCACGCGATCTCGCCGATTATTTTGAGACTGCGCTGGCTGATTACGATAATGCCAAGAAACTCGCCAACTGGATCATGACTGAACTGATGCGGGAACTAAAGGGTGAGGATTCTCTCGACCTTGGTCAATGCCCGGTATCGCCTGAAAATCTCGCCTCTTTGTTGGTGATGGTGGAGAAGGGAACCATTAGCGGTAAGATCGCCAAGACCGTCTTTGAAGAGATGCTGGCTTCGGGCACCGACCCGGAGACGGTGGTCAAGGAGAAGAATCTGGTTCAGATGAGCGACGAGGGCGAGCTGGTGACCATGGTGGAGGAGATTATCGCTGCCAATCCTGGTCAAGTGGCTCAGTTCAAGGATGGCAAAACCAAGTTGATGGGTTTCTTCGTCGGCCAGTTGATGAAAAAGACCGGTGGGAAGGCTAACCCGGGGCTTGCCAACAAGTTGTTCAGTAAAGAATTGCATAAATAGGTTTCATACCCCTTATCCTTGGACTGGTTTTTTTGTTTCCGGCTGGCTATTTGCTAACAAGCTGAGTTTTTCGGGCCTTATGAAATTATTTCGCTTCAAATGGCGCTCCTGTGGTTTGTCGTCGGAGAAGGGGGTCTTCTCTTCACATGAAACGCAATGAGCATAAAGGTAGTGGCCATCGGCAGCGGCTGCGCGACAAGTTTTTGGAGCGGGGCATCGATGCCTTTCGGGATGATGAGGTGCTGGAGTTGCTGCTCACCATGGGTACCCCGCGCAAGGATTGTAAGGAGGTCGCTCGGGCTGCCTTGGCTAAATTCGGTAGTCTGGCCGCGGTGCTGGCGGCAGAGCCGGCAGCCCTTAAGCTGGTGCCGAAGTTGGGCCCGAACAATATCTTCGCTATCCATTTCTTGCATGGGGTTGCCCGTCGTTATCTGCAACAGCGGTTGCGAGATAAAAAGTACCTCCGCTCTTCCCGCGAAGTGGCCGATTACCTGACCCACGCCATGTGTGACCTAAAGCGTGAGGTCTTTATGGCCATCTTCCTGGATGCCGAACATGCGATCATTGAATCTCGCATTGTTAGCGAGGGCACCATTACCAGTAATACCATCTATCCCCGTGAACTAATTAAAGAAGCGCTGCAGTTTAATGCCGCCGCCTTGGTGGTGGCACATAACCATCCTTCCGGCAACTTGACTCCATCTGTTGCCGACCGGCGGTTGACTCGTAACCTCTATCTGGCTTGCGCTTTGATGAATATCAACCTCCTCGATCATTTGATTATTGCCGGTACTGCCGCCCCGTACAGCTTTGCTGATCATGGCTTGATGGCAACCATCCGCGACGACTGTGCCACTCTCTTATGAGCGTTATCCACGCAGATCAATATCCGCAGCCTGCCGGACTCTATATCCATATCCCCTTCTGTGTTACCAAATGTGGCTATTGCTCCTTTACCTCTTATCCTTGCGCAGGAGCGCCGCCCCGTGATTATCTTGCTGCGGTGCTGAAACAGGCAGAGCTGATGGCCGCTCATCCCATGGTTCGGGATCGATGTTTTGGCACCATCTTTATCGGTGGCGGCACCCCCACAATTTATGATGGCGGGGAGTTGGCGCATTTGCTGCAGAACTGTCTTGGACTCTTTCGCTTTGCGTCCGCCCCGGAGATCACGGTGGAGGCCAATCCCAACACTGTTGATGCCAATAAGTTGCAAGAGTTGCGGGAGGCAGGGGTTAATCGTTTGAGTATTGGGGTGCAGGCGTTTTCGGATCGTTTGTTGCAGAAAATCCACCGTAGTCATACCTTGAACGATGCTTTGCTAGCGGTGAAGATGGCCCGGCAAGCGGGTTTTGATAACCTCAATCTTGATTTGATTTACGGTCTGCCGGAGCAAGATCTTTTCGATTGGCAAGAAAGCATTACCTTGGCCTTGGCGCAAAGGCCGGAGCATCTGTCTCTGTATGGGTTGTCGGTGGAAGAGGGGACGCCCTTTGCCCGTTTGGCTGAGCGTGGTGAGTTGTCCTTGCCTGATGAGGATACCGTTCTGCGCATGGAGAGTTTTGCTTATGGGCAATTAGCCCAGGCTGGGCTGTCCCGTTACGAAATCTCGAATTTTGCCAACCCTGCTAATCGTTGTCGGCATAATGAAAATTACTGGCGCAACGGCAACTATCTTGGTCTTGGCGCGGCCGCCGTTTCCTGTTTTGAGCATCTCCGTTTTCGGCAGGTTGCAGAGCCGGGGAAATTCGTTAAACTGATCAATGCTGGGCAACCGCCCTTTGTCGAGGTGGAATGTCTGCCGCCCGGCGCCGCTTTTCGCGAGACGGTGATCATGGCTCTGCGGATGCTGGGGGGGATCGCGGTGGCAGAACTTGCCGAACGGTTTGGGGTTACCCCGCAGGATTATTATGGCCGGATCTTTATCCGCTTGCAAGAGCAAGGTTTGCTGGAGGTTGAGGAAGGTTTCTTGCGCCTCACCGCTAAGGCTTTACCTTTCGCCAATCAGGTTCTAGCTGAACTGGTGTGAGGGTAAAGATCCCGCGGCCCCCCCCCCTCTTCGCACGATCAGCCCGGCTCGTATGGCATCATGTTACGCTTCGCAGGACTGCTTGTCCGAACCTGGGGCACATCTGAATAGTTACGTTTTATTTTCTACCATGATATCTGCTAAGGGGTAAAATGGGCTTTTTTACGGAGAAATAATACCTAATGGCTAAACCTAAAACTGCTTATCTCTGTTCCGGGTGCGGAGCCTCATTCAGTAAGTGGACTGGCCAATGTCCGGGCTGTAAGGAGTGGGATACCCTCAGTGAAACGGCAGTGACACCCACGGTAAAAAATAACCGTTTTGGTGGCTATGCCGGTACTCTGGCTGAGGTGCAGCCCATGTCGGCGGTGCGGATGGAAACTTCCGCCCGGCTGCATACCGGCCTCAAGGAGTTGGATCGGGTCTTGGGCGGAGGTCTGGTGCCGGGCTCGGTGGTTTTGATCGGCGGTGATCCGGGGGTGGGGAAGAGCACCGGTTTATTGCAAGTTTGCTGCAATATGAGTCAGCGGGTAAAAACCCTCTATGTCACCGGTGAGGAGTCGTTGGCGCAGATCGCCATGCGGGCGAAACGATTGGGCTTGCCTGATCAGGATCTGCTTCTCACCGCCGAAACCCAGGTGGAAGCGATCTGTGAGGCGGCAGCCCGCGAAAAACCGGAAGTAATGGTGATCGATTCCATTCAGACCATGCAGTCGGCTGATGTCCAGTCTGCGCCGGGTAGCGTCAGTCAGGTGCGGGAGTCTGCGGCTCGGCTTACCCTCTTTGCCAAGCAGAGTAATACCGCCATCTTTTTGGTTGGCCACGTCACTAAATCCGGTGATCTTGCCGGGCCACGGGTATTAGAGCATATCATCGACGTGGTCTGTTATATCGAGGGCGGCTCTGACAGTCGTTACCGGATCATGCGGGCGGTAAAAAACCGCTATGGGGCGGTGAACGAGCTGGGCGTTTTTGCCATGACCGAAACCGGTCTGAAAGAAATTGCCAACCCCTCGGCCATTTTTTTGTCACGGTTGCCGGAGCCCATGTCCGGCAGTGTGGTGATGGTGGTCTGGGAGGGGAGTAGACCGCTGCTGGTTGAGATTCAAGCCCTGGTTGATGATAGTCACGCCGAAAACCCTCGCCGAGTCACGGTGGGCCTTGAGCAGAACCGGCTGGCGATGTTGCTGGCCGTCCTGCATCGGCACGGCAATGTGGTCACCTATAATCAAGATGTTTTCATCAATGTGGTGGGTGGGGTGCGGGTCAATGAGACCAGCGTTGATCTCGCCCTGTTGATGGCCATTGTCTCCAGCCTGCGTGATCAACCCCTGCCGCAGGATTTGGTGATTTTTGGCGAAGTGGGTCTTTCCGGTGAGATTAGGCCGGTGCCTAACGGGCAGGAGCGGTTGCGGGAGGCGGCCAAACATGGCTTCAAACGCGCCATCGTCCCGCAGGGCAACGCTCCCAAGGCTGGAATAAATGGGATGGAGTTGCTGGCGGTGAGCAAATTAAGTGAGGCTTTGAACGCACTTAATTGAGCATTAACCACATTCCGCATGTTTACTGACCAACGTCGTTGACAGGCTCGTTTGGAATATGTTAAAGATGTTTTCGCAGTAACCCGGAGGAGTGGCCGAGTGGTTTAAGGCGGCGGTCTTGAAAACCGTTGTGCGAAAGTACCGTGGGTTCGAATCCTACCTCCTCCGCCATATTACATAAGACAAGAGCAGCAACGGAGAGATGACCGAGAGGCCGATGGTGCTCGCCTGCTAAGCGAGTGTGGGGCAACCTACCGAGGGTTCGAATCCCTCTCTCTCCGCCAAGATCTAGTCCGGAGCAATCCGGGGATGACCATGAAGCCCGCAGCCTGCAAAGGTTTGCGGGCTTTTTTTTTGTCTGGGGAGAGCCAAGGAAATTAATTGGTAATGGGGTGAGTCCTTCTTTTTGAAGAAGGAGCAAGATTGTCAAGTTGTCTGGCCGAGAGAAAAGGGGTAATCAAGGAGACAGGATTAGCTTTTGGGAACGATTGGCATAAAAAACCTTATTATTATGTTGCGCGTGATAATAATAAGGGGTTGTCGAGCATGAAATCGCTTTGAAAGCCGTGCTGCTTATGGAAAAGCAGCGCTCGATATCAATATGGTCAGGGAGCACTGTGCACCAATGAACACTTCATTAAAAAACAAAAAAATACTCATAGTCGGTGGTAGTTCTGGTCTCGGTATTGCTGTTGCGAAACATGCATCGGGACTTGGAGCCAAAATCGTTATTGCGTCGCGGAATGCATCAGAAAAACATGGTGCTTTAGGTGAGGCTGTTGGTCATAATATTGAAACATATTCCTTTGATGTTACATCTCAAGGTGAAATATCAACAGCTTTAAAAAAAATAGGGGATATTGATCATCTTGTTATTACCGTCAGGCCCAATATAAATCCTGCACCATTTGAGACGATAGATATAAAACTAGCCAAAGAGGCATTTGAAACCAAATTCTGGGGGCAATACCAGTTAATCCAACAAGCTCTAAAAGGAATTAACCGAAAAGGAAGCATTGTTATGACAACTGGTATCGCAGGAGAAAAGATTTTTAATAATTTTTCAACAATGGCCATAATAAATAGTGCCACCGAAACATTGTGTAGGTCCTTAGCAATAGAGCTGGCCCCCATAAGAGTCAATGTTGTTAGTCCAGGTTTTGTTGCACCGAAGCCAGAAGCAGTGGAAGAATACGCAAAGAAGTTCCCCCTGAAAAAGATTACTACCGCAGAAAAAGTAGCTGAAACGTATATATATTTAATGGAAAGTTCCTACACGACTGGAACATCTGTTGTAATAGATGGTGGGGCAAGATTAATATAAGGCCCCCTATTTATAAAACAAATGCCGACTGCTTAACCCCGCCGATTTTATTGGGGGGGCTCGAAGTTGTTTACCATCGCCAACTCTTTCCTTGCCTGGTTGGCGGCGGGTGATGTTTGACAATGGTGGTTTTTGAAAGAGATGCTGTCCTTTCAAAAACTATCTTTACTTTTTCTCCTGGGAAGTGATAGCCTAACTCTAAAGAGGGAGAGCCTAACCTTACATCTAAAACGGCAGCCGTAACGCTCGTATACTTAACGTGAGGCTATTCCCACGAAAGCAGGGTCGATTATTCGGCCCTGCTTTTTTTTGTGAACGGGATGGGGATCGGGGCGAAAGCAACGGCAAGGGCAGGCGAGAGATGATGATTTTCCATGGTGTTTATATCTGGAAAATTCTTCTATCAGCCATTGCCTTTTTATTGTAAATGAGTCTTAATGCCTATCTGCTGATTGGTGGGGATATCTTTTGTAACCAAGATTTTTTTTTGGTATACATAAAAAATCTTGGTTACAAAGTTGAGCTTTGCAGGGGGGGCTTTCCCCGCCCCGCGCCTCTATCTAGAGGTGAGAGAACGATAAACGTTTATTAGTCCCGCACCTTGACTCGGCCTTTTGGGGGCGTTGGAAATCTAGGGCTTAATATGAAAAAAATTCTTCTCGTCGACAACAGTACTTTCTTTCTGCAACTGCTAAACAAATTTCTGACGGCTGAAGGGCATCATGTGCAATGTGCTCCGGATGGACTGGCCGCTTTGGATGTTCTGAAGAGCTATCAACCCGATGTTATCTTCATTGATATGGTGATGCCCAGGATCAGCGGCGACCGTTTGTGTCGCGTTATTCGTAACATGCCTGGCATGCAAAGCATCTGTTTGGTGATCCTCTCTGCCACCGCCGCAGAAGAAAAATTTGATTTCGCATCTTTCGGAGCTGATGCCTGCATTGCCAAGGGTCCTTTCAAGGATATAAAAAGGCATGTCTGCTCGGTTTTGACCGGCCTGGATAGTGACCGTATGGAAGAGTTGTCCCATAAGGTCATTGGCACCGAGGAAGTTTATCGTCGGGAGATCACCGAGGAACTGCTTTCTACCAAGAATCACTTTGAAATCACCCTGCGGAATATCTCCGAGGGGTTTCTCGAATTGTCCAGCGACCATCGAATCATCTACGCTAACCTGGCCGCCGCTGCAATGTTTGGTCACCAGGAAGAGGCGTTGTTGGCCACCGTTTTTGCGGATCACTTCTCTGGTGATGATCGGCAGCAGGTGCTCGATCTGTTTCAGGATTCAGGGGAAGGCGAGTCTAGTCTTGGTGAACAGACTCCCCTAATGCTCAACAGCCGTTACATCTTGATGCATGTGTTGCCGGTGGTGGACCAGACCGAGCGATCCCTGATCATCATCATTAGCGATATTACCCAACGCAAACAGGTTCAACAGGAGCTTGTCTGTCACCGCGACCACTTGGAGGAATTGGTTCAGGAGCGGACAGTGGAGTTGATTCGGACCAACGAGGCGCTTAGGGAACAGATTGCCAGGCGAGAGGAGAGTGAGGAGGCCACCATTCTTGCCTATAATGAACTCACTCAGATCTTTAATGCCTCCAGCGACAGTATGCGGGTTATGGATACCCAAGGCATGATTATCAGGGTCAATAAATCCTTTGCCGAACTTGCCGGGGTCACCCCTGATGAGGCCAAAGGACAGCATTGCGCCGCCTTGTTTCGCTGCCCACATTGTCATACCGACCTTTGTTGCATCAATTTGCTTCTGAATCATGGCGAGCCTGTGGAGTCAGAAGTAGCGCATATCGCCCCCGATGGCACCACCGTTTATTATCTCGTCACCACCGCCCCCATGTATGATCCCAGCGGTGGCTTGATCGGGGTGGTGCAGAATTTAAAGGATATCACCCTTCGCAAACAAGCGGTGGAGGAGATCCGTAGGGCCAGGGATGATTGGGAGCGCACCTTTAAGGGTATCGGCGATATTGCCACCATTCAAGATAAAGATATGCGTATTCTGCGGGTTAATCAGGCGGCTTGCCTGGCTCTCAGTCTGCCCCCGAAGGAGATCGAGGGTAAGTTTTGTTATGAACTCTTTCAAGGGGGGATGACGACGGGGCCTTGTTCTGGCTGTCCGGCAGTGATGGCCATTAACGATGGTCTGGCGCATAGCGCTGAAATTTATCACCCCAACTTGGAGAGGGTATTTCTTGTTTCGGCATCGCCTGTTTTCGATGACCAGGGCAAGGTGATGGGCGTCGCTCATTTTGCCAAAGATCTCACTGAAATGAAAGAACTGGAGCGTCGGCTGCGTCAAGCCCACAAGATGGAGGCCATCGGCACCTTGGCTGGAGGTATTGCTCATGACTTCAACAATATCCTTACCGCCATCATGGGTTACACCATCTTGGCCATGGCCAGTACCGATAAGGATAGTGCCCTGTACAAAGATCTTCAGGCCATTAAGCTTGCTGGCGGTAGGGCGGGGACATTGGTGCAACAAATTCTTTTATTCAGTCGCCAGGACGATTTGCAGCGGCGGGCGATTCTTATGGCTCCGCTGGTCAAGGAAGCGTTGAAGATGATGCGGGCGACGTTGCCGGCAACCATCGATATTCAGACAGAAATAGCCGATGAAGAGGCGGTAATTCTCGGCAACCCCATTCAGATTCACCAAGTCTTGTTGAACTTGTGTACCAACGGTGCCCAGGCGATGGGTGCTAATGGTGGTATTTTGCGGGTGGTGCAGAGCATTGTAGACATTGCTGACGGATCATCTGACCAAGAAGATGGGATTACTCTGCCAGCTGGTACCTACCTCAAGCTTACCGTTGCCGATGACGGCTACGGTATTTCAGCGGACAATCAGGATCGCATTTTCGAGCCTTACTTCACCACCAAAGAGGCAGGTAAGGGAACCGGCCTTGGTTTGGCCATGGCCCATGGCATCATACTCAGTCATGGCGGCCAGATCATGGTTGACAGTGAGATCGGTAATGGTACCACCGTTCACGTTTTTTTTCCTGTTATCAACGACAAGGTGAAGGTGGTGGATGAGGTGACTGTATCTTCTCCGGCACCAGGCCACGAGCGTATTTTGTTGGTGGACGATGAACCGATGGTTCTGGCGGTGGTGTGTCGACTTTTGCAAAGCTTGGGTTACGAAGTGGTGGACGAGAATGATTCCAGGAAGGCGTTGGAGCTATTCCGTAGTCAACCCCGGGGTTTTGATCTGGTGATTACAGACATGACCATGCCCAAGATGACCGGCGCAGAATTGGCCGAACAGATGTTGGCCCTTCGTTCCGATCTGCCGATAATTATCTGTACCGGTTATAACGAAACGATCAATCAAGATATGTTGCGCAACCTGGGCGTCAAAGGGTATGCCATGAAACCATTCGTCCACGAAGAGATTGCTTTGCTTATTCGCCAGGTGCTTGATGGAGCAGAGGAAGACGAAGCTCGCTGAGATGTGGAGGGATGGTAGAGCTATCTTTATGGGTGGGGGCTTGGGCAAGGTGCCCACTCTTTAATCATGTTGCCAAGTTTCCTTCCTCTGCCTGACTCAAGGCCGTTAAGATCACCATTCGAATAAAAAATGCAGGATGGTTGGTTGCCTGGCCTTTATTATCCATAGCAATGATATGGATAATAAAGGCGTATTGCCATTTGCAAGAAATCCCGACAATTAATAGTTATACTTGAGAGCAATTATTAATTGTACCTTGTGTTGAGGGACATGTTTTGGCTATGATGATAATTCGTTTATTTGCCAAGGGAAAAGGTGTTTGTATGTGTTTTGTCATCGGTAAATCAGTTAACCGTTCACCCCTGATCTTTTGCACGATTTTTTCTTTGCTGTTGCTTGTGCCTGTGTCCACCGCTTTCTGTTCGGGCCTGAAGAGTTTTAAGGGCACCAGAGGGTCTCTGCTCATTGCTGGTGGCACTGCGCATTTACCGGTGATGTCCGAACTTGCCCGCAGGATCCATGAGAGTAATCCGCAGGTCAATATTTCAGTAAGCGGCGGCGGTTCCTCGGCTGGTATTGAGAAGGTCGGGGAAAATATTGTCGATATTGGCAACAGTGGTCGCTTGTTGACCAAGGACGAAGCCGCTGCCTATGCCCTTACCTCTATCCCCTTTGCCATTGACGGCATCGCGGTGGTGGTTCATCCAACCAACAAGGTTTCCAGCTTGTCCAGCGAACAGGTGCGGAAGATTTTTATTGGTGAGATCCGTAACTGGCGCGAAGTCGGCGGTGAGAATGAGGAGATTCATCTCTATGGCCGCAAGTTGGGGAGTGCTACTCGCAAGGTTTTCCGGGAAAAGATCCTTGGGGCAGATGATTTTGCTGCCAACAGCAAGGTGGTGGATGCCAACAACGCTATGAAGGTTATCGTATCCTGGGATTTGCAGGCAATCGGTTATCTCAGTATCGGCCATCTGGATGCCACCAAGGTCAAGGCGGTTATCCTCGACGGAATTATCCCTAATCAGGCCAACTCCACCAATTCAAGTTACAAGATCTCCCGGCAGCTCTACATGTATATCTCCGAGACCCCTACCGCTCTGACTCGATTATTTGTCAACTATGTTCTCGGAAGTGAAGGCCATGACGCCATCGTCGCTGCCGGTTATATTCCCTTACATTAGAGGTTTGCGCTGTCGCAATGAGCGAGGCGCGTCTCTCCATTCCCCTATCCATCACCCCTGACTGGGGATGAGGAGATTTCTGGCCGTCATGTCTAACCGATTAATTGATAAGTTTGCCGTCAGGGTTATTTTGCCCATCGCGGTGATACTGCTTATTCTTTGCGGATTGTTGTACTTTTTTCTGTACCGATCAGCCGTTGACTTTGCCAATCAGCAACAACAGATGCATCTCGATTATCATCAGAAAGATATTTACGATATGATCAGCCGTTCGTATGGCAGCATTTCCTTGGCGGAGGCAGATGATCAGTCGGTAATTCTGGTCAAGAAAGCTGAGACCATCAGCGAAATTGATATCTATTTTAAAACCTATGGGTTGATCGGTAAGATTACGGAAAATAATCGTCTGCTCTATTCGTTCAATGTGCCTGGCAAGGGGCCGCAAGCAACACTACAGCTTGCCGACATCCCGGATAAATTTTCCGCAGTGGTTGTTTTTCCGCAATGGCAGTGGAAAGTCCTCGTGGGGCAGGATCCAACCACCTTTGAAGTTTTTACTGATCAAGCACGTACGACCATGGTGGCGCTATTAACTGCATTTGCATTGTTGACGGTGGCTGTTCTGTTGCTGCTGTGGTTATCGGTAAAGAAGCCCATTGCGAGAATAATCGGGCAAATTAAACAAAACACCCCGCCAGACTATAGCGGGGTTGAGGAGTTCGAGTTCCTGAGTAATACCATCGCTGCCGACATGCAATGGCGAAAAGAGTATGAGCGTCTTCTTGTCCAGGGCAGGGATGAACTCGAAGTTGTTGTCCAGCAACGAACCGAGCAGTTGCAGGCCGAGGTGGAAGAGCGTAAACAGACCGCTGAGCAGCTTTTTGCCGAAAAGGAGATGCTGGCAGTGACCCTGCTCAGCATCAGTGATGGGGTCATTACCACCGATACCCGCGGCACCATTGTTATGCTTAACAAGGTCGCTGAAGAATTCACCGGCATGGCCATGGGAGAAGCGGTGGGGCGGCCCATCAGCGAGGTGCTTGAATTATTCTGCGAAGAGAGCGGTACTCCTTGTCGGAATAAGGTTCATGACGTGTTGGCGACAGGGGAGGCGGTTGGTATTACCCCGGGGGTGCTTCTGAAGGGCAAGGATGGCACCTTGCGTAACGTTGCCGACAGCTGTGCGCCGATCCGAGACCGGAATAATGAGATGGTTGGGGTGGTATTGGCCTTCCGTGATATGTCCGAACTCAATAAATTGGAAGAAGAACGTTTCAAACGGAAGAATTTGGAGTCCATCGGTTTCCTGGCCGGGGGCATCGCTCACGATTTTAACAATCTCCTCACCGTCATCAGCGGTAATATTGATCTTGCCGCCTATGCTGCCGATGGGGATCGAGCATCCCAAGGTAAGCTGTTGGAAGAGGCGGCCAAGGCAACAGGTAGAGCTGCGGGATTAACCCAGCAACTGCTCACCTTTGCTCGAGGCGGCGCGCCGGTGAAAAAAACAGCTCATCTCGAAGAGATTGTCCGCGAGTCAGCCGGATTTATTCTGCGTGGCAGTAAGGTTGATTATTCTTTTGGTGCGGACCCCGACCTCTGGCCGGTTACTGTGGACACGGGTCAGATCAGTCAGGTAATTCAGAATCTGGTTCTTAATGCCAGCCATGCCATGCCTGGCGGCGGCACTGTAGATATCGTCTGCCGCAATCTGGAGTTTGCCGATAACGACGGTCAGCCGTTACCGGCGGGTAAATACGTCCAGATTGAGGTGCGGGACAGCGGCATCGGTATCCCGGACGAGTATATCGATAAAATCTTTGATCCATACTTTACCTCCAAGGCCATGGGGGAGAAGAAGGGGACCGGTCTCGGTCTTTCCATCGTCCATTCCGTGGTCACCAAGCACGGCGGCACTATTCAGGTGCAATCGCAACCGGGAAGTGGCACTACCTTTACCGTCTTTCTGCCAGTTCTGGGCCTGGGCGAGATTGACCAAGGCAGTCGCAAGGAAGAGTTGGTAACCGGTCATGGGTTTGTTCTCGTGATGGATGATGATCAGATGGTGCGTGATCTTACTCGGCAGATGCTTGTTCAACTGGGGTATGGGGTTGTGGCCACTTGTGATGGCGCGGAGGCCATTCAGCGTTACCGGGAGCTGCAAGAGAGTGGGCGGTCTGTGGATGCAGTGATCATGGATCTGACTGTGCCGGGCGGGATGGGAGGCGAAGAGGCGGCGGTTAAATTGCTGGAAATCGACCCCCAGGCCAAGATCATTGTCGCCAGTGGCTATGCCAATGGTCCGGTGGTGGCTAACTTTCAGCAGTATGGGTTTGTCGGCGCGGTGGAGAAACCTTTTACCTTGGCCAAGTTGAGCCGGGTGGTGAGTGATATCCTTAGCTGACGGAGCCCTCCATTCACGGATAACTTCTTGGCGTGACCTGCTGTCTTAGGCCGATCCGCTTGCCGATGTTTAGGCCGCCGATCCCCTTTGTTAATGAACCTGATGAAGAGGAAAAGGTTGCTGAGCTGGCACCTCAGGAGCAGGTCTATATTGCCCCCGAGATGCTTGCCGCCGCTGAATTTATTCTTTCCCGGCTGGAGAATTATAGAAAAAGGGTCAAGTCAGCCTTTGAGCTGTTTTTAGCTTGAGGGTGTCTTGAGGTTGGATCTGCTAAGGGGGAAAGCTAATAGCTGATTTGACCCTCTGCCGCTAACCTCAAGAGATTTGCATGGTGCTGGCGACTTCGGCCATCCGGCGGCCAAGATTCTGGGCGGTGGCGATTCCAACCGTGTCGTTCTCGTAGCCATCGGGGTGGTTGCCCCAGGCCGCCCCACCGAAATGATCGCCGTCGCCGATAATGATCATGTCGTGGATCATCATTGCCGCGTGCACTGCCTGAATAGTCAACTCCTGACCGCCGTTGCGGGAGCCGCCCACCGCAATGGCTCCGCCAAGCTTGTTCTTGAACATGAAGCCATTGCGCCGAAAGAGAACCGTTCGGTCGATAAACGCCTTGGCCTGGCTGGACATGGAGCCCATATAGACCGGGGTGGCGAGGATGATGCCCACAACTTCCGGGTCGGCCAGTTTGGCAATAAGCGGTTGGTAATCATCTTCCTGACTGCAAAGCACCCCTTTTTTACAGGCGTCACAAGCAATGCAGCCGTTGACGTTGAGTCCGGCGAGCTCAATCAGTTCCACCTCCAGGTTTTGCCCAGCTTCCTCTGCCGACCCCTTGGCCGCCTGTAGGCACTGCTCTGTTAAAAATTTGCTGGATTTGTTTTTTCTCGCACTTGCCACTACACCGATAATTTTCATGGTTTCTCTTTCCTTGTTTAGTGATGTTTTTGATTTCGGGGAGCACTCCTTTCTCTTACTCTAAATTGCCGACCTTTTGCATAAGGGTGTCGTGAAAAAGTTTGATTTTCGTCGCCTTGCTTGGATTATGGGTAATTTACCCATCCCCTTGCGCCCTCTTCCGTCTTTCCTACCAGACCGAAACAAACACCAACAACGCCAGTAGGGCCATGGCGGTATAGAGCAGATAGAGGCCGACCATGCCGTGTTGGATGGCGCGGCGGAGGTGGCCGGTAGCCTCAACGATGTTGGTCATGGCAGGGCGGAGCAGGAGGTCGAGGACGGTGTCCGGGGTGTGGGTGGCGAAGGGTTCCTTGCTGGGGAAGGGGGTTGTTTGGGTGGGTGTTTTGATTCTGGTGCGTAAGGCCCAGGAGAAGAAGTTGACGGTCAACTCGGCAAAGGAGGTGGCGGTGTAGCGGGCGCGGAGCAGGGGGAGGCTGTAGCCGCAGCCCCAGGTGGTGGTTTGGGGGATTTTTTTGTCTTTTTTGGGCCGCAAGGATAAGAATCCAGCCGTAACGAGGATGAGCAGAACCACGGCGATGCGGCTGATGTTTTCAGCCGGGGCCAGGTTGGCAAGGTCGGCGGTTGCGGTGATGGTGGCGTTGCCCAGCCAGGTTGAGGTGGCGTTGGCGAGGAGCGGCAGCAGGGTGGTGGGGGCGAGGCCGATCCAGGTGCAGGCTGCGAAGAGGATGGCCATGGGCAGGAGCATGGTCAGCGGTGGTTCGTGGCCCGGTCGCTCAGCCTTTGGCGCGCCCAGAAAGGAGAGGCCGAAAACCTTGGCAAAGCAGAGCAGGGCCAGGCCGCCGGTCATGGCTAGTCCCGGCAGAGCGAGGAGGGCCAACGGCGGGATCGGGGCCGAAACCTTGGCGGCTTGGAAGAGTCCGAGATAGACCAACCATTCACTGACAAAGCCGTTCAAAGGCGGCAGGCCGCAGATGGCCACGGCGCCGCCGAGGAAAAAGAGGCCGGTGAGGGGCATGGTGCGGAGCAGGCCACCGTAATCGGTGAGTTTTCTGCTGCCGGTGGCGTGAATCATCGCTCCAGCGCTTAAGAAGAGCAATCCTTTAAAGAGGCCGTGGTTGATGACATGGAGCAAGGCTCCGGCCAGCCCCAGGGTGACCATGGCCGGGATATGGTAGCTGCGACCCAGTAGCGCCGTGCCGATTCCCAGGAGGATGATGCCGATGTTCTCAACACTGTGAAAGGCGAGGAGTCGTTTGATATCGTGTTGGGCAATGGCAAAGACCACCCCCATCAGCGCCGAGATCAGTCCCAATCCCAGAATTGTCCAGCCCCACCAGGGCGGGATAACTGCGAAGTAGCCGGTGACCCGGATAATGCCGTAGATGCCCACCTTGATCATCACCCCGGACATTAGGGCCGAAACATTGCTGGGGGCGGCGGCATGGGCGCCGGGTAGCCAGACGTGCAGCGGCATCAATCCCGCCTTGAGGCCGAATCCCAGCAGAGCCAGAAGGAAGATGATGGTGGCGGTGGCGGTGTTGCTGTCCAGGGTTGCGGCCAGGGGCAACAACGGGGTGCTGTGGATAGTGCCAAGAAGAGCGAACATCCCGAACAGGGCCAGAGTACCGGTGTGGGTGGCGGCAAGATAGATGAATCCGGCTCGCAATGGTTCTTCATCGGAGCGATCGCTGACCACCAGGAAGAAACCGGCCAGGGCCATCACTTCCCAGGCAAAAAGGAAAAGAACGCTGTTGTCGGCCACCAGTACCAAGATGATTCCGGCGGCCAGCAGGGGGTAAAAGGCGCGCAGCCAACTGCCTGAACCGGGATGTTTGGCCACCGGCCAGTAGCCTTCAGCGTACAGGCTGCCCGCAGCGGTGACCAGCAGGGCCGGATAGATGAAGATGGCGCTGAGGCTGTCCAGGTGAAAGGCCAAGCCGCCGCCTGGTACCGACCAAGGTAGAAACAGGGAGGCTGCTGCCGATTTCATCAGGATTAAGGTGGTGGCAACGATCCCCAGCAGACAGCCGGTCAGCATGAGGGTCAGGGTGGCCAAGGGCCAGAATCGTCCGCCCCGTCGGCAGGCGATGCCGGTGAGTGACGAGAGGAGGATAATGGTGACAGACGTTAAGAACAGGGTCATTGTTTTCCTCCTCGTTTAATTGTGAATTACTCTTATGGTGCTGAATATCGCATTTATTTTCTCTTTACCCCTAACCCCTCTTTCCCAACATCCGCAGCAACCCATCCAGGGTGGTGTAAGGATGCGGCGGGCAGCCGGGGATAAAGAGGTCCACTGGTAAGAGGTTGGTGATGCCGTTGTGGACTTCGGCTTCGTCGCGGTACGGGCCGCCGCCGATGGCGCAGGCTCCGGCGGCAATAACCAGCTTGGGGGCAGGCATTGCTTCGTAGGTGGATAGGAGGGCGGCGTGCATGTTTTCGGTGACCGGGCCGGTGATAATGAGGCCGTCGGCGTGGCGGGGTGAGGCGACGAACTGGATACCGAATTGGCCGAGATCATAGACCAGGGTGCCAAGGACGTTGAGATCTGCCTCGCAACCGTTGCAGCCTCCGGCTGAGACTTGGCGAAGTTTGAGCGAGCGGCCAAAGAGCGAGAGCATCTTCTTGTTCAAGGTCTTGGCCAGTCGTGGCCCTTCCTGGGCCATGAGCAGATCCTCGCGGCTGGAGGCGGCTAGCCGGTAATCGTTGCTGAAGGTTACTGCTCCGTATGGGCAGACTTTGCAATCGGCGCAGAACAGACAGCGACCCAGGTCGATATTTGGCCCTTTTTCGGTGCGGATCATGGCCCCGTGGGGGCAATTCTTCACGCAATCATCGCATTGGGCCACACATTTACCAGCATTGAGCAGCGGCACGCCCCGGAACCGTTCCGGCATTTTGGGTTCCTGGCGCGGGAAACCACTGGTGCGGTAACCCTGCCGCAGTCGTTCGCGAATTATGGAAAACATGATCTTTCACTCCTGGGTTATACAA
>JAQYVW010000087.1 GCA_030145325.1 Desulfurivibrionaceae bacterium
TAAGGATCTGGACAACCTCACCAACTACGTGGCCCAGTTCGGCGCCAAGGGCCTCGCCTGGGTGAAGATGAAAGAGGACGGCGAGTGGCAGTCACCCATCGCCAAATTCTTCACCGACGAGGAGCGGGCGGCGATGACCGCCACCCTGGGCGCCGAGACCGGCGACCTCCTCTTCTTCGGCGCCGACACCCCGAGCATTGTCCACGCCGCCTTAGGTGAACTGCGGTTGGAACTGGCCCGCCGACTGGATATGATCGACAAGGAGACCTTCAGCTTTGTCTGGGTCACCGACTTCCCGTTGCTGGAGTATGATCACGAGCAACGCCGCCACATGGCCGTCCATCACCCTTTCACCGCGCCTTTCGAAGAGGACATGGATCTCCTTGAAAGCGACCCCGGCAAGGTCCGCAGCCGTGCTTACGACCTGGCCCTGAACGGCACCGAGATCGGCGGCGGCTCCATCCGAATCCACCAGCCCAAGGTGCAAGAGACAGTTTTCCGGGCCTTAGGCATCTCGGACGAGGAAGCCGCAGACAAGTTTGACTTCCTGCTCAAGGCCCTTGAACTGGGCGCTCCCCCCCACGGTGGCCTGGCCTTTGGCCTGGACCGACTGATGATGATCATCGCCGGCCGCGATTCCATCCGCGACGTCATCGCCTTCCCCAAAACCCAGAAGGCCAGCTGCCCGCTCACCGAAGCGCCTTCTTCTGTGGCCCGCAAGCAACTAACCGAGCTTTCCCTGCGCCCGGACTGGAAGGAAGAAGAGAATTAGGTCAAGAGGCTCCCGGCAAGGGAGCCAACAACTAGCCCTTCCCCATTACCACGCAGTCGAGTACCGGCAGCTTTGGAGGAAGGCAAAGAAACACCTTCTTAAGAATCTAAAATATCCTGAGCGATCTCCACCACCTGCGGGTCGGGATCGCTCAGTTTTTTTCGCACCACCGCCAAGGCCTGCTCGCTGCCGATGATGCCGAGAACCGTGAGGGTATCACCACGCAGATAGGCATCCTCCTCTTCTAAAACTGGGAGCAGATAGGGAATGGCCAGCTTCACCTTTTCCGGCCGCTCCTCGATCAACCACTCAAAAAGTACCGCCACCCCCATTCGCACCCGAAACCGCTCATCGCGAAGCAGGTCGCCCACCAAACGGTAGTAATCGTCATCCGCCTTGAACATACTGACAATATTCTCCACCAACCCCTGCTCAAGAAAATCGCCAATGGTCTGTAATAACTCCGCCTCACTCACATCACTCATCATTCGTTCCCTTTCCCTGTTGTCGCCGCCATGGGCATAATCTATATACAGCTTGCCTGGGCAGCCTAATCATCTTTCGCGGCCCTTTTTCCAGATTAGCGCCCCACCTGCCGCCAGAACCTACCTTTTTTCACCACCAGGGGCAACACCTCCTCAGGTTTTGCCTTGAGAGAACCCATCCCGGAGTGCTATCCTTTTCTACATGCCCGACTTCGACCCCTTCAACGACCGGCTGGCCCGCGATATCCGCAATGCCCTTTCTGAGGCGATGGTGAGCAATCTACCCACCTTGGACCTCACCCCGGCCCAACAATGCGCGGCCAGATTTACGGCTGAAAAACTCTCTGTCTCCCACCGTGCCTACATCGAAGAGCGCCTCCTTCGCTACCAGCGCGTCTATGCTACCCTCCAGCAACGGGCTGAGGACGACCCCTTCCGCCAGGCGATGGTGCTTTGGGATACAAGGCTATTCTTTGAAGTCCATGAAGTCATGGAGAACCTGTGGAAGAAGAGCACCGGCCAAGAAAAATCAGCCTTTCAAGCCATGTTCCGGGCAGCCGGCACCTATGTGCATCTGGAACAGGGGAACGAGAACGTGGCCCGCAGCATGGGCGATAAGGCCATTGCCGGGCTTTCCGCCTGCGGACATCTTCTGCCCGTCAGCATTGATCTTGAAGCCCTGCTCAATGCCCTTGCCAACCTTGAACTCCCCCCACCCACCCTTGGCTCCTAAAACCGGGCAAGGGATGATTCACCACCACTGGGCGAATCGCCTTTTCGGATTCATTATCTATAATAGAGGCCCACTGTTTGCCATCGAGAGAAGCGTATTTCAACAGAAGCAAAAGAGCTTAGATGCCAAAGTAGATTGACTTTTCCTTCCCCCTACCGTACATTAGTTCCCTTTTGGTGAAGATTGACTGAATGCAAGTGGAGAACATAAGAAATGGAAGTAGTACGAGCACGCCTGGCATGCGACCCTAAAACCCCTAAGAAAAATTGCATGCGCATCACTTGCCCCAGTTGCGGCAACGATAGCGATTTTATTGAGATTGCCGACAGCGTTATCCTCACTACCCGCTACGTCCAAAACGAGGACGGCAGCTTTAACCAAGATGGCGACGAATCAGAGATTATGGGTGAGATCAGATTTTACTGCGCCGAATGTAATGCCGATCTCTCCGCATCCCACAACCGATTCCTAGAAATGCTTTTCTGATTCACCGCCAGCCTTCTTGCCACTTACAACCCAGGGCGCGACCACACAGGAAAACTTTTTGACCTCCCACCGGCTCATCACCGACAACCGCAGCCTACACGCTCTCTATGAAGAATTAACCGCCGGAGACTGCATTGTTGGGCGAATTCGCCTAAAAAAAACCGAAGAACCCCTCCTCCTTGATCTTGTCGAACGGGGCGTCCAACTGTTCCCCTCGGCCATCTCGCAACTTTGCTGCCGTTCAAAATGCTTACAAACTCGTCTTTTTGCCAGCGAGATGATCCCCCACACCTTGGCCATCCACGACTTACACGACATCCAAGAAGCCACCACCAGCTACCAACAACTCCAGATCGGCAAGGTAATAACCAAGCATGACCGCCGTAACGCCGGGATGGGCATCCACCTCTGGAATTCCACCGAAGAGGTGTTTTCCCAAGCCTCCTTCGGCAGCATGAAATTCCCTTTTGTGCTCCAACCTTTTATCGCAGATTGCCGGGACATCAGAGTCATCATCCTTGACGATTATGTCGAGGCCTACTGGCGACACAACCCCCATAATTTCCGAAACAACCTCCACTTCGGCGGCGAAAGCTGCCCCTGCGAGATTAGCGACCAACAAGCACAACTATGCCAAAAAGTCATGGGGCGGGGAAAATTCCCCTACGCACATCTCGATTTAATGGTAACCCCGGATAATACCACCTGGCTTACCGAAATCAACCTCCGAGGCGGCATCAAGGGAGCAAAAATCGATCCAGCCACTTACCGGGCCAAGATTGAGCAAATCCACCAAGGGGCGGTGGCCGCCTTCAATATCCCCTAGCCCCAACCTCACCGCCTAAAAAAAAAACAAAAAAAAAAGAGATAGCGGACAAAATGTCCACTATCTCTTTTCAGATCGCTTGCGCAACCGGATGGTCAGTGCAAATTATACACAACCAGTCGGTTTAGGCAGACCAGCCATCTTACAAGCTCCCTTACCAGGTCCGGAGGGGAACAACTCGTAGATGCGCTTCAGAGGGAAGCCAGTGGTCTTGGAGAGGATACGAACCATGGGAGCAATACCGTTTTTCTTGTAGTACTCTTGCAAGGTATTGATAACTTTCCAATGCTCGTCGCCCATGTCATCAATGCCTTCCTGGCTCTTGACAAACTCGACCCACTTCTCATTCCACTCTTCCATACCACGGGTAAGGAAGCCGTCTTCGTCAACTTCAAAGCTGGATCCGCCGTATTCGATTGTAGGCATTTCAATCCTCCTTAAAAAAATGTTATATATAATGGTTCCTGTCTAACTATGTAAGATGCCATTGTTTACTATAGGCTTTTCTCTTTGTCAAGGGATTGCGAAGTCGTTTTTTTGCGCTTTTTTACCCTGACAGCACAAACTTACCGCAATGGCAACAGTTTACGGGTAGATTTTTTTCACATCCTCACAACGAAAATCAGCTTCGCTAAATAATCGTATCCCGATGCCAGTTGGCATCGTCGCGCTCAGGGTAATCAACCATAAAATGCAGGCCGCGCGATTCCTTACGGATAAGGGCGCAACGGATAATGAGCTCAGCAAGCTGAGCGATGTTACGCAACTCCACCAGATCCGGGGTGAGGAGATAATCACGGTAGTGCTGGTTGATCTCAGCCACCACCGGTGCCAGTCGTTCCCGCACCAGTTGTAGCCGCTTCTCACTCCTGACAATGCCGACGTAGTTCCACATCAAGCGCCGGATCTGATCCCAGTTATGACTGATCAGCACACACTCCTCCAATCGCTCGGCCGGGCCGGGGTCCCAAGGGGCAAGTTCCGGCAGTGGTTGCTTGCCCAGCTCCGGCCAGTCCTTCTCACATTGAACAAAGGCCTGATGGGCATACACCACCCCTTCCAGCAACGAATTACTGGCCAAGCGGTTGCCACCATGCAAACCGGTGCAGGAGGCTTCCCCCAAGGCGTAGAGATTACTGATCGTACTCCGCCCCATGGCATCGGTCTGCACCCCTCCACACATATAATGGGCGGCAGGAACCACCGGAATCGGCTCCCTGGTGATGTCGATGCCCAAGGACAGACAGGTCTGGTAGATATTGGGAAACCTCTTCTGGATGAAGGCGGCGGGCTGAAAACTGATATCAAGATAGACGCAGTCATCGCCAGAACTTTTCATCTCGGTATCGATGGCACGGGCCACAGTGTCACGGGTGGCTAAGTCGCCGCGCTGATCATACTTGGTCATGAAGGCATTGCCACGTTCGTCAATTAGCCTGCCGCCCTCGCCGCGCACCGCCTCGGAGATAAGAAAATTCTTGGCCTTGGGATGATAGAGACAGGTGGGATGAAACTGGACAAACTCTAAGTTAGCCACCTTGGCCCCGGCGCGATAGGCCATGGCGATGCCGTCACCAGTAGCAATATCCGGATTGGTGGTATAAAGATAGACCTTGCCAGCGCCACCGCTGCACAGCATGGTGACCCTGGCACGAAAGGTGGAGACAACATTGTCAGGCCCCAGCACGTAGGCACCGAAACACTGATCAACCCCATCAGACGGAATATCGACCCCAGCCCTGGAACCGATGAGCAGATCCACGGCCAAATGGTTCTCCAGCACCTCGATATTAGGGTTGGCAGCCACCGCCCGCAACAGGCCGTGCTCGATCTCATGGCCGGTGAGGTCACAAGCGTGGGCGATGCGGCGGGCCGAATGCCCCCCTTCGCGACCAAGATCAAGATGTGACGGATCCTGGTCATCACTCATGAAATGGATCCCCAGAGCCATTAATTCCCGCACCCGGGCCGGACCGTTCTCCACCACCATCTGCACCACATCCTCGTGGCAAAGACCAGCGCCGCAGCGCAAGGTATCCTGCACATGCAGGTCAAAGGAATCGTCCTCGGCAAGAACCGCCGCAATCCCTCCCTGGGCGAGATTGGTAGCAGTATCAACCCGTGCTTTCTTGGTGACCAGGGTCACCTTGCCCAGCCGCGCGGCCTTCAAAGCAAAGGAGAGGCCAGAAATACCGCTCCCGATAACCAGAAAATCCGTCTGTTTTTGCATCAGCTTTTCACTCCGGCGAAGACCAATCCGCTCCGGCAATCCTCTTCCCGCCTTGACAGAACAGCCATTCTTCCAGTAGAAATCTTTTTTAAACCGCATCCCAGAGCAACCAGCCACCGGATAAAAATAAATGCCGCTAAAAGTCGTTATTTTTGATTGCGACGGGGTCATGTTCGACTCCCTCGCCACCAACCAGGCCTACTACAACCACATCCTCGCCCATTTCGGCCATCCCGCCATGAGTGCAGAGGAACTGGCCTATGTCCATATCCACCATGTCATGGATTCCATCCACTATCTATTCAGAAACCATCCAGATGACGTGGAGAAGGCCGACCAATACCGGCAAACCGTCGATTACACGCCTTTCTTACAACACATGACCATTGAGCCGGATCTCCGCGAGTTTCTCGACTACCTCAAACCGAACTACCAGATAGCAATCAGCACCAATCGCACCAACACCATGCTGCCGATCTTAGAGCTGTTTGACTTGGAACAGTACTTCACCAAAGTGATGACCGCCGGCAACCTGAAGAACCCGAAACCACACCCAGAGGCCCTGGAGACCATCCTCGCCCATTGCCAGTGCTCAGCGGATGAGGCGATCTACATCGGCGACTCCATGGTGGATCGGGAACATTCTGCCAACATCGGCATGCGCTTGATTGCTTTCAAAAACCCAGAACTACCCGCCGAATACCATGTAAAGAGCTTCATGGAAATCACCAAACTGCCGTTTATGAACAGGCAATAACCAAAGGAAAAAACTTGTCATCCTTTAACGTTACCCATCTGCTGCTGGTGAATGGCCCGGATTTCGACAGCTGCCGTCGCCAGGTCGAAAAATTCTTTGCTCGAACCATCCTGGTTAAATACGATTCGCTACAGGTTGTGGCCGAAAAATCCTGCCACGGCGAAGACCGCCAATTCTGGGAAAAACTGTCCACAGGGATTGCTGAAAACCGCAATTTGACCACCGAGCTACTGACGGAACTGAAAGAGGCGGGAGTTACTGATCTTGATGCTTTGACCACCATGCCCCAAGGCTATGCCAGCAAAATCCTCCACACCATCGCCCACCTCCTGGATGGCTTTTTCGGGGTGGACAGCTGTTTTTACAACCTGAATGATGATTCGCACTGGCTCAGCGAACCCCAGCATGCTCTAATCAAAAAAAAGCCGGCAAACTACTGGCTGCTCCACGTCGAAGCGTCATCACAAACCGGCGACGCGGATCAAGTCAGCACCCTCCGCACCATGCCCACCGCCAAGGAATAACCATCCTCAATCGTGATGATGGTGGTGATGCCCATGCCCTCCGTCGCTGGGGCCACCCACCTTGTCCAAAGCCTGCGACAAGGCGGCATTGGCGTCATCAAGTCCCGCCACCGCCTTTTCGATCATGGCCGCGACATCTTCAAGGCCTTCCCCACGCACAGTTGCCGCCCACTTAACAAATTCCGCCTTATGGCTGTGGTTATGCTCAACCCAATGGGGCAACAGCACCCGCAACTTGTCTAATGTTCCCTTCTCACTCATTGTCGTTTCCTTTCTGATTCTCAACCAAGATTACCGTTCCCGTCACAAAGTCGATTCTCGCAAGTCGCACCGAGGTGATCTCTTGCGGCTCCTCAAACAGGGCCGCAATCCGCACCCCGTCCGCCAGCATCTCAAGACTGGTGACGTTTTCCATGATCATTTCCTGCTCGCCTTCCCGGTCGAGCACCACGCTTGTCTGACACATATCCTCACCTGCCGCCAAAGTTTGGATGCGAAACTCCTTGCCGCACCGGGACAAAACTCTTTTCTTTCCCTTTACCGGAAACCATTTATAATACATTCCAGATCAGGATGCCCACCATTTTAACCGCCATTTCGTAACCGTAGGAGCCTGTTTATGCTTGTATCTCTACCGGAAATAACCGCCATCCTTAAAACTTGCAAAACCATCGCCGTAGTCGGTCTTTCCCCAAAAAAGAACCGCCCCAGCAACGACGTGGCCCGCTATCTCATCAAGGTCGGTTTTAAGGTCATCCCGGTCAACCCCGGCCAAGATGAAATCCTCGGCGAAAAATGCTACCCCAACCTCACCGCCATTCCGGTGCCGGTGGATCTGGTCAACATCTTCCGCCGCTCGACAGAGGTCGGCCCGGTGGTAGACGAGGCCATCGCCATCAAGGCCAAAACCATCTGGATGCAACAGGGAATCGTCAACGAGGAGGCCGCCGACAAGGCAAAAGCCATGGGCCTAGAAGTAATCATGGATCGCTGCCTCAAGGTTGACCACGCCAATCTTTTCGGCTAGTTACCCATTTACACCCAAACACCATCCGGGACTTGTCTTGGACGGGCCAGGAAACTCACTTCACAGCAAGTTAGCCTCACCCCCCTCCCGTTTTATCCGACTTAGCATCTCGAAAACCAAGATCCAAATCAGGATAAAGTTCTTTCGCGCAATCAGGACACATACCATTTGCTTTGTTCTATCATGCAATGAAAACATTGCCTAGGAGCGGGTTGGGGAATTATAATTCGCAACGAAAAGTCATGGAATTTTGGCGGATTCTTTCCATTTCGTACTCTACGCTGGCCGGACTTACGCCTCCAAACCGAAGACAATGGAGGGCCACAAACCGGGATTGCCATCAGGATTCCCGGCCCAGGTCAAGATCATCGCCGGGCAAGGTCAACCACTGGGGCACCGGACAGGCCAGCACTTCAGCGATTGCCCGGAGCAATTCCGCCTCGCCAATGGTGACGATTTCATCGTAAGCGACACATTCAAGACAAGCAGCCAGGATACTGATCCGGATCTCCTCAGTACCACCGGCCAGCGTCCCCAGAGATCGGTCAAAATTCCTGAAGGAACTCACCTCGGGGGGGAGATAGTCAAACCGGTTCATCTCCTTGCCAAAAGCATGGATGGCCCGCATCATCGCCTTGCGCGCCTCACTGTCATCACCGTTTCCCTGCCGAGCCAAAAAGGTCACCAGACAGGAAACATCATGGTTAACCTCGCCTAAAGAATGAAAACGCGGCGGCAGGACAACCTTTGCCGCCGCGAAATGGGGAGCAAGATGTCTCTCCAGAATATGGTAGAGGGTGTACTCAAAAACGGAGAATTTGCCGTCACCTTTAATCAGCTCCCGCACCGTCCCCCGTACCCCCTTGTAACCCTCGGCGGTGAGGTTCTTCAAGGCCGGGATAGCATAATCGAGCAGATAGAGGCGGCACTCGGGAAGCATCTCGGCCAGTTCCCCCCTTAACCGCTCCAGTTCCCCACAAACCTCCGGCCTGGCCCGCCGCCCCACCACCTCCAGTTGCTGGGCATGCCGCCCTTCCGCATCGGTAAGAAGCAGCCCATAGAGCACGGCTTCAGCTCCCAGCAAAGATTGCGCCGCCTCACGAACCGCACCAGGGAAATTATCCAAAACCTCTCGCACCAGGCGCGCGTGAGGAAGGTCCTGGGCGTGGATAGCTTGGGGAAACACCTTGCCAGCCAGTAAGGAATGGATAAAGAGATGACCTTGCGGGCTGGGCTCGGCTCCGCTGTCCACCGCCGAGAACCCAGTGCGGTAAGAACCACCACCGGGGGTAGCGCTATACATCATCGCCTCTTCGGGATCGATCTCCACCGGCTGCACTTTTTCGGGAAAACTACCCCGAAACTCTGGATCCAACCGCTTGATTCGATCCAGCAAGGAAGGATGGGTGCTGAGCAGATTAAACCAGCTGCCGGCGAGGCCGTTGCCGAAATACATATGACTGATTTCCGAGGCGTGGGGGCTACGAATCCGTGAACCAGCACTGAGGCCACCGATTTTTTTCAGGGCCGCCGCCAGACCCAAAGGATTACGGGTAAACTGAACGGCAGCGGCATCGGCCAGAAACTCACGCTGCCGAGAAACCGCGCTCTTGATCAGCCGCCCCACGAAAACCCCGGTATAACCGATGATCAACAACAACACCCCGACAAGCATCAACACCGCCCCGGCCCCGCCCCCCTCCTGCTTTCCTCCTTTACGGGACTGCACTTCAACGTCGAAAAACGATTTAACCAGCACTTCCCCCAACAGGCCAATGACCAGTATCCCGTGCAACAGCCCCTGCAAGCGAATATTGACCAGCATATCACCGTTGAGGATATGGCTGAACTCATGGGCAATGACCCCCTGCAGCTCCTCCCGGTTGAGATAGTAGATGGCGCCCTTGGTAACCCCGAATACCGCGTCCTCCTCGGTGAATCCGGCCGCAAAGGCGTTGATCCCCCACTCCCGCTCCAACAGATACACGGTGGGTACCGTCACCCCGGAGGCAATGGCCATCTCTTCTATGATGTTCAACAGGCGACGTTCACGAAAATCATGGGTATCGGGGTAAATGACCCGCCCCCCAAGCATTTGGGCAATGAGGCTACCACCGCCGGTACGGAGACGAAGATACTTGTAGAGGGAACCGGTGATGATCAAAGCAAAGATCACCACCGCAATCCGCAACAGGGTTTGGGGGCTCCACTCTCCAGGAGAGAAACAAAAAGGGGTAACGTGGGTATAGAGCCGCTGCAGGTCGCAGGTAAAGAAAAAAACATAGACCGCCACCGCCAAAACTGTGCCGAACAGGACCATGGCGGCGGAAAAATAGAGATATAACAACAGGCTGGAACGCTTGGCGGCTTGCTGCCGGGCAAAGAAATCGCGCATCCCTTAATAACCCTGCCTTCTAGAAAGAAACCTTGGGAGCATCACGCTGGCCCGCGTTCTCAAGCTCCAGGAACTGCGCCGGGCCAAACCCGTACATCCCGGCAAAAAAGACAGCAGGAAACAGTTCCCGTGAGGTGTTGTACTGCATCACCGAATCATTAAAGGCCTGGCGGGCAAAGGCGATGCGGTTCTCGGTGGAATTCAACTCCTCACTGAGCTGCATCATGTTCTGATTGGCCTTGAGGTCTGGGTACGATTCCACCAGGGCAAAAAGCCTGCCCATGCTTGAGGTGAGGGTTGTCTCTGCCGCCACCAACCCTTGCATGGCCGCGACATTGCCCGGATCAGCGGCCGCCTGCTTCACCGCTCCGGCGGCCTGATTACGGGCAACGATCACCGCTTCCAAGGTTTCCCGTTCGTGCTTAATATATTCCTTAGCCACCTGGACCAGATTGGGGATCAGGTCGTAACGTCGCTTCAGCTGAACATCGATTTGAGCAAAAGAGTTTTTAAACAGATTCCGCAGGGTAACCAGCCGGTTATAGGTATTTATGGACAGAAATACAACTACCCCGACCCCCAGCAACATGGCAACCCCAACCATATTCATCCCTTCCATATAAGCCTCCCTCTGCTCCACTCCAATAGCAACCTTCCCAACCCCATTGCCAAACAACTAAAATACTACCAAAAAAGAAACCGGCAGGTCAGCCGAAAAATAGCCATCGCCGGTTTCAATCTTACCCCAGAATCGCTACCGCACCTGAATCCACTGCTTGTTTCAAGTATCCCCACCCTCTATCATATAAAGTTGAGATAATAACGTATCTTGCCTGTTTTATACTGGTAGCTCCAGATATTGCCCATGGAACCATGGCTATAAAGGTAATAAATCGTTTCCCTCTTGATGGTGCCGTTACTATCATGCAAGGAGTAGGTAACCTTAACCACCACCTCCTTGGGGGTGGAAAAATCCAAAGGAGGAGAACTGGCCTCCACCGCCTCAATAACCACCTTGGTATCGAGAACGGACTGCACCCCAACATCATCCTTACCCTCTAGAGCCGCCTTCATTCTTACCACTTGATCCGGGTAGTATTCACTCAGCAGTTGCATCTCTAAGTTTTTCATTAAAACCTGGTCATCGGTTTTATCACTGAAACTCACCAGCCTGGCCCCAAAAATCGCTGCCACCGCAAGAAGAGCGGCAACAGCTCGCCAGCCAGAAAATTCAAAATTATGTTCCGACATCTATCCCCTCCAGACTTAGGATTAAAACAAATCCTTCCCCTT
>JAQYVW010000088.1 GCA_030145325.1 Desulfurivibrionaceae bacterium
AACAACACAAAGACGGCTGCGGCTCTTCTTCTATGCACAAAAAATGTGCGGCCAAAAGGATAAAAAACGTAAGTTTTGGAATTTGTGAATGTTTTTGCAAGGCACCGCCCCCACCACACAATGTGGTGCCTCGGGAGGTATAAGAGCACAACATGTTGTGCTTGTCAAAGGGTAAAATTGATTGGTTATAAAATTTATCTTGATGCCGCTAAGGGCGGGCGTTTGGCTGGAAGATGATGATGTGGACGATGGATTAGATGTAAAAAAGAGCAGGGTTTGGGGTGGGAGTGTACTATGTTGTGTGTTATGTTTATGAAGTTATTAAGGGGCAATTGATAAATATTTTTTATCACTCTAGGGAGTACTTAAGATGAATGATCGTCAGATAGTACATTTTGTTTCAATCTTTTTGTTATTGTTTACCGTCTCTGGTTGTACCACCATTTATTCGGCAGCGGTGGATCAACGCAATATAAAAACCATTGCCACTGATACCAAAAGTAAAGTTGCCATTGAAAAGAGCTTCTATGATGATAAAATCATCAAGGTGATTGATATTGCAGCCTTTGTTTATGAGGGGCATGCTTATTTGGTCGGTGAGTATGATAGCTCAGCCCAGAAAAAACGGGCCATTGCCATTGCTCGTAAGACCGAGGGGATCAAGGATGTAACCACCTATCTCTTGGCCAAAAAGAAAGGTGATTTTTGCGGCATCACCGATAATGCCACCTTGGCCACGAAGGTGAAAACTGCCCTAATCAAGGATAAGGAGATCTGGGCCACCAATATCAACGTTGAGGCCGTGCAGTGTCATATTGTCTTGCTGGGGATTGTCCACACCAAGGCAGCAATAAAGAAGGCTATCGCACATGCCCAGGGGGTTGCAGACGTGCGCGGCGTCAAATCATACCTTCGGCTGGTCAAATAACTTTTGTGTAGGTGCTTCCCATGATGATTTTGAATAACTCGCCGGAGAAGGCCGAGATAGAATACCCTTGTTCCTGGAACTATAAGGTAATTGGCCTCGACTCCGAAGCCTTGCAGAAAGCCGTTGCCGTGGTGCTGGGTGAGCAGCAGTACCTCCTGACCCATTCCCGGAGCAGTTCGGGGGGGAAATATCAGAGCCTGCAATTGGAAACGGTGGTGGATAACGAAGAACGTCGTAATGGGATCTTTAATGCTTTAAAAAGCCACGCGGCGGTGCGGATGGTGTTGTAAGACCTTGTCTATTATTTTTTGAGGTGATGGCCGCCCCGGCGCGGATCTCCTGCCCCTTCTCTGCCCGGCATCACTGCGTGGACCCCGCCGAAATAAACCTCCAGCTCCGGCCAGACATTCACCGGCCATCTCTTTTTGAGATCATTAATACTGTTCGCTGTAAACCCCGGCTCTGCCTGCAGGGTATCCCCATCCCAGTGCAGGCGTGGGGCATCAATCGCCCCTTGGAGATTAAAGCCGAAGTCGATGATATTACTGAGTACCTGGGTGATGGCAGTTCTGATCCGTTTGCTGCCGCCGCTACCTAAAACCAGTTTGACACCACCGTCGCCCAGCAGCAGTGACGGCGACATCATCGACGCCACCCGTTGTCCCGGCGGGGTGGCATGAAATCCGCACGGGTGGAGATCGTCCTCGCCCATCATGTTGTTGAGCATGATACCGGTGCCGGGGACGATATAGCCCGATCCTTCCCCGTTTGAGGTGGTCATTGCGGCGACATTGCCTGCATCGTCGGTAACACTGATGTGGGTGGTGCCCCGGTTGAAGGTGCGCAAGCGCTGGCCGTTGGCCCCATACCATTCAGCCGGTGGTTCGGCGTCATTGGCAACTTGTTTGGTACGGAACTCTTCCACCGCGATCATGGCCCCGACCATGGGCAGCAGGTGCTCCCTTGAGCCCCATCTCGTGGCGCTGAAATCAAGCTCTGCCAAGAGCCGCAGGGCAATACAAATCAGTTCGCCGCCGAAGGAAGGTGGCGGGTTAGTGAGCAATTGGTAACCTCGGTAGTCCATTGCCAGCGGTGAACGTTCAATGACTTGATAGGTGGCGAGGTCCTCCATGGTCAGTAATCCTTCCATTTCCTCCATGTCGGCTGCGATACGTTGAGCATGAAGACCGGAATAAAAATCGCGGCGGCAATGATCACCCAGTTCTTCAAGAAAAAAAGCCAAGGGCAGGTTGTGAAACAGGTCGCCCTCTTGCAAATAGTTGCCGTTGGGAGCAAAGAGGGCGCGGCCGGCGGCTGACATGGTCATGATCGGGGTTAGCAGATTTAAGAAATAGCTCTGTTGCTGGTTGATGAGCAGTCCGTCTCTGGCCAAGATGATAGCGGGTTTGACCACCTGAGATAAGGGTAGACGGCCAAGGCGGGCATGGACATGAAGAAACCCTTTTAGCGCGCCAGGAACCGCCACGGAGCCCAGTCCGACATGGAAATCCTGATCGGAACTTAAGAATTTCACCGTCACCGGAAAGAAATGTGGTTCAAGTTCTTCCATGGCGAGCCCCTTGCCGGGAGTATCAACAAAGAAGTCAAAGATGGTGGATTCGCCCTGAGCGGTGCGAGCCAGCAGAAAACCGCCGCCACCCAGACTGGTGAGAGCAGGTTCTGCCACCGCTCCGGCAAAGCCTGCGGCAATGACGGCATCAAAGGCATTGCCACCGCGTTCAAGGATGGTCATCGCTGCTTTGCTGACTAAGGGATGGCCACTGGCAACAATGGTCGGCTGCTTGCCACTCATGCCCAGAACTCTCTTTGCATTTCTTCAATCATCACCTTGAAGTCAGCTGTTCTGGCATAGATGCTGCGCTGTCGTTGCGCGCTGGTACCCTGTTGCAGGATACGTTTGATTGGGGCCAGGTATTTGCCCACCCCAAGGTCGGTTGCGGTTGGCCGCAGGGTGTCAAGGAGTTCGGCGATGGTCTTACCGAAGGTGTTATGGTTACCGGCCTGTGGGGAGATATAGGTTCCAGCCAAGCCATATCTGGCGGCGTGCCATTTATTGTTAAGGATGATTTCATGGTGCGGGATGGGGGTTGGGGTGGTTTGTTTGGCGAGATCCACGGCCATGGTCTGGCAGAGGGCGACCATGGCCAGAATTTCGTCAAAGCGTGAAGGCAGATCGCAGATCCGAATCTCCAGAGTTCCAAAAGTTGGGTGGGGGCGGACATCCCACCACAGTTCTTTGATCCCGTTGAGGATGGTGCCTTGGTTGAGAATGAGGATCAGCTCCTGAAGACGCTGCCAACTGCCGATGGTTTCTGGAATCCCGGAGCGGGGCAAAGTTTTGAACAAGTTGGTGCGGTACGACTGAAAGCCGGTATCTTCACCTTCAAAATATGGTGAGGATGTTGTCAGGGCAAGAAGTAATGGCAAATAGGGGCGGATGGCGTCACAAACCCGCACCGCCGTTTCCGCATCCGGCATGCCGATATGAACGTGCAAGGCCTGGGTGATCAGGCGCCGACCGGCTATCTGGAGATCGTCGAGAATCTCATGATAGCGTTTGTCGGAGGCCACATGGCGATCACGTACCAGCGCAAAGGGGTGGAGGCTGGAGGCAAAGCCGAGACAGTTGCTGGCACGGGTCAAGGTGTCGAAGGTACGGCAAACCGAATCAAGGTCGCTTTCCACTGCGGTCATATCGGCGCAGATGGAGGTGTTAACCTCAACCATGGACTGGATGAACTCGGTTTTTATCTTATTCTTAAAGGGTTCCGGCACTTTGGCAAGAAGGGGTTGACTCTGCGGGGCCAAGTCAAGGCTGACGGGGTCGAGCAATTGGAATTCCAGCTCAACGCCCAGGGTGAAGGGGGCGCTTTTTTGAAAGACAAGTGGTTGCATGGCCGCACTCCTGACAAGGATTTAGAGAAGGATTTGGCTTATGTCGGTTCCGATCTTGGTAGTAGATCTTTTAACTCATTGATTCGCTCCAAAGCGGTGAGCGCTACTTGGGCGAGAAAAGAGGCGCCAACAGCAAGGACTCCTTCGTCAAAGTCAAAGCGGGGGCTGTGGGCTGGTTCTCCCTGCATATCCATGCGCTTGCCGCCGAAGCGAACCAAACAACCAGGGATCTTGTTGAGATAGAAGGAGAAATCCTCACCACCGAGACTTGGGTGCGGCAAACTTGCCACCCCCTTGTTGCCCACCACCATAGTTGCCGCCGCTTTGGCAATGGCGGTGGCCGTGGGGTCGTTGATCACCGGCGGGTACCCTTCAGTCAACTCTATGGTGGTTTTGGCGTTGTACAATTCTTCCATGGCGCCAACCATCCGGGTGAGGCCTTTGATCACCTTTTTCCGTATTTCCGGGTGGGTGCTGCGGATGGTTCCTTCTAAGAGGGCGGTATCGGCAATAACATTGGCGGCACGGCCACCCTGCAATCGGCCCACCGTGACCACGGTAGGATAAGCAGGATTTATTTCCCGTGAGACCAGGGTTTGGATACTCATCACCAAGAGGCTTGCCGTCACCAGGCAATCAACGGTTTCATGAGGCTTGGCGGCATGCCCGCCCTTGCCCCTGATGGTGATCCTGAAGGTATCGGTATAGGCACAGATCAATCCCGCCTCAACACCTATTTCGCCAACCTGGTAATGGCGATCAATATGGCCGGCAAAAATGGCATCAACCCCCTCAAGAGCACCGGCAGTAATCATCTCCTTGGCTCCGCCTTCTCCTTCCTCTGCGGGTTGAAAGAGAAAAACCACCCGACCGGGAAGTTTTTTATCTTGGAGGAGGGCGGCGGCACCCAGCAACATGGCAACATGACCATCGTGCCCACAGGCATGCATGAGGCCGGGACGTTTTGAGGCAAAGGGTAGGCCGGTTTTTTCTATTATGGGCAGAGCGTCCAGGTCGGCTCGCAAAGCGATTGTGCCCACTCCATCTTCAGAGCCGATGTTTGCTAAAAGGCCTGTTTTAGCGATATTGGTGCGATAAGGGATGGATAGTTCGTCGAGTTTTTCGGTGATGAGCTGTGCGGTTTGGAATTCTTCGAAGCCCAGTTCCGGGTATTGGTGCAGGGTTCTGCGAATATCTCGCATCCACTGGTTTAGCTTATGAGAGGGGATAAATGTTGTATTCATAGGCAGATACCTCTTTCCTTGATAGCATATTTTTCCATCATCAACCAGTCTGACGATTATATTTACCTCGATTTGATATTTGCCATCGGCAATAAAAGTCGCTAACCAGAAGAAAAAACTAGAAATAACCACTCATTAGCAAGTATATATACTTATAAATACGCATGCCTTATGTTCAGATAGAGCATTGTCTAGTGAGAACTTGGTTAAAAAAGAGCAATGGGGAAAGAGATGAAACCGGTTAAGGGAACAAATGTTCTGGTGGTGGATAATCATCCGGTAATTTTAAAAATGTTGGGTGATTTCCTGACTAAGAAAGGTTTCGATGTCTTCTTGGCCGAAGACGGCCTTCGTGCCCTTGAGATCCTTGAGAATATCACCCCGGCGATTATTTTTACCGATCTGGTGATGCCTAATATCGGTGGAGACAAGCTGTGCAAGATTGTCCGGCGGATGTCGAGACTTAAAGACACCTATGTTTGTATCATTTCTGGAATTGCCGCTGAAGAGGAGGTTGATTTCCTCGCCTGGGGTGCCAATGCCTGTATCGCCAAGGGACCTTTTAAGGTTCTTGCCAAAAATGTTTTGGAAGTTCTTGAGCATGCGGATCGTTGTGGGGTTGATAAATGCTGTCGTAAGGTGAAAGGTCTTGAAAACATCTATCAACGTGAACTGACCAAGGAACTTCTTTTCTCAAATAAGCATTTTGAGGTCACCATCGATAATATGTCTGAAGGCATTGTCGAGTTTGTTCGTGACTACAAGATTGTCTATGCAACTCCGGCCGCATTGGAGGTTCTTAACGTTTCCGAAGAAAAGCTTCTCGCCAGTAGACTGGTGGATCTTTTTGCCGATGCGGATCGTGAGAGGATTGAGGCGATCATGGTCGATATTAAAGAAGAAGCGGTTTTTGTTACTGACACCAATCCCGTGATCATTAACGGGAAAACCATTATTCTCGCTTTTCTGCCGGTCATTCATGACGACCACCGTTCAGTGATTGTCATTGTTCGCGATATTACCGCCCGAAAATTAGCGGAGAAACAGCTTTCCTTTGAGGCTAATCTCAATGAAGCGGCAGCAAAGATTGCCGAAATGCTTATCTCGACAAATTCAATGACAGACATCGCGACCTTTATCCTTGCCGAAGCAAGGATAATGACCGCAAGCCCCCATGGCTTTATCGGCTATATCGATATTGAGAATGAAGAACTCATCCCGGCCGCAATAGCTTCTGAAGCAGAAAAGGGGATGATCTTGCCCGAGGAAGAACTTTCCCTTCGTAAGTTGGGGGGGCTGTGGGGTTGGGTGCTAACCAATAAACAATCGCTTCTGTCAAATGATGTCCAGAGTGACTCGCGCTCCGTCGGAGTGCCGGAAGGCCATTTTCCCCTCAACCGTTTTCTCGGTGCTCCGGTCATGTTAAAAGGCAAGTTGAGTGGCTTGTTGGCCTTGGCTAACAGTGAAAATGAGTACACGGAACAAGATTTAAAGGTTATTGAGCGTTTTTCTTCTCTGTATGCCTTGGCGTTACAAAAACAACGCAATGAGGCACGAATAGCGTTTCTTGCTCACCATGATCCTCTCACTGGACTGGTTAATCGGCATCTCTTCGCTGACCGTCTTGAGAGCGGTCTGGCTTTTGCTCAGCGGCATAGTCATAAGCTGGCCTTGTTTTTTATTGATCTCAACGATTTCAAGATGATTAATGATACCTTGGGGCATGCCGCTGGTGATCATGTTTTGGAAGAAGTGGCGCGGCGACTTCTTGCGGCAGTGCGTGGTTCCGATACCGTGGCCAGGCATGGTGGTGATGAGTTCATGGTTATTCTGCACGATATCCATACGCAGCAAGCGGCGGCGGTGGCGGCGGAAAAAATTCTTGATTCCTTCAAACAGCCGGTGTTGGTGAACGGCAAGGTTTGTACCATTGGTGCGGCCATTGGTATCAGTGTTTTTCCTGAAGATGGCGATGATCCGGAAACCTTGATCCGCAAGGCTGACAAGGTGATGTATCAAGTCAAAGAAAAGGGTGAAAGCGGCTTCGGTTTCTTTCAATAAGATAATATCTCTCCTCTGTTTCACTTTCTATCGGTGTCTTGACCTAGAAGCCGACCCCATGGTAGCATTCTCCCCGTTTTATGTAGATATCTCCGGCACCCTGTAAACCTTCACAAGGTATCGATGAAATAAGATCACTAAAAGGAACTTTAATTCCTGTTTGAAAATGAACCTTGCTCCTACCTGTGAAAGGAGGGGCTAAAAATGTCTTGGAGGATTGGTTTGTCGGGGAATGAAGCTGGCAGCAAGGTTGTGCAAAGACAATTTCAGATTGCCATAGACAAGTACCAGCAGGGAGATCTACCAGGGGCCGCATCATCCTATCGGTCTATTCTCAAGATAGCGGAGGATCATGTCGAGGCTTTTTATAATCTCGGCGTGGTCTGTTTTGAGCAGAATCAGTTTGCCGAGGCGGCAGCAAATTATGCCCAGGCCGCAACTCTTGCTCCTGATGATCCTGATATATGGTTTAATCTTGGTCTTGCTTTGAAGGCACAAGGAAAACTTGAGGCGGCCGTGACTTGCTACGAGAGTGCCCTTGAATTGGATCCTGAGGACGTGGACTGTCTTTATAATCTTGGCGTTGTTTTTAACGAGTTGCGGAAGTTTGATGAGGCGGTGAAAAGTTTTCGCAAGGTGCTAGCTGTCAGGCCGGATCATCCCTCGGCCCTTAATAATCTAGGTGTTGTTTATCATAACCTAGATCAGCGAGAGGAAGCCATCGCCTGTTTTCGTCGCGTTGCCGTCCTTGGTCATAACACCGAATCCGCTAAGCATATCCTGGCGGCATTGACCGGGGCCACAACCCATGCTCCTCCCACTGAGTACGTGCGCACTCTTTTCGATGATTTTTCTGAGCGGTTCGATCAGTGTCTACTTGAAGAGTTGGAATATAAAACACCGGAGTTGTTGAGTCGGTTGTTGCTGGACTTACCCACTGCGCCGGAGTTTTTTAACCATGTTATTGATCTTGGCTGTGGCACAGGGCTGTCAGGGATGCCTTTCCGGGCCGTCGCTAAACGGTTGACCGGGGTGGATTTGTCCACCGGAATGGTTATGGAAGCCGCCAAGAAGGGTGTTTATGATCAATTGGAGGCTGCTGATATTACCAGTTTCCTTGCCGAGAGTGATGAGGGGTATGATCTTTTTGTCGCCACCGATGTTTTTGTATACCTAGGTGATTTAACAAAGATTTTCGGGGAGATTCAGGGTAAAGCCCGGCCGGGAAGTTATTTTCTTTTTTCAACCGAAAGTTACAATAAAGAAAATTTTATCCTCCGGGCCTCTGGTCGTTACGCCCATGCCAAAACCTATATCGAAACCCTGGCCGTTGAGCACGGCTTTATTGTAGAGGTTTGCCAAAGGGAAGGCATTCGTAAGGAGCGTGGTCAGTGGATCATGGGTGATTTATTTGTCCTGCGTTTGCAGAGCGATTGACGTTTGGAGTTGCAGAATCAGTAAGCGCTCAGAAGAAAACATTTCTTCACCAAATTTTATCTATTCCGGCTCTACCGATTAGTTCCGTTCCTACCTTTATTGAACTCTTTGTTTGAGCATGTTGATCAAGTCTGAATGAACTCCAACAAAAAGACCCCGCCAAAATGGCAGGGTCTTTTTGTTGGTAGCTGTCTTGCTAAAGATCAGGCGGAAGCTATGGCCTGCATACCGCTCATGGCAGCGCGTAACTCCTGACCAACCTCTTCGATGAGATGGTTGCGGATCTCAGCGTTAACCCTTACCAAGGTCTGGTTGTCAACGCCGTTGTCTTTATTCTCCATTCCTTTGCCGATTACATCGGTGTTTACTCCTCCCATGAAATCCTTGAGAAGGGGAACACATGCGTGGGCGAAAAGGTAGCATCCGTACTCAGCGGTGTCGGAAATAACCCGGTTCATTTCATAGAGTTTCTTCCGCGCGATGGTGTTGGCAATCAACGGAGTCTCGTGTAGTGACTCGTAGTATGCAGATTCCGGCTCGATGCCGGACATCACCATGGTTTCGAAAGCAAGCTCAACCCCGGCTTTAACCATCGCCACCATCAGGATGGCTTTATCAAAGTATTCCTGTTCGGAAATATCACCTGCGGCCTCGGTCTTTTCAAATACAGTCTGGCCGGTGGCTTCACGCCAGGTAAGGAGATTTTTATCGTCGTTGGCCCAATCAGCCATCATGGTCTTGGAGAATTGTCCGGAAAGGATGTCTTCCATGTGTTTCTCGAACAAGGGCTGCATGATGTCTTTGAGCTCGTCAGCCAGATCGTATGCTTTCAGTTTGGCCGGATTGCTGAGACGATCCATCATATTGGTGATGCCGCCGTGTTTGAGCGCTTCAGTGATGGTCTCCCAGCCGTATTGGATCAGTTTTACGGCGTAGGGGGCGTCGATGCCGTTTTCGGTCATCTTGTCAAAGCAGAGCAGGGCGCCAGCTTGCAGCATGCCGCAGAGAATGGTTTGCTCGCCCATCAGGTCAGACTTGACCTCAGCAACGAAGGAAGACTCCAAAACACCGGCCCGGTCGCCGCCCTGGGCGGAACAGAGGGCCTTGGCAATCTCCAGGCCGTCGCCATTGGGATTATTTTCACCGTGCACGGCAATCAGGGTGGGGACACCGAAACCACGAACGTACTCGGCACGAACTTCAGAACCTGGGCATTTGGGGGCAACCATGATCACGGTCAGATCGGAACGAATCTGGACTCCCTCTTCAACAATGTTGAAACCGTGGGCGTATGAGAAGGTAGCGCCCTGCTTCATCAACGGCACAACCGTTGCGACGACGTTGCTGTGTTGTTTATCCGGGGCCAGGTTCATAACGATATCGGCGGTGGGCAGGAGTTCTTCATAAGTACCGACGGTGAAACCGTTTTCCGTGGCATTCTTGAATGACTCGCGCTTTTCGGCGATTGCCGCATCACGCAAGGTGTAGGAAACGTCCAGACCGCTGTCACGCATGTTGAGGCCCTGATTCAGACCTTGAGCACCACAGCCGACAATGACAATCTTTTTACCCTTGGCATATTCGCAACCATTGGTAAATTCATGGGCTTCCATGAACCGGCAGGAGCCAAGTTCATTGAGTTGGCGAGCGAAGGGCAGCGAGTTGAAATAGTTTTCAGCCATGATTTTCTCCTGATAATTTTTTATGAAGAATAGATTACTAGTTTATAATTTTTAATTAGGCAAACTTACGTTGTTTTTTGTGTTGCGTAAATTGATTTGTTTGGTACGCTGTGTTGCTCGTTTTGCAACATGAGTATTATTATGTGACTATTCAACCCCTTGAGCCTTGTATGGATATTCGTGAGCTTGAAATATTTCTTACCCTGGCCGAGCATCTTCATTTCAGCCGGGCAAGTCAGGCCTGTAATATGAGTCCTTCAGCGTTGACCAGAACCATTCAGCGACTTGAAGAGCAAGTGGAGCAGCCCCTTTTTCTGCGTGATAACCGAACCGTTACCCTTTCTGCGGCAGGTGAGCAATTTAAAGTTTACGCGCGCCAGTCCATCCAGGAGTGGCAGAGTTTTCGTTCTTCCATTCTAGACCAGCAAGCAGTGAGGGGCAGTTTGTCAATTTATGCCTCCATCACCGCCGTCTATAGTTTGCTTCCCCATTTACTGGAATCGTATCGAAGGACTTATCCTGAGGTGCAACTGGCATTGCGAACCGGGGCTGCAGAGCAATCGGTTCGACAAGTCCAGACCGGTGAGATTGATCTGGCGGTTGCCGCTTTCCCCGATAGAAACCGGTCCAAGATTGAATTTCTGCCCATCACCACGACTCCCTTGGTATTCATCGCCCCGAAACAACTGGATGGCTCGGTGCCGACCACCCCATCCGGCCAACTAGATCTCAATCGCGCGCCATTGGTTCTCCCCCAAAGAGGTTTGTCACGCCGGCGGCTGGAAAAATGGATGAAGAAGAATCGGGTCACCCCGAATATCACTTCCGAGGTTTCCGGCAATGAGGCCATTATTCCCATGGTTACCTTGGGATGTGGCATCGGGATTGTGCCACAACTGGTTCTTGAACGGAGTCCTTTTCGCGATAAGGTGGTGATTGTTGAGAATTCACCAAAGCTTGAACCGTATGTGGTTGGTCTTTGTTCCACCAAGAAAAATCTGCAGCGAGAAAGTGTTAAAGCCTTCTGGCAACTGGCCTCAGAACAATCCGTGTAGAGGTATGGATGATTACCAATAAAGACCAACTTTGCTTAACTCAGCAAGGATGACGATCCGAAAGATATCAGCAGGCGGTGGCTATTGGTTTCTGCGGTAGAGTTACGGTGAAGGTACTTGCATGACAGATGTTTAGTGGGCTGGCTATTTCTTTATCTTACAGGAGTTTCTGCTGAGAAATTTTTTAACCAATTC